>JBMOKS010000363.1:0-15865 GCA_049324355.1 Bacteroidota bacterium
TATCACCTGTTACAATTAGGCGCTCATGCTTTTTTGTCGAAAAATTCTGATGTGAGCGAATTTGAGTCCGCGATTTATTCAACAGTAGACAAAGGTTTTTACCGGAATCAGGTCATGCGCGACGCACTGCGAAATGCAATTTCAGTAAGACCATTGAATGTCACGTTAACAAACCGCGAGGTCATGATCCTTGAACTTCTTTGCCTGGGGCTGACCAATAAGAAAATTGGGTTGGAGTTATCGCTGAGCGAAAACACCATAAGGAATCATAAAGTTAGGATAATGAGAAAGGCAGGAGTCAAGAACGCTGTTGCTTTGGTAAAATTCGCCGTTGAAAGTGGGTTAATCAAGAATAAAATAAAACCGTCGGATTAGTACGAACGTACTAATCCGCGATTTGTAATATTGCTTTATTACCCCATCCTTTGAGTCAACGCGCGTGTTAGTCCAAGCATCAAAAAGAAAACGAGCTTGTTTATTGCTTTTTAAGAAAATCCTTGTGAACTGCGGGATTTATAATCTGTAAGCAGGTTTGTTAAGAAATGAACAGAAAAACAATTTGAATAGATTGTTTTTCGTAAATAAACACAAGTAAATGATTTTTTCATCATTTTTGCGGGCCTCTCCAATTGACATAAAATGTCAATCAAATAGTTTTTATTTGATCTCAACTCAAAAACGCTTAAGCATCGAATCAATAATCTATCCATAAAATATGTCATCCCATCCTTTTGAAATGTTGAAGAATTGTCTGCAGGACTTCACGTCTAGCCGAGGACCAAAGTTTGGAGTCATTCTTTTATTTTTGCTTTTTACAAGCAAGGTTTTTTCACAAAACCCGTCGCCAAATTCGCCGATTCCATTGTCGCCCAACGCGGCAAGTATAGCGAAATACGGTAGCGTTCAGATGGGACTCTACTCCGGGCAGCCAAACGTCAGCTATCCGCTCTATGAAATCGATAATGGCTACGTGAAAGTACCGATCATGCTTTCCTACAACTACAACGGGCTGAAAGTTGAAGATTATCCTGGTTGGGTTGGAACCGGATGGACGTTGAATGTCCCTAATCTGATTACGCGTCAAACGAGGTCGCTGCCCGACGAGGGAATTAATGGGTTTAATGGTCAGAATAAAAAGGGCCTCGACGTTATCGACTATATCAATTCTGGGATAACACCTACTGTAAATAATTTCCAGGAAGCTTATCCAGCCTATTATGCGCTATTAAACGGCATTGTAGGCAATCAGATAGACAGTGAACCCGATCAATTTACGTTTTCTATTCCCGGCTATTCAGGAAAATTTTATTTTGATGAAAGTCAATGTAATAATACCACTAAGACAGCCATTGTCGTACCGCATCAAAATATAAATATTAAAGGATATTTTGACTATGGCTACTCCTACAATACGCTTCGTGGGCAAATATACAAATTTGAAATTACCGATGAACGGGGCAACCTGTATACTTTTAATGTGAAGGAAAGGACTCGTGAAGCGCATGTAGAAGACGCTGATAACGGCAATCCTAACCTTGACTTTGAAAATACCTGGTATCTGTCTTCGATTGAAGACCCCTTTCATCAGACGATCAATTTCATCTACAAGCCGGCACGTAAAGTAGCCATGCCGGCAACGGTGTCGGAACGGTTGGTTATACCGCAGACCTTCAATGCCACGCCACAATATAACGAGGTAGACACTTGGGAGGTCGTGCTTAGTGAAATTACTTTTCGCAATGGAAAGGTTGAATTTGTCGAGGCGGTTAACGACCGTCTGGATTGGGATTATGCGAATTTTACAGATTTCGTTGCGGCCAACCACGGAGATAACTTGACAAGACCCAAGGCCTTGTCTAAGATCCGGATTATTAGTGGCAATTCCGTTGTAAAAGAAGTGAGGTTCAGCTATTCCTATTTTGGAGCCAATGCAAGATTACGCCTGGACAGTTTCCAGGAAACCAATGGGTCTGTATCCATGCCTCCGTACAAATTCACCTACAACAACTATGGAGTTTTTCCGCTGATTGGTAACAAGAAAGCGCTGTTTTCTCAAGATCACTGGGGGTATTACACAGGTGAAGAGCAAAACACGCTGATCCCGCCAATCAATCTGCTCACCCAAGAGGGGGCCACCGTGTCGATTCCAGGAAATTTCAGACTTCCTCGTACCAACGCTACAGCTATTGGCATACTAACACAAATTGAATATCCGACAGGAGGAACGACCACCTTGACATACCAGCAAAATGAATACGATCGCTTTAGTAATCAATTTGTAGTGCCTTTTGGCCAATGTGGAACAGACATGCTTTTGGTGGCGAATCCATCTCTGAAATTTACGCTACCTCCGGCTGCCGACAAAACAAAAGAACTTACCATACCGGTAACGATGATAGAAAATGGTTGTGCAAAAATATCCTTCAGTTTAAGCGCAGGCAGTTGTATTGATAATTCAGCCAGCTTTTACTTAAAGAATACAGCAACAGGCGAGTTCGTGACTTCGCACGTGCAACGGGTCGATGCCGGTGGCACGCAGTATACTTTTACCGGACCGGGTCACGACCAGGTGTTTTTTCTGCGTGCCGGCAACTACGAGCTTCATGTCATGATCGAATGCATCTATTGTCCCGACATCGACAACTTTAAGGCGGTTGAAGCCTCGGTATCGTTATTCACTTCAGCATCTGAAGATCCATCATTGAGACCCAATCTGCCCGCTGGCGGAATGCGAGTAGCAGAAATCAAGGACTGTGCCATTGGTGGCGTATCCGGTTGTGTGACCAAATATTTCAATTATCATGACGTGAACAATCCGAGCCGGTCCAGTGGAGTGCTCGTTAACTCGCCCATCTACTCCCATGACGTAGCCATCTTATATTTATATGGCTTGACAATCTATGATGTAGGCGGCGTTGCTTACACAGGCAGCAGTCAATTGCCTGTCACTACCACATCGGGAAATGCTGTGGGTTATCAATATGTAACCGTCATGGAAGCCAAGGACGGGAGTAAAGGGAAGTCAGTCTTAAAATTTACCTCCCCGAAAGACCAGCCCAACACGGCGTCTGCTGCCTATCCCTACACGGAGGGATGCAATTCCTTCTTTCCCTATCCGCCAATTATTGACAAGGATTACCGGCGTGGCATACAAGTGCTTCAACAAGACTACGCAGTGGGCGGCACTACGCCATTGAAGGAGAGCGACGCAACTCCGGAATTTTATTTAAAGAAATCCTTCAAAGGTTTGCGATTTGGAGATCGTGTAATAATAGACCAAAGTCTTGCAGGACTTCAAGTATCAAGAGGAATGAATGACTATCTGTTTGTGCCCTACACGGTTGAATCTTCGTGGAAGAATATTTCCAGCCAAACCGAAACTGTACATGACCCGGCAAACAACAAGGAGATAACCATTCAGACCAACTTGTTTTATGAAAATCCCAACCATCTGCTGGTAACCAGGAAGGAAGTGACCAGTAGCGTTGGTGAATTAATCAGGACAACGTATGCCTACCCTGATGATGCAGCCAGCCTTCAGAATTTATCGGCGGCTGAACTGGCAGGCATTCAGAGTTGCCCGGACAAGTCGGCTCTCATCGAGTCGAAGGAATTTAGGAACGGAACCCTTTTGAGAACCAAGAGGAATCTTTTTAATGGGGTGACTCTTGCCAAAATATTGACATCAGAATCAACCAGCCCGCTTGAAGACGAAGTCGTCTTTAACCAATACGACGATACCAATGGCAATCTCCTGAGTTTTACAACGAGAAACGGCGATATGCACTCCTATTGCTACGGCTATAACAAAACACTGCCCACGGCCCACGTGCTGAATGCTGCTCACACGGAAATCTTCTACGAAAGTTTCGAAGAATCTGGGACATTAGTCGGAGACCAGGCCAAGACCGGGGTAAATGTTTTAAATGCTGGCAGCTTTACCTTTCCATCGGCTTTCACCCCCATCAATCCCTCGGCTTTGAAGATGACCTATTGGTACTTTCAAGATAACCAATGGAATTTCAGTGGTGAACTTCCTTTCAGTGCATCAATCAATACATCAGGTACGCAGCTGGACGAGATCAGGGTGTATCCAGCCGGAGCCCGGATGAGCACGTTTTGCTATAAACCGGGAGTTGGAATGATAACCCGGATGGATGAAAATCACATGGCCCAGTATTTCAAATTTGACGACATGGGAAAATTGGTGACCGTTAAGAACAATGACAAAAATGTAGTGAACGGATATGATTACTATTACAAAAAAGGAAATTAAGATGAACTTCAACTGCACTGTGTTTTCGCTAAGATGTCATTGTGTTTTAGTGTTCATGTTTTCCATGCTTAATCTGTCAGTGAACGGCCAATCGATCAGCACAAACTGCTCGAGTATGCAGCCGATAGGTTCAATGTGCGACGTGACCATACCTGCGGGGCTCTACTTGAGTGGGCAGCCATCGTTGCCACCGGTTGATCACACGTCGACGCAAGACGGAAATATTACTTATACTTTCAGGTGGCAGGTAAGCCCAGGTACCTATATCATCAAACTGTTGAGTGAACCCGATGGTGGAGCACAGGGCGGCAGTGGTGAGTTGGACTCTTATACCGTCACTGTTTATAACCCGGTGGGACAGGTATCCATCAACGGACCTTCGTCGTCCTGTCAGCCGATGGCAAACGATTTGTTCACCGCGTCGGCGACCAATGCAGTAAATTATTATTGGGAAGTCTCGCCCACCACTGCGGGGACCATCACCGACGGCAATCTGACCTGGAACAGCTCATTTCTGGGAACAGCAACGGTCAAGGCTTATGCCTATGGCTCTTCGGGTGATTTTACGGTAGCAACCAAACCGGTGGAACGCATTGCCCCGCAAGTCATAAGCCTGACAGCGAGTACGGGGACACTCACCAAGGTCGGAAATAACTATCATCTCAAGGCGTGCATCGGGACGATCGTCACGCTCTCAGCCTCCGGTGGAATCGACTACAAGTGGTACAAGTACAATGTAGGTTGCGATGGAGCAAACCTTGCCACCATTCCACCCGATAAGAGATTTACCTACTGCCATCAAAAGATAACCGCAGCTGATGGCAGCACCATTGACGGTCAAAATTCCTTGACCTTTACGGTGGGTTATCTTCCGAAGCTGCTCATCGCGGGACTAGACAACACTTGTCAGCAACCGTTCGACATTTACGTAGAAATGGAGGCCACCCCGGAATTAGATGTTGAAGGAATTGAACCCGAAATATCGGTGCGCCAGCAGGGAGGGGGAAGTGATCTCTTTTCGGTGAAATACACAGGATTGAAATATGATCACACATGGAGCTTAGCACCTGTAGAGGCAGGTACTATTGTGGGTAACGGCACACTTACCTGGAATGCCTCCTGGCACAGTTTCATCAATGGTGCCGAGCAGCCCGTTGTTGTCACCTTGAGTGTAAGATCTTGCAGCGGATGGAAAGACTACACAGCGCGGATCACTGTTCACCCGATACTGGACTCGAAAGAGAACCGGATCCGGTCATATGCACCTCAGGAAGCTTTTTCCAGCCACGATGACGTCATATCCCGCATCGAAAACCCTACGCAAGTTCAGGTTAGCGCCGGATTTTTTGACGGACTTGGGCGTACCGTTCAAAATGTGACCTATTACGGCGGTTCTGCCACGAAAGACATGATCTCTCTTATACGATATGACGAATTCGAGAGGGAAGCTGTAAAGAACCTTCCTTACGCAGCATCGCACAGCCTGGATTATCGCAGCGGTGCCATTGATGAGCAATCAGGTTTCTACGCCACGCCTTCGACAACCGTAGTACAAGACAACGCACCGTTTGCAAAGACAGTCTTTGATGCATCGCCCCTAAACCGTGTTGTGAAGCAGGGGGCGCCAGGATCGGCCTGGCAACCTTCTGCAGATCCTGCCGACATAACCGATCACACCATCAAGAGAAAATATGAAGTTAACGGAGCCACAGACGTGCTGCTGCTGAAATATGATGATGCTACCCAGTCTGTTGTGTTAAGCTCTGTTGCCGAAGAGCGATACTATGCTGAAGGCAAACTTTTCGCCAATAAAACTTATGACGAGCACAACAACGAAGTGATCGAGTACGCGGATAAAGAAAATCACATCGTTTGTAAAAAGGTGCAATACGGACTTGATACAACCGTGCAGCCGAATGTTAAACTATACGCCGCCACCTATTATGTCTTCGACAAATTCGGAAGACTCGTTACAGTCCTTTCCCCCGAAGCAGTAGCGGAAATTAGCCAACCCTAAAAACTTATCGTCTATTATCACCCTGAAAAATATCATGATCAACCACATTAATCATAAGCCCATGAACAAGATACTGAGCATTCTTTTTTTCTTTTTCGTTACCACCTCCCTGTTTGCGCAGAGCAGTGACGCCACCAGCACCATACAATGGAATATCACACAGGTGAATAACATCAACACCCAGCAAGTGGAGAGCGTCAATGAAACCTTCACCACCAGCCCGCAGCACATCGTATGGAAAGATGCCGATGGCGTGGTGAAGTTCAGCTTCGATGTGACCGGCATTTCCGGCACGTGGGCGGATGTAAACCAGAACGGCATGATCCGTTTCAGCTTCGAATTTGAAAGCCAGCCTGCCTTTGTGGATGTGGAGCGCGCGGGCGGAAAGCTGACGATAAAGATCAATCTTTATTTGAACGAACCTCCCCAGGTCTATTCCCTCACTGCGGGCAGCCTCACCGTACTATAAATCATGAGGCCTACCACCAAGTTTATGTTTGAACGTTCTACTTTAAATATCATGACCTATAAGCTGAAAGTCGTTTTGTGCGCTGCTGTGCTATGCCTGTTTTGCCAGGCAGCAACATACGCCCAAAGTGTTTACGATGTGGTGTGGACCGACGTGGTGGGAAGCACCTACGGCAACAACACGGTGACCAAAACCGATGTGGATGGATGGGGCAATGCAGGTGCCGCTTCTGCGCACTTTCTGCCTGCCAACACTGATGGCTGGATAGAATACACGGCGGGCAACACCACCGAGCGGAAAGCCTTCGGTCTTTCAGACAGCAACCCCAACACGCAGTATACGAGCATCGACTATGACCTGCAGCTGGGTACCGACGCCAACGTATATGTGCGCCTCAACGGCACGCAGGTGCATGTGGCGCCCTACAGCGCTGGCGATGTGCTGAGAGTAGAGCGGGTGGGAACAAACATTTATTTCAAACAAAATGGCACCACGCTGTACACCGTTTCAGGCGCCCTTACCGACGCGCTGATTGGCGACATGGCCATCTACACTACGACAGCAACTTTTGCCAACGTAAAAGCTTCGTTCGGCGGAGAAGTGAACCCCAGAGTAAAGTGGACCAACCTGAAAGGCGTGGCCATCAATGGCAGCGACCTGATGATGGCCGGAAGTTGCTGCTATGGCAACGCCGGCGCCACCTCTGTCGCCACACTGGCCGCAGGAGTGGATGGCTGGGTGGAAATGACGGCAGGCGAGCTTGACAAGACACGCATGATAGGCCTTGCCAGCACCAACGTGAACGATGGCTCGTCTATTGAATTTGCCATGCAGTTTGACGCCAGCGCCAACCTTCATGTGTATGAAGATGGAGCACAGATAAAATACCTGGGCAAATATGTTGCGGGCACGGTGGCCCGAGTGTCGCGCGAAGGCTCGGCGGTGAAATACTACATGGATGGTGTGCTCAAGCATACGTCTGTGAAGACCAGCACCGGCAGCCTGATGATCGATGCGGCCTTCTATCACACCAAGGCCACGATCAAGGGTGTGCAATTATCTTTTGGCATAAACGGCGCTGCCGACGATCACTTAGAGTTTCTGGCGCTCAAGGCCATGTACGATAGCCTTGCCGGATCCAACTGGACCACAAAAACCAATTGGCCTGCGGCAGGCAGCTGGCCCGCCACGGCCACGATAGCCGAAATGGACACCTGGTATGGCGTGACGGTGAGCAATGGCGACATCACCGACCTTACCATGACGGGCAACAACCTTACCGGCAAGCTTCCTGCGGCCATCGGGGAACTGCGTGGATTAACGGTGCTCAACCTGGGCAATAACAAGCTCAATGGAACACTCACCTCTGCTGTCGGAAATCTCACTAGGCTTAACCACTTTTATCTGTACACCAACCAGATCACCGGCGCGCTGCCCACAACTATGCAGAATCTCCTGCTGTTGAGAACGCTCAACATTGCCAGCAATAAATTCAGCGGCACGATCCCCGCTTTTCTCAATCAGCTCACCGAACTGCGAACCTTTGATTTGAGCTACAACAACTTTACGGGCGACCTGCCCGACCTGAGTGCACTGGTGAATATGGGTAATTTCAAATTGGACGCCTGCGCACTCATGAATGCGGGGCCGATACCATCATGGATAGGCAACTACACCAACCTCACCACCCTGCAGATGCGCAGTGCCAAACGCACGGGGCCCCTGCCTGCCAGCATGGCGAACCTCACCAACTTACAATATCTTTTTCTGGATGCCAACCAGCTCACGGGCTCGCTGCCATCGTGGATAGGCAATTTCACGCAGCTCATCAACTTTTATATCAACACCAACCAGCTTACCGGCTCCCTACCAGCAGAGATTGGCAACCTGACCAACCTCACGGTGCTAGCGATGAACAACAACCAGTTTAGCGGATCGATACCTACCAGCCTGGGCAATCTGACAAAGCTTACTTATCTCAATCTGTCGGTGAATTCATTTACAGGCACCCTGCCTTCTTCGATCGGGAGCCTTGTAAATCTTACAGGCTTGTACCTGCAATCGAACCAATTTAACGGCGCGCTACCGCCGAGCCTGGGCAGCTTGACTAAACTTACAGCGCTTTACATTTATAGCAACAAGTTTTCAGGATCTATTCCGTCGGAATTGGGCAGCCTCACCAAGCTGATACAATTCTACGCCAGTGGCAACCAGCTGACCGGTAGCATACCGGCAACGTTGGCCAATCTCACGCTAATCGAGTTGTTTTATGTAGACAACAACCGGCTCAACGGCGAGCTGCCGTCATTCATCGGCAACTGGACCAAGATCAGCGGGTTCAACATCGCCGGCAACGATTTTCATGGCGCATTCCCTTCCACCATCGGCACCTGGACGAAGGCCGGATACATTCGCTGCGACTACAACAAGTTCACCTCTCTGCCCCAGGAAATGCTGAGCTTGCCACTGGCCACCAGCATCAACTTCGACTACAATGAGCTGGCAACGGTGCCCAACTTTGCCAATCATGTGAACAAAGCGGCGCTTACGCTGCGGCTTACCAACAACTACCTCGACTTTTCTCAGCTGGAACCCATGTATGGCGCGGGCATCTATTCATTTGCCTACGCCGTGCAAAAAGATATACCCGACATCACCAAAAAGACGATGACCACCGGCGCCGCGCTAGTGATCGCCTCGCGTCCCCTGGGCACTAACACCAGTATTGCGTGGGAGAAACAAAATAATGGCACATGGACAAATATTTCAGCCAACGACCAGGATGCCGTAGGCAATACCTATACGCGCAACAGCGCCACAGCGGCCGACGAAGGAACCTATCGCTGGAAGATGACCAGCGCCACGATCACCAACCTGACATTGTACTCCGTGCCGATAGCCGTGAAGACAGCGACTGGCTTTGCGCTCGACAACTGGGCCTTTCAATACAGGTATGATGGCCGCAACCGCATGACGCACAAAAAGGTACCCGGTGCTGATTGGGTGTACACCGTATATGATAACCGCGACCGCGTTGTGATGACCCAGGACGGCGAGCAGCGCAAGACCAACAAGTGGAGCTTCATAAAATACGATGCGTTGAACAGGCCGATCATGACCGGCATCTACACGCACCCGACTTCTGCTGACCAGGCTTCTATGAGCGCGTTGATCAGCACTACCAACTTCTACGAGACCTATACCGGGCTTGCCGCCGATGCATTGACGCATGGTTATAGCAATTCGGTGTTTCCCAAGCTAAACGATGCGGCTTACCCCAACTCGGTATTTGAGCTGCTGACCGTTACCTACTACGACAATTATAACTTTTTAAACAACAGTTCAGGCTACACTTACAAGGCCGATGACCTCAGCGGCCAATACGACTATGGCAATGGCACAGCTTTTCCCCGCGTTGTGGGACAGGTTACCGGTGTGAAAATAAAAGCGCTGGATATTTACGGCGGATGGCTGCTTACCGTGAATCACTACGATGATCGCTACAGGGTGGTGCAGACCGTGGCCGATGATTTCAAAAACGGATTGCAACGCACAACCAATGTATATGATTTTGTAGGCAAAGTATTGCAAACCAAGACCAGCCTGATCAACCAGCGGGTGAACTGGACAGAGCTGGCGAATGTGGTGGCGAACGACAGTAAAAAGATCACGAAGAATGCGGGGGCTTCAGACTGGATAGCGGGAGCAGTATCGTCACAGGTATTACCCGCCGGACAGGATGGATTCGTGGAAGTAACCTACAGCGGGGGCTCAAACTACCGGGTTATCGGATTGAGCGACCAAAACACCAATGCCCACTATAATACCATCGACTACGGATTCTTTGCAGGAGCCTTGTCAGAGACATATTCGCAAAACCTCAGCGTGTATGAAAACGGTGCGGCCCGCTATGGATTTACGTCCAAGCTTGCTGTGGGCGATAAATTGAGGGTGGAGCGCCGGGGCACCACCATCTACTACAAGGTAAATGGTGTCACCATCTATACCTCGGCTGTGCCGAGCACCACGCCACTGATGGCAGACTTTTCTTTGAATTACACCAACAGCTTTATCTATGATGCCAAGATCTCCTTTGGCAATACGGAGCAAGCGGTAACACGCCGATTTGAATATGATCACGCTGGCCGCCCGATGAAAACATGGCACAAAGTTGACAGCCAACTCGAAGTGCTGCTTTCACAAAACGAATACAATGAACTGGGCCAGCTGGTGGCTAAAAAACTTTACAACACCGATCCATCCACTACACCTGATAACCAACGGCAGTTTAAACAAATAGTAGACTACCGCTACAACATACGCGGATGGCTCACGCGCATCAACAACGCTGACGTAAACAATACAACGATCGACCCCAACCAGCCACATGACTTGTTCGGCATGGAACTGGCTTACAACAACACCTTCGGCATACCAGATCAGCAAGCCCAGTACAACGGAAATATCTCGGCCATCAAGTGGAGCGGCAATCAGGGCTTCACACCACAGCGTGCATACGCATACGAATATGATCCGATGAATCGTTTGAAGGAAGCTAAGTACCGCGAGAACACAGCGGGCTGGACGGCACCGGCGAATAATCCCTTCTACGAAGGAGCACTTGACTACGACCTGAACGGGAATATAAAGTCATTGACCCGTACCTCGGCCAATGGAACGATCATAGACCAAATGACTTACGACTACGGCACGGGCATACACCGCAGCAACCAACTGCTCTCGGTGACCGATGCCAGCGCAAATACCGAAGGCTTCAAAGACGGCAACGTGTTTAAAGAAGATTATCTTTATGACATGAATGGCAGCATGATCATAGACAAGAACAAAGACATCACGGCCATCACCTACAACTTCCTGAACCTGCCGGAGAAAGTGACGCTGAGGACAGGCAACTACATTAAATATATTTATGATGCTACCGGCAAAAAGCTGAGCCAGCAAGTGTATGATATTAACAATGTGCTCAAGAAAAAGTCTGATTACGCCGGTGAGTATTTCCTGGAGAACGATACGCTGAAGTTTATCAGTCACGAGGAAGGAAGAGTAGTAACAGCAGGGGGTTCCAATGAGTATCAATTCTTCCTCAAGGATCACCTGGGCAATGTAAGGCTTACGTTTACAACAAAGGACGAGCAAGAATCCAACACCGCAACGCTTGAAGATGCTAATGCAGCTACCGAACAGGGGCAATTTCTGCGATATGCTGAAGCGCGCAGAGTGCAATCGAGCATTTTTGATCATACCAATGGAGCATCCACCGGATATGCGCAACGTTTAAATGGTTCTGCTAATGAAAAATACGGACTTGCCAAATCTCTTAGCGTAATGCCGGGCGATACAGTGAAGATGGAAGTGTACGCCAAGTATGTGGACACTAACGCTGCTAACTGGACGTCGGCTTTAAACAACTTACTCACTTCCATTGCCAATGGCACGGCTCCCGGCGGTACCGTGGTAGATGGTGTTGGCTATAGAACCAGTACAGCTTCGTTTGGTTATAGCAGCTTGCTGGATAAATCAGGAAGCACAGGCAACGGCCCGAAAGCTTATTTAAATTATCTTATCTTTGATAGAGAGTACAATTTTAAAGATGGAGGCTTTGTGCGCATGACCGACGCTGCGAGAGAATACGGACAAGATGTAGCGCATGAGAAATTATCAGCGACGGTGACTATTGCGGAACCGGGTTACATTTACATTTATGTTAGCAATGAGGAGCCTTCTTTGGTTGAGGTCTATACAGACGATATGAGCGTGACTCACGTAAAAAGTTTGGTAGTAGAAAACGCGAACTATTATCCATTCGGTCTTGTCTCACAATCTTCTCAGAGAGAAAACTCACTTGAAAATAAATACTTGTACAACGGCAAGGAAATTCAGGATGAGCTCCAGCTCGGTTGGTATGATTATGGAGCGAGGATGTACTTCTCCGAGATAGGAAAATGGGGAGGTGTAGACGCAAGTTCAGAATTATACTATGAATGGAGCCCATACAATTTTTGCGGAAATAACTCAATTTCATTCATCGACTTGAACGGCAAAGATTGGTTTTATTATAAGGAAAAAAATGAAGAAGAAGCAAATTGGCATTGGCAGGACGGTGATGAATATAACACGGGGGTAAAAGATGAGGATGGAAACGATGTAATTATTCAAGGTGTTGATGCCGTCGTAATCTACAGAAGCGAAGGAGAGCAGCTAGGAGAAGATAGTAACCTGTACGGAGATGGTGCAAAACTGGCCGATGTTTGGGTACTTGGCCCGGACGGTGCCGATGACATCCAACGCTATGAGGGCTTCACGATATCGTCGGATGGTCAACGTTTTGGGGTTGTTGCTGAGGGGATTCATGACGGTAACTATGACGCCCAAGGCAAATCGGGTTCATTGGAGTCCAATTATGCAATTGAGGAAAGGGGAAGGGTACCTGACGAGGATGGATATAATCCTGCGCATCCCGAAAGAGGCACAACAAATGGCTATTTAACCGGTGTTTTTATTCATACAAGTAATAAGAATGGCTTTGCTGGAATATACCAAAAGAAGTACCCCAAGGGTCATCCTAAAGCCGGTGAAAAAATGACTGATTCCTTTGGCAATCCAGTTTATGGCGGAATTTCGGAAGGATGTTTGCTAATTGCTCCAGGGCGTAATGATGACCGTGCTGATTGGACTAGATTTAAAGAACAAATGGAAGGTGTCACAAATTTTGCGTTAGATATAAAGAGATCAATACCAAGAACAGCAAGAAAATGAGGAATCTATTAGTCATAGTCTGCGTATCATTCAGCAATATTGTTTCAGGTCAAAAAATATTCTTTCATGAGTATGATTTAACTAAGAAAACCTATTCGTTCGTTCTTCAGGAAGGAGAATCAACGTTGCGATATCCAGCGATATATTTGGGGGGAAATTGGAAGGTATTGGGTGATAAATTTTTTGGGTCGACATCAAATGCAATAAAATTATACACTGGTCGGGATTCTAATTTGGCTTCAACCATATTATATTCTACTAAGAATTTCATACAGGATTTTGATGTGACAGCTAAGTACCTTTTTACGATTGAATCGTCAGAAGAACAGTATCTGAATGATGATGGGCGATGCCTTAAAACTTGCCTGGAAGACAGCAAACAGGAAGTCTTGAGTTGCCTTAATAATAGAAATTTATATAATTTAAGAGCATCTCCTTTTTCAGATGAACTTATTGTGATCGAGAAAAATGACAGCGTGGTTATCGTTGGAGTATGCAATACGGAAAAGAATCAGTATCGAATGCTTGAAAAGTTTAACATTTACCAAGTTGATTTAGATTTTCACAATAAAGCAGTTTGGCTCGATAAGTCAACCTTCTCCGTTATTGTTAGGAATAAAAATCAAAAATTTGAAGTTTTGGAGATCAACACATCAAATGGTTCCAGAATACGAATTGACCCTAAGGTAGATGGCAAGATCATTGATTTTGATTTTCATTCTGGAGCGTATTATTTTTTAGTGAAGGAAAAGAACAGTGTATTTGTATCTACTCTGAGAAATAGCGAAAGGCAAGAAATAGTCGGTGACAATAATTTCAGAGTTATTTCTGGTTTTGAGATTAATTAGCATCCGACTTCCCTTCGGGTTTCCTCCGTTTGGCTGGCAGTTCAATAGCTTGCGCTGAGCAGATGGTCGGGAACACGATATAAAGCTTCGGTCTCAAGAACACATTGATTATTCCGGGAAGTGTGACCCACTGATTCCGGGAATGGTTTGACCCACCCCCTAAGCGATTAAGTTTGATGGTTAAAGTTATTATTTTTTGCTTGAGTTTGAAGTTGATTTTTCTTAACGATTCGCCCTTTAATTCGAAGCGGTGTGCATTTGCAAAAAGCCTATCCATAATAGCCATCGGCCAGCGTGGGTTCGCCAATATTTTCGTGCCATTTCGCCATTAAGGCTGGAGCGTAAACCATCAGTGGATTTCTGAATAAAATAAACCCACTAGGCAATTATTTTTGCGCACCACATGACCTTTGATATTTTGCTTTCAAATTCAAATGAATAATTTCCAGGTGCCGGGCAATGTCTTTGTATTTATTGCTGCGCCTGTTGATGTAGTCACTGATCATCCACCGGAAACAAGCGATTATTACTAAAAGACAAAATACCAGCAGGATCACGGCGCCGGTAAAATTGACCACCTGTCCGATATGTTTCTCACCTGCTTTGTACAAGGCTTCCAGGTAATGATCCCAGGCCGGTATAACTATCGCCAGGACAACGCTGCCGAAGACAAATTCTCCTTTTTTTACAGAGCCCTTCGATTCGTTGTCAAAAAGATTCTGACATTTTTCAGTGAGCCCGACATCGGCTGGAGTAGCGGTCAGTATTTTCGCATGGCAAAGCTTTTTGTAAAAATTTTTAAGCTTGTATTTATGGTAGGCATCATTGGCCCAATGCTTGAAAAAACCTTTGGTAGGTTTAATGCCCAGAACTACGAGCCTTTTCTTGGCGTGCCTGTTGGTGAAGGTATAAAAACCCAGGAGGGTCAGGCATACCCAGGCAATCAAAGCTGCTGGGACAGTCCACGGGGGAGAGTCAGTCAGGTTTAAGAGCAGCGCTACCACGGCCATCAATACGATCCATACGATGTAGAGCGGTCGCTCCCAACTGTTCCATTTTTTGTTGGTAAATACAAGTTTGAAGGGACTGACCTGGTCGTAAGCTTCTTCGACTCTGTTTTTAAATGAAATCATAAATTGTCAGGGCTATTTTTTTAACGAAAGTAAAATTTTTCGCACGGACGAAAAACTGTAGTAGCCTCACCTCGCCGTCGAATAATTTTTATTTAAACATGCGACGACAAAATGTTGAAAAAAAATACTGAAGCCGATTCGGAGGGCAAAAATTTAAAGTATATTAAGGTTAACAATTCAAATTCAGTGGGGTTAGCCGTAAAACTATCAATGGAAAATATTATTGACCGTGTGCGGTCTCACCGTGATGACATGATCAAGCAATTGTTAACCGGGGATAATTTGGATGCTTTTTTTGCCGATCGCTACAACAAGAAGCTAAGCAAGATAAAGCGCGAATTTCTG
>JBMOKS010000364.1:0-723 GCA_049324355.1 Bacteroidota bacterium
AAGCTTCAACAAGTTACCCTTGATGCCGGCTTCATTCCTGAAAGTTTTAAAATTCACCTCGTCATACGAACTATCGTTATCAATCTCTATATAGTCGAAATATTCCTTCGGCTCTAAACTGTAGATGTCAATGAACTTGTTTCGCTGCCGGTACAGATCTGACACATGATACAGTTGAAACCCTTTGCCAAATTTGTATTGATGAAATAAATGAAGATTATTCCGAAGATCATTGCTTTCGGCTGCTGTAAGCCAGGGCTGCGCATTTACCCTTGTAAAATCGGAAACTACATAATTTTCTTCGTCAGCGACCATGATACCGCCATACTCATCTACCTGATGAAAGTTTCTCCGGAAGTTCAAGAATAGTCTGTACGTGCTGTCCTTGTTCTGGTAGGTGGTATAAAAATCGTAATAATTGCTTCGTGCTATGCGGTCTCCCTTGCCCCTGCGCTGAACCTGTTTATCTATAAAAAGTCCGCGGTAAGTAAATCCGAAATTCCATCGGGGATTGATGTTCCTGCTGAACATCACACGGGTAATCGAGCGTCCTTTGCCACCAAGAATGACATTCATATTCGAATAGGGCGACTTGGTATCAAAATACCGGATCTGTTCGCGATCCCAATACAGATCGAAAGACCGGAAACCTGACGTCGCACCAATGATCTCCGGCGATTGATAATAAATGGGGCGGATCGCCGTACCGATATTACCCAGGTC
>JBMOKS010000364.1:733-15857 GCA_049324355.1 Bacteroidota bacterium
AGGTCCTGGTACAGGTTTTGGTTCCGATGCACGTAGTTATATTGATGAAAATTGCGGATTAGTGTATCGATCGGATAAAATATCTCGCGGTTGTAGAAGATATCTTTCTCGTGATAGTATCGCGAGGTCTTCGGACCATAAACCTGTTTGGTGGTATCGTCGATGATCCTGGAACCTCGCCGTTGCGGACGACCCTCCTGCTCCTGGCCAAACACTGTCGATACATTCCACAACAGAATGATCCCGCTAAAAAGGATTATAAAAATTCGCACGCGCAAAAATAAAAGATGATTTTGATCCGGGTCAGAAATTTTTCTAAAGGGCACTTTTTACAGCATTTAGCACCATTTCATCAAAATCCTTTCCATTTTTAATAAATCCCACCTCGATAGGTAAATAATATGAAGGGCAATTGTTGAGGTTTTTTTTGAGCTGAGGGTCGCTAAGCTTTGCGGCGTCTTTTTCAGTGGTCAGGATGCTCGCCTGCTCCTTCTCTGCCAAAGCAGCGATAGCTTGAACATCGGAGACGGTGTAGTGCCGGTGGTCGGCGAACGCAAAATGTTTGACAACCTTAAATCCCTGCTTCACATATTGCTCCAATGGCTTGTGGTTGGCAATCCCCGAAACCAAAATTACTTTATCCGGCAACGCTTCGGTTCCGTGGAACAGAACGGGATTGCCATACCGGATGTACGTAAAAAAAACGGGCCTTTCGGCATACTTCCGGATGCGTGTCTCAATTTCCATCATCGCATCGTCGGTAATTTCCTGCGGGCATTTGGTCACCACGATCACGTTAGCCCTTTCTGCGCCCCGCCTTGATTCCCTGAGCTTTCCCGCTGGTAACAGAAGATCGCGATAAAAAAGATTATTGTAGTCCGTCAGCAACACCTGAAACGATGGCGTTACCTGGCGATGCTGAAAGGCATCGTCAAGCAGGATCACCCGGGTCTCCGGGCGATGTTGCAAAATGTGTGGTATGGCCAGGGCACGCTCCTCACCAACAGCAACGGTGATCTTATCATGAAATTTTTTGAAGATCTGGAACGGTTCGTCGCCAACGGTGCCCGCGTGATCAGTCATGGTGGCCATGCGAAAACCTTTGGTACCGCGTCCATAACCACGGCTCAGCGTGGCAATCTTGTAATCGTCGCCCAGCAACCTCACGAGATGTTCGATCATTGGTGTCTTGCCCGTGCCACCGACAGCGAGATTTCCTACGCCGATAACCGGAAGGTCAAAATAAGCAGTCGGTTTAATGTTAAGCTCATACAGTTGATTCCGGATGCCGGTAACGATGCGATACAGCACAGCAAAAGGGAACAACAAGACACGAAGCACCATCATGATTATTCAAAAATACAATTAACTTTCAACCTCTAACAAGCACACCGACATGGGCAGTGTAAAAATAAAAGATGTAACAGATTATCTCGAGTCCATGGCGCCGCGCGCATACCAGGAATCGTACGACAACTCGGGGCTGCTCACGGGATCGCCCGCGGCAGAAGTGAAGGGTATTCTGGTAACGCTTGATTGTACCGAGGAAGTAGTACAAGAAGCCATTGACACCCATTGCAATCTTATTGTGGCCCACCATCCCATCGTGTTCCGGGGACTGAAGAAACTTACGGGCAGCAATTATATAGAACGCACGGTGATCAAGGCCATTCAACACCAGGTTGCCATTTATGCTATTCACACCAACCTCGACCATGTGCATACGGGCGTCAACCGGAAGATCTGCGAAAAGATCGGCCTAAAAAACCTTCAGATACTTGCGCCCAAGAAAGATACGCTGGCCAAGCTGGTAACTTTTATTCCGAAGGAAAATAGCGAAGCGGTATTGGCCGCTTTGCATGAAGCCGGTGCAGGTCAGATCGGCAATTACCATAATTGCAGCTTCCGTGTAGAAGGAACCGGCACGTTTAAACCGACCGAAAACGCCAATCCCCATATCGGAAAGAGCCTTCAGCAGGAATATGTACAGGAAGTCCGGGCCGAGGTCATTTTTCCGGTTCACCTGGAAGAGCGGATCATGAGCGCATTAAGAAAAGCTCACCCTTATGAAGAAGTAGCCTACTATCTCACAACTTTAGTCAATGAAAACCAGGAAGTTGGCGCGGGAATGACCGGTGAGTTGGATACCCCTTTGGAACCAATGGAATTTCTTAGGCGTTTGAAAAGCAGTATGGATTTAAAAATAATCCGTCACACACATCGGTTGGGAAAAGCTGTAAAAAAAGTGGCAGTTTGTGGAGGTGCAGGCAGTTTTCTGTTGCCGCAGGCCATCGCCTCTGGCGCACAGGTCTATGTTACTGCCGATTTCAAATATCACGAATTCTTTGACGCTGAGGGCCGTATCATGATTGCCGACATAGGCCATTATGAAAGCGAGATTTTTACGAAGGACCTTTTACAGGAGGTTTTGATAAAAAAATTTCCTACTTTTGCGATCAATTTTTCAAGAACCGTCACAAATCCAATAAGTTACTTCTAAAGAATGGAAAATCAATCAATTGCTCAGAAGCTCGAAGCACTCGTAAAACTCCAGTCCATAGACTCCAAAATTGATGAAATCAAGAAATTAAGAGGTGACCTGCCTGACGAGGTACAGGATCTTGAAGACGAAATTGAAGGCTATAAAACCCGCCTGCACCGTTTTGAGGCCGAACAGAAGGAATTAGAGGAAAATATCAAGAAAAATAAAGAAGGCATCAAGGAAGCGGAAAAGCTGATCAAGAAGTACACGGAACAGCAGAAAAACGTAAGAAATAACCGCGAATTCGACGCTATTACGAAAGAAATTGAGCTGCAGGAACTGGAGATCCAGATTTGTGAAAAAAAGATAAAAGAAGCTAAAGACCAGATCCAGGGCAAAAAAGACGAGATCGAAAAGACCAATACCCTGATTACCGAGCGCGGCGAGCACCTGGAGAACAAGAAAAAAGAGCTTCAGGACATCATGGCCGAAAGCCACGAGGAAGAAAAGAAATTGATGGGTGATCGTGAAAAAGCAACCAAAAAGATTGAAGATAAGCTCCTCAAGTACTACGAAAGACTCCGCGGAAGCCTGTCAAACGGCTTGGCCGTGGTGCGTGTAGTACGAGGCGCCGCCGAAGGTTGTAACATTGTCATCCCTCCGCAAAAGATCGCCGAGATCCGCGAAAAGAAAAAAATTGTGATCGATGAACATTCCGGTCGTATCTTAGCTGACGTTGACATGGATTCGCTGGACGAGGGCGATAAGCCTAAAACCGCGAAAACGGCTACAGCAACAACCAGCAGAAGAAAAAAAGTTGAGTAATTTTCTATACATCATACCCAATCAAAAAAAGGCAGGCATTTTCGTTTGCCTTTTTTTGTTCCTCATCATCGGCGCCAGAGCCCAACAGTGGGTCTTCGATAAGAATTCACAGGAAGCTTATGACCTGGTATTAAACCTTCAGCTAGACGAAGCGCGACAACTCCTACCCGAACCGAGAACAGCCCAAGACCACTACGTTCTCTCCCTGGCCGACGCCCTGGAACTGCTCATCACTGAAGACGCCGAGAAATTCACCGAATACGAAGACCATTTTCAAAGCCGCCTCGATAAAAAGATCAAATCATCAGATGCCGATTACCAGTTTCTGCAAGCCGAACTTCGCTTACAATGGGCCTTCGTGTACCTAAAATATGGCCACGAATTCGATGCCGCCCTTAACCTGCGCCAAGCGTACCAGATCGCAGAGACCTGCAAAGACAAAACACCAAAATACCTGGCCATCAAAAAAACCACTGCCCTGCTCGAGATCATCGTAGGCTCCGTTCCCGAAAAATACAACTGGGTGCTGGGGTTACTCGGCATGCAAGGTGCCATCCAGGTGGGCTTAAGCGACTTCGAAAGCGTCAGACATTCCTCCAGCCCAGTGAACTTCGAAGCCGACCTCCTGTATGCACTCGTGCAAGGCTTCATCTTTCAAAATACCGACTCAGCCGTGGTGGAACTCAAAAAACTCCAGGCCGCCAGACCCAACAACCGTCTTGCGCTTTTCCTCGGAGCATCCTTGGCCATCAAAAACTCGCAAAGCGAAGATGCCCTAAAAATGCTCACCACCCTGGAATCATCTCACAGCGGCTTGCCCCTCTACTATGCCGACTACCTCAGGGGAGAAGTTTACTTACACAAAGCCGATTACCTAAATGCCATCAGCGCCTACCGGTGGTTTATTGGCCATTATAAAGGACAGAACTACATCAAAGATGCCACCTACAAAATAGGATTGTGTTACTGGCTCAACGGCAACGTGAACGACGCCCATGACGTTTTCGAGGACGCCCGTAATAAAGGTAAAGAAGCGTCGGAGGCCGACAAACATGCCGCCCGCAGCATGGCCGAGGCAGAACTACCGAACGTAAAACTTTCGAAGACCCGCTTTTTCACCGATGGCGGCTACTACGCTGAAGCACAACAGCAACTTGAAAGCATTTCTCCCGCCGATATTCCCACAAAACGTGATCAGGTGGAGTTCTACTATCGCAAAGCAAGGCTCGCACACAAAACAAGCCAGCTACCAGCTGCCAAAATGTTTTATCAGCAAACGATCGACATGGCCGGCGAAGAGCATTGGTATTTTGCACCCAACGCCTGCTTACAGATGGGGTATATTTTGCTGGCTGAAAAAGATCATGGTAACGCAGAGAATTATTTCGAAAAAGCGTTACGCTATAAGCGTCACGAATATAAGAACAGTATCGACAGCAAAGCCAAATCGGCTCTCGCTCAGATGAAGCGCAAGTGATCGGTGTCGTTGTATTTTTCAATGTTGAACATGGAACCTGTGAAATTCAGCACGTATAAGCAAAGGTTTTCATGCTCGAACATATCCATCGACTTCAATGGATAACGAAGCAGATAACACAGTAAAATACGGATGGCTCTTCCATGCATGCAGATGAGAATGGTCTCCTCCTGTTCATGACTCATAATATACTCCATCGCCGGCTTCATGCGTTTCACCACATCGTCGGGGCTTTCTCCTCCTTCAATACGAAGTACGGTATTACCCTTTTGCCACTCCTGCAACATATAGTGATAATATTCATCTTCCTGGGGTGTAATGCGATGTCCCTCTTTGGTTCCCCAACTGATCTCGTTCAGTCCCGCCAGCGCGTCGTGGGCAATACCGTCGTCAATGAATTTTTGCACTGATTGCTGGCTTCTTTTCAGAACAGAAGTGTAAACCTTATCAAAAGGAATATGCCGATAGGCTTTGTAAAAAGCCTCGGCCTGTCTTCTGCCGAAGTCATTGAGGTCGGTATCTACGCCGCTGCCCTGAACAATGCTTCTCAAATTAAAATCCGTTTGTCCGTGACGAACGAGGTAAACTTTTTTACTGTTCAATTTTGCGCTATTTTGGCCCCGCCTTTCGGGTTCAGGTCTTACACCTGTCCTCGTGGGGCACGCAAAAATAGGGAAATAGTTGATACCCCATCGGGTAGCCGAAACTGAAACTAATTCATGGGAATTTTTAAACCCGGCGTAACGCTGGACGCCATTAATAAGCTCTCCCGGAACACGATGGCCGAACAGATCGGCATCGAATTCATTACTGTCGGAGAAGATTACCTGGAAGCCACCATGCCGGTAGACCACCGCACCCATCAGCCTTTTGGACTTTTGCACGGCGGGGCCTCCGTGGCGCTGGCCGAGACCATGGGTAGTGTCGCAGCCACTTGTTGCATTGATATCACCAAACATTTTTGCGTCGGTCTCGAGATCAACGCCAACCATCTGCGCGGCGTGCAGTCCGGATATGTTAAAGGTATAACCAAACCAATTCATATCGGAAAAAAAACTCAGGTGTGGGAAATACGTATCATGAATGAACAGCAGGAGCTGGTTTGCATCAGCCGTATAACCATGGCGGTGTTGGATAAGAAAAATTAAACCTTGCGTTGGCAAATGAATACCTCCATTTCGGTTTCCGGGCAGAAAATATCAGAAACTGAACTACTTTCATATGTGATCAGGCATTGTTCCCTGCTCGACTTCCCCCTCGCCTGGTGGAGACTTCCCAGTTCACAAACCAAACACCTGCTCATCGCAGAAAAACATCAACAACTCGGGAAAGACACTATTTTGGAAGAACTCCAAACCGGATTTATTTTTTCTCCTTTCGACCGCACCAAAGACAGCATTTACCTCAAAGCCGATTATATTTTTTCAGTCGACAACGGAACCCTGACACCCCCTCAAACGCCGCTCGAAATAGCTTCACGCACCTGGCTGGAAGAACAACTGAAAAAAGAAAATTGGAAAAAATTACACGTGGCCAGAAGTGGAAAGAAAACATCTGCCGCACAGTTGGATCAGGATCGCTTCATGGAGCTGATCGCCAAAAGCATTCGTGAAATCGAAAAAGGAACGTTCGAAAAAATAGTACCCTCGCGTACGAGAGAAATTGCCTTGCCAGCAGAATTTGATGTAGTGAAAGCATTCGAGAAGTTGTGCGCAAAATATCCCAATGCCTTTATTTCGTTCGTGAATATTCCAGGCCTGGGAAGCTGGCTGGGTGCGTCGCCAGAATTATTGGTGAGCGTTGAAGACAACGCCATCTTCAAGACCGTGGCACTTGCCGGTACAAAACCATACCTGGAAGGAACAAACCTGAGAACAGTAGCCTGGACACAAAAGGAGATAGAGGAACAAGCGCTAGTGGAACGATATGTGATCAGTTGTTTTAAAAAGATACGATTGCGCGAGTACGATGAGTACGGCCCAAAAACTGTTGTAGCCGGAAATCTCATGCACCTGAAATCTGAATTTATGGTCGACATGAAAGCCACCAATTTCCCACAGCTTGGGTCTATCATGCTTCAGCTTCTTCATCCTACCTCGGCGGTATGCGGCATGCCGTTGGAGCCTGCGCTTGAATTTTTGAAGCAGAACGAAAACTACGATCGCGAATTCTATGCGGGCTACCTCGGCCCTGTCAACGTGCAAAACAACATCGACATTTTTGTTAACCTGCGTTGCATGCAGTTATGCGACACCCACGCCATTTTGTATGCCGGCGCGGGCGTGACCGTAGATTCGGTGGCAGAGCAGGAATGGGAAGAAACCGAAATGAAATTCAATACACTGCTTAATGTAATTTTCTAACGTGCGTTTTCAGCCCATTTACGATATCGTCGAACTTTGTTCGCGCAAAGGACTAAAAAATGTAGTGATGTGCCCCGGCTCAAGGTGTGCCCCCCTTACGCTTGCATTCGCACGACATCCGCACATCGACACCAAAACTTTCAGCGACGAACGGAGCGCAGGCTTCGTCGCGCTGGGAATGGCACAACAACTTCGAAAACCCGGCGTTTTGCTCTGCACTTCTGGCACCGCCGCCTATAACTTCGCTCCCGCCGTTGCCGAAGCATTCTTCAGCCAAACACCTCTGGTAGTTTTTACGGCTGACCGCCCCGCAGAATGGATCGCACAACACGATGGGCAAACCATCTTTCAATCGGAAGTGTTCGGGAAGCATGTAAAGAAATATTTTCAGCTGCCCCAAGAATACGATCATCCCGACAGCGTGTGGATGATAAACCGGATCGTGAATGAGGCCATTAACCTCGCCAACCAGGAGCCTCAGGGACCCGTGCATATCAATGCTCCTTTCCGCGAGCCCTTATATCCGGAGAAAAACGAAGCCACTGTCTTCAGCGATCACGTTCGGGTGATGGAGGAACACGCTAATCGCTATGAGCTATCGGAACATCAGCGTGCCGCCATCGTCAAGGCATGGCCAGACTATCACCATATTTTAGTGGTCGTCGGACAGCTGCATGCCGATGACAAAACGATCGAAACGCTTCGGGCCTTTGCTGAAAAACACAGCACGCCAATCGCCGGTGATGTGATCTCCAATATTCACGGATTGCAGCAGGTGGTCAGACACACCGATCTGTTTTTGGGCCAGGCATCTGAAGAAATTAAAAAAAGCCTGCGCCCCGATCTGCTGATCACGTTCGGAAAATCGGTGATCTCAAAAAACCTGAAGATCTTCCTCCGCAAATTTTCACCCAAAGCACATTGGCATATTCAGGAAGCTGGCCCCGTAGCTGATACCTTCAAAACCGTGACCGATATTTTTAATGCCACACCTGAAGCATTCTTTTCTTTCCTGAGCACACTCGAGCGACAGGAAACTTTTGAGAATCAAAAACAAAACAATTATCATAAGTTGTGGGAAGTAGAAGAGCGCAGGAGCTTGAGGAGTCTGTCAGAATTTTTTCCGCAGGAACCGTTGGGTGAGCTAGAACTCGTTAGCGAAATTATAAAACAACTCCCCGCGAAATGTAATTTGCATGTCGCCAACAGCATGAGTGTGCGGTACGCCAATTTTATCGGACTGCAGGCGGAACAAAAAGACGTTCGGGTATTTAGCAACCGGGGCACCAGCGGAATAGACGGCTGCACCAGCACAACCGTAGGCCATACATTAACCTCGGACGTTCCTAACATACTGATCACCGGCGACCTTGCTTTCTTTTACGACCGGAACGCATTCTGGCACAATTATCCGCTGCCCAACCTGCGCGTGGTTGTACTTAACAATCACGGCGGCGTGATCTTCAACATGATCGATGGACCGGCATCATTGCCGGAAGGACCGGAGTATTTTATCACCCAACAGAAACTCAACGCCAAAACGTTGTGCGAAGAATTTAATGTAGATTATCTGGCCCTCGACAGCAGGCGTAAAATGAAAAATCTGCTAAAAGAATTCTTTCAGTTCGACGGACGAACCAAAATTCTCGAACTTGAAACTGACACCGCCTTGAACAAGACGATATTTGATAATTTAAAATTGAAAGTAAAAAAGAGCTATGAACTATAAATATCCATGGAAATCCGTAAAGGAATATAAGGAGATCGTCTTCCATAAATTCGAAGGTATCGCCCGAATCAGTATCAATAGGCCGCATGTGCACAACGCGTTCACGCCACTCACGGTAAAAGAAATGATCGACGCCATGAGCACCTGCCGCGAAGATGCCGATGTGCGTGTGATCATCATGACCGGCGAAGGCGGTAATGCTTTTTGCAGTGGCGGCGATCAGAGCGTAAGAGGCCATGGAGGTTATGTCGGAGAAGACACCGTACCACGCCTCAACGTATTAGACCTTCAACGGATGATCCGTTCTATTCCCAAGCCCGTAATCGCCGCGGTAGCCGGCTGGGCCATCGGTGGCGGACATGTACTACACGTAGTTTGTGACCTGACCATCGCGGCGGAAAATGCACGTTTTGGTCAAACCGGTCCGAAGGTCGGCAGCTTCGACGGTGGCTTCGGTGCTTCCTACCTCGCCCGTATCGTGGGGCAGAAGAAAGCCCGCGAGATCTGGTACCTCTGCGATCAATATGACGCCCAAGACGCCCTCGACATGGGACTGGTGAACAAAGTTGTTCCGCTGGAAATGCTTGAAGAGACCTATGTGGAATGGTGCCGCAAGATCATGAAGAAGAGCCCGCTCGCGATAAGAATGTTGAAGGCCTCTTTCAACGCCGAACTCGACGGCCAGGCCGGCATTCAAGAACTCGCCGGAAACGCTACACTACTTTACTACCTGAGTGAGGAAGCTAAAGAGGGCAAAAACGCCTTCATCGAAAAACGCGAACCAGACTGGTCAAAATATCCCAAGTTCCCGTAATCAATCAGCGCCCTGATGCCCGTTGACCAATGCTTACTCATTGATTTTTGACCCTGTGTATGATGCCGTTTATTTATATTAGATGAACGCATTAAAAAAAACATCATGCAGTCAGCCGGCGACATTTGTATGATCAGGCTCACGCCACATACCGACCTGAAAAAGGCGATCATGGAGTATGCTGAAAAGCATAACATGAAAGCCGGTATTGTACTGACTTGTGTGGGAAGTCTTGAGCAATATCACCTTCGTTTCGCCCACCAGGAAAAGGGCAGTAAGAGCACAGGCCATTTTGAGATCGTGTCGTTGGCAGGAACATTTTCCGATTCCGCTTGTCACCTTCATTTATCCGTTTCTGACAGCCTTGGTCTTACCATTGGCGGACACATGCTGGAAGGAAATCTGATCTACACTACGGCAGAGATCGCGCTGGCTGAACTCACTGACATTGAATTCGCGCGGGTGACAGACCCCACATATGGTTTTAAAGAACTGGTCGTGAATCCGCGCCATAAGAACCCACACTCATGAGTTATCCATTTTCGGCAATATGGATCAACGGGCGCGATGTATCGCTGGAGAGTATTGCCCATGAAACAGCGCGTTCAGACTTCGAAAAAAATACTTTCCAATTCATTGAACAGTGGTTCGGAGGTCAGCCCGATTTCACCATGACTACCAGCGGATCAACCGGCACACCCAAACCGATTGTGGCCTCGAAAGAGCAAATGACAACGAGCGCAAAACTCACGACGCAAGCGCTGGGCCTAAAAAAAAACTGGAATGCGCTGGTGTGTCTCGATACGAAATACATTGCCGGAAAAATGATGCTTGTCAGAAGTTTTGTAGCTGGCATGAAGATATTTTGCGTTGAACCAACTGCTAATCCTTTTCAAAAATTACCAGAGTCGCTGCTGATCAATTTCACAGCACTAGTACCCTATCAAATCCAAAATATTCTCGAGACCAACGCTAAACCTCTCAACGAGGTTGACAGGATCATTATCGGGGGCGCGCCACTCGACGCTGATACGCGCATGAAGTTGGATGATCATTCGTCTCCGTGTTATGCTACCTATGGGATGACTGAAACCCTCTCACACGTTGCTTTGCAACGATTGAACGGCCCCGAAAAACAGAACTACTTTCAGACGCTGCCCGATATTTCGATTCGTTCGGACCAGCGGGGATGTTTGGCAATTAAAACGTCTTTCCTTTCAGACGAAATCATCACCAACGACATTGTGGAAATAATTTCGCCAAAACAGTTTCGGTGGCTTGGACGGTGGGATAATGTGATTAACTCAGGAGGCATCAAGGTTATTCCTGAAAAGATAGAAGAGAAGCTGGAGGAAATATTTAGGCGTTTAAACATCAAAAATCGTTTCTTTATCCACGGCATTCCCGATAGAGTTTTAGGACATAAGGTGGTGCTTGTACTGGAGGGCCACAGCGGGTTACCGGGGTTACTTGAGCGCGTTCAGAATGACCTCCGGTTGTCGTTCACAGCATACGAAATACCCAGGGAAATACTGATTGTACCGCAATTCTGGCTCACCAGTACAGGAAAGATCAATCGCTTGAAATCCATTTTTTGAATGTAAGGTTAGCACCCCATTGCCACTGAAATATCAGTTCTGGATTATCCCAAAGGCTCGATTTCTTTAAAAAACAACAGATAATATGGTATTAATTTTTATAGTCATCTTATGGAAAAGATGAAGTTTTAAATAAATTAGTAGTAAGTTTTTCTTCTTAATTCAAAAAAATATATAATTTTGAACTGTCTACAATAGTTGGCTTTAAAGATCCCGCCGTATAACCGCATTCTGGTCTTTAAAGCACATAGGTATTTTAATTTGAAATGCAATGAACAAGGTATTAGTCATTGAAGATGACGCTCCTTTGTGTTGGCTTTTGGAGAAAATCCTTCATAGCAAGTACGAAGTGGTCATTATGAATAATGGCATGGAAGCATGGTCATGGCTCACGGATGGAAATACTCCAGACCTGATCATTTCTGACATCAAAATGCCTTCATTGGATGGAATTGAATTGCTGGATAACCTTAGCAACAGCGGATTGTTCAAAAACATCCCCGTTATTATCCTGTCCGGATTTGAGGACGCCAGCAAACGCAAGCAATGTCTTGACCTGGGTGCTTTCACTTACCTGGTAAAGCCATTCGAGCCCCAAACACTTTTGGGTGAAGTAGAGCGTGCTTTAGCTTTCAAAAGACAAAATGTTGTTATAAAATAGTATGGAATTAGCATTACAGGCTCCAGCCATGACCATATCCTCTCAGCCGAAACCCCAATTTGCCGTTTTTACCAAACGCATATTGCGAATTGACGGCTCCCCTAACATCCCAGACCACGATTATATCCAGGAAAATATATATTTCTCGAACCTTTCCACCAGGGAAGCCATAGAAAGCATCACTGAAAACGAAGCTGTTGATGCAATCTTAGTGAACCCGGAATATATGACTTCCGATATTCTACGATTAAGGGAGGTCGCCAAAGCTAAAGCCATTCCCGTCATTTTGTATACCGCCAAGTTCGAACAGTCGGCAAAGGACACGGCCTTTAAACTGAATACCGACGACTATCATCACGGCGCCATTACCTACGCTTTCCTGAAACGAATCGAGTTCATTAAGAAACTAAAAGCATACAAAAATCAGCGGGGTAACAAACCCTACGTAACACAATATGTTGAAGAAGTTCCTCATATCAAGCTTTGGAACCTCAAGAGAGCTTTTGACATTTTGATCTCAGCAACTGCATTGTTCTTGCTGTCGCCTGTGCTGCTGCTTATTGCCGTCATCATAAAACTTGAATCACGAGGTCCCATCTTCTACATTTCTAAGCGAGCGGGCACCGGATACCGGATCTTCGATTTTTATAAATTCAGATCGATGCGCGTTGGAGCAGACGACGAACTGAAAAAACTAGCGCACTTAAATCAGTATAGTGAAAATTCCAACAACGGCGTTTTCTTCAAAATCAAAAACGATCCGCGCGTAACGAAATTTGGACAATTCCTCCGCAGCACCAGTCTGGATGAAATTCCTCAATTAATCAATGTCCTGATCGGCGATATGTCGCTGGTGGGAAATCGTCCGCTTCCCCTTTATGAAGCAGAGAAGCTAACCAAAGATCAGATTGCATGGAGATTCTTAGCCCCTGCCGGAATCACAGGATTGTGGCAGATCACAAAACGCGGCAAAGATAACATGTCGCCTGAAGAAAGAATTGCCCTCGACATGGAGTATGCCATGAAGAACTCCTTCTGGCTGGATATGAAAATTCTGCTTTCTACTGTTCCGGCATTGTTACAGAAAGAAAAAGTTTAATCGTCATAAAAGTCCATGACGCGAAAACCGGAACATTAAGTAACTTAGTGTTCCGGTTTGTGTTTTATTAACATCAATAGCAATGTATTTTATTGAGTTCGTTCTGCTTGTTTATTTCGGCTACATCTCATGCTACTCTTTTCTGCTTAGTTTCGCAGGCTTGTTTTATCGCGACAAAGATGCCGCCGAGGCCGCCCATAAAAGAAAAATAGCCGTACTCATACCCGCTTACAAAGAAGACGGTGTCATTGTGGGTGTCGCCACGCAGGCGCTCAATCAAAATTATCCTCAAGACAGGTTTGACGTTGTCGTTATTGCCGATTCGCTGAAGCCTGCTACACTGCAACAACTCAGAGCGCTGCCCATTATCACCGCCGAAGTTTCTTTTGAAAAAAGTACAAAAGTAAAAGCGCTGAATAAGGCCATGGAAATGATCGGCGATCAATATGATTGTGCGCTGGTACTGGATGCCGATAACGTGATGGAAAGAGATTTTCTGCGGAAGATGAATAACCTGTTCGAGTTGGGCTTTAAGGCCATCCAGGGAAAACGCGATCCGAAAAACGAAAACACCTCCATGGCCCTGCTCGACGGATTGAGTGAGACCATTAATAATTTTATTTATCGCCAGGGTACGGTAGCAGCCGGCATGTCAGCCTCGCTAAACGGCTCGGGAATGATCTTCGACTATGCCATTTACAAACAAGTAATGGCAGCGATGGATTCCATTGGAGGCTTCGACCGTGAACTGGAACTCAAACTACTGGAACGTAGTATAAAAGTTTACTTCGCAAAAAGCGTTATTATTTATGATGAAAAAGTAGAGAGCACTGAAGTGTTCGAACGTCAGCGACGTCGTTGGATCTCCAGTCAATTCTTCTACCTGAGAAAATATTTTGTAAAAGGATGGCTGGCCTTTTTTAAAGGCCACATCACTTATTTCAATAGTGCTATTCTTAGGAATATCCAATTACCGCGTTTGCTGAACCTGGGGCTGCTCTCGGGCATCACGGTCGTTGCCTTCTTATTACCCCGTCACCTGCTCAACTTCAGTCCATTTTTATGGCTGGATTTGCTGTTACTGAACATACTGGCTATGGTATTCGCGGTGCCGATCAGATTTTACAACCTCAAGCTGCTTAAGTCGATCATGTTAATCCCCGGTATTTTTATCAAAATGTTTATGCTTTTGTTTAAGTTGAAAGGAGCCAATAAAACTTTTATTCACACCCCACACGGCCAAACTCCGTCAGAACAAAAAAAGTAAACTATGGCTCTCACTCCACTCGTGTCGATTATCACGATCAACTACAACCAGCTGCAACACACGCTGGCATTGCTCCGATCGCTGCGTGATGTTCGTTATCCTGCCATAGAGGTTATCGTGGTTGATAACGGATCTGCTGAAGATCCAACTCCGGCCATCGCGGCCCAATACCCGGAAGTGAAACTTATCGTCAGTTCCAAGAATCTTGGCTTTGCCGGTGGCAATAACCTGGGGATTGAAGCCTCCAGCGGAAAATACCTCCTCTTTCTCAACAACGATACCGAGGTTGATCCGCGATTCCTCGAACCCCTCGTGAACTTGTTCGAGACCAACCCGCAAGCAGGAGCGGCATCTTCCAAGATCTTGTATTATAACTCCGATAACACCATTCAATATGCCGGCAGCACGCGCATCAACCCATTCACCGGACGTAATCAGCGAACAGGCTATCTGGAAAAAGACAATGGACAGCACGATACACTCAAAGAAACGGACCTGGCGCATGGTGCAGCCATGATGGTTCCCCGAAGTGTTGTCGAAAAAGTCGGCGCAATGCCCGAGTTTTTCTTTCTCTACTATGAAGAAGTCGATTGGTGTGAGACGATCAAGCGGGGCGGGTATAAGATTTTTTACGTACCTGATTCACGGGTGTATCATAAAGAATCCATGTCGATAGGAAAAAAATCTACCCTAAAAACTTACTATATGACCCGAAACCGCCTGCTGTTCATGAGACGGAATACCTCAGGCTTAAGCAAGTTTTCATGGGTAATATTTTTCTTGTTATTCTCCCTCCCGAAAAACCTGGT
>JBMOKS010000365.1:0-1754 GCA_049324355.1 Bacteroidota bacterium
CCGATCGGTTTTTAATGGGTGAAAATGTTGAGCGCACGCTGATCATTTCACCTTTGCGGTTCAATCGTTTAAACGTTCCCTTCTTCGGATAACCGGAGGCAAGGTCTTTCCAGAACTGACGATACTCTTCTGTGTTTTTATCTTCTTTCGCCGCAAATATCCGGTGATGCTCTCCCAGCACCTCATCTTGCGAATAACCGTAGATCTCCAGGAATATGCTGTTCACTTTAATCACCGAACCATCCATGCCGTATTCTGCCACAGCCAGTGCGCCGTGAATAGCCACCATGGTGCTTTCTGTCTCTGACTGGCTACGCTGCATCTCTTCCTGTGTTGCCTGAAGCTCTTCCATATTCTGACGCATCTCTTCTTCCTGAGCGCGCATCTGCTCGGTCATCTCCTGCGATTCTTCCAGCAAGCGTTGAGTGCGGGCATTGATCTTCACGGACGATATGGTAGATGCTATACTTTCGGCGATCTTTTGAACAAACTCCACTTCGTAATCCTCGAAATTATTAAACGACGCGATCTCCACCACGCCGAAGATCTGATCATTTACTTTAAGCGGAACGATCAGCACGCTGGTGGGGTTGGCATCGCCCAACCCGGAAGTAATACGAATGTAGTTTTGAGGCACTTCGGTAAGGTACACAATGTCGCCTTCCTGCCAGGCCTGTCCTGCAAGGCCTTCTCCTTTGTGGATCTTATGATTTAAGAATTTCTTTTTGTCCCATGCATAACAAGCCTTCATCGCCATGGTGGGCTCTTCACCGGCGTCTGCATCTTCCACAATATAAAGTGCACCCTGATTGGCTTTCAGATACTTCACCAGGCTTCCGATAATTTGATCCGACAGCTTCATCAGGTCGCTGTTGTTGGTCCTCAGTATCTCACCAAACTTGGCCTGGCCTTCGGTAGCCCAGTTTCTTTTCTTATCGTCTTCGGCAACTTTAGCGAGGTTGTTACGCATGTTGATCAGCGCATTGCCCAACACATCGTGTTCGCTCAAGGGCTTGAACGCGGTCTGGTAATTGCCATTTCCGATATTTTCGGCAAACAAGGTTGTTGCTTTTAATCCGTTTACCAGGTTGTCCATGGCCACCGCCATATCGCCGATCTCGTCGTTGTTGAATTTGGCGCGCTTCTCCTCCACCAACTCACCACGGCCTAGTTTTACCACGATATTCTTGAGGAAATTCACCGGCTTGGTAACCGATACAACGAGATATACGGCACTGATCAACGCAATGGCCAGGAATACACCTCCGAGGATGAGCGTCAGTGTCTTTAGTTTTTGAATAGAGCTGATGACGTCGGCATCTGACTTTGCCGTGACCTCACTTTGGTTCTGCGCGATTACTTTGAGGTCTTTAATAAGCTCATTGGTTAGGGGGATTACTTCGCTTTCAATCGAGTTCTCGGCCATGAACTTGATGGTGGGGTCCTCATAGTTTTCGAAGCTCTGCAAATTGGCCATGATGGAATTTCGCTGAATATTGATCAGCGAATCGAAGTCGTTAATGACAGAATCTATCGTCAGGCGCTGTTGTTCATCCCAGTTCTTGGCCAGCAATTCAATCTTTTTGCGCAGCGTGGGATAGTCGTTATCCTGGAGCTGCCGCAAGGCCGTTTTATCTTCTGTATTGGTCTGCAAGTAAACCCAGTTGGTCACCAGCATGCGCGAACGCGTTACCAGTAAAATAAATTCATTGACGGCATCCTTGGAAGGTCGGTAGTTATCGCGTGAATTTTTG
>JBMOKS010000366.1:0-15715 GCA_049324355.1 Bacteroidota bacterium
TTGTCCCCATGGCGACCTCCTGCAAGGCAGACACCAACATAAGGTCTTACCTGCCGGTAACCGGATTTGCTATTGACAAGGAGAAACACGATAGCCACCCGCTAAAACGATTTTTTATAGTGATAATATTAGAACCTGTGATGCCAGATAAAAGAGCATACCCATTCCTGTGATGGCATAAACTTTTTATATAGGTCTATGGTTGCTTGCAACTTCAGGCGACCATCAGGTATAGGTTTAGGTAAATGATTCCCCCGGAAGTCGTCCGGGGGTTCATTCTTTCCCTCGAACATCCCTGTTGTTTGTTGTAGCCAATGTTGTGCTTTAAGATTGACCTAGAAACAAAGAACCCCGCGCATCGCGGGGTTTTTAAATTTATTGCTTCAATAATTTTTGTGATTAGCGCTGCTTCGGTGCACGTTTAGCGGGATTATAAGAAATCCGCTTTTGCACTCTTCCCGACTTCTTCTGGATCGTTAACGAGGCGTTCGCTGCGCGTGCTTCCTGCCTTGCTGTCTTGACTGCCTGCTGTTTGTTCTTAAATACCTTTCTCACTTTACTACTGCCCTCAACCTTTACTGCCCATGCATCATCATGCGGCACTACGTAACGATCCTGACCATGTTTCTTAACATCTGTTTTTGGCGAACCAGCTTTACGGGTTGCTGTTGGCTTGCCGCGATTGGCCGCCCAATCTTTAGCACGGCTCATGGCTGTAGCGATAGTGATACCCTCGTCCATGCTGGTTTCCTCCTGAAGGGCGTTGGCAATTTCGATTGCTTTTTGTCTGACCTCTTTCGGCAGGTTTTTCATCGAGGCCGGAAAATCTTTATTCGACCATGGCATACATCGTCAGTTAAGTTTTATTGTCGCCTGGTCCGGGATGAGATCAACTTCCACACCATCACCCGAACGCAGTCGTAGCGTTTTATCCGTCAATTCAAGCACCTGAAAGTTTTCAGAAAAATCTTTCCCTGTAACCTGCAGTTTAAGAGTTTGGCCATCATAAGCCCAACTTCCACTGGTGACTTCACCCCCGCTTTCGCGCCGCATGTTGCCATTTCTCCAGAAGGTCAACCTTTCAATGTTTTTACTTTCATCGGGACTTGTTTTCCAGGTTTTAACCTCACGGCTGGCAATCTTTTCAAGATCAGGATGAGCTGCATCGGATCGGTTTCTGCATAACGATAAATTTATTGTAGACAACATCAGTATCCACATTAATCCATTTACTGTATGCTTTGGCGCCATCATGATCACAGCGGGGTTGCTGAAAAATTGTGCCGGCTACTTGCACATGGCTGCCATCAAAAAATGTGAAGGTTTGTCTACAAAGCGTTAGTTGGAATTCGTTTTTGTTTCATGCACAGGCAGCGTAAAATGGAAAGACGCACCTTCATTTACTTCTGCTTTGGCCCATATGCGTCCGTCATGGCGATCGATGATTCGCTTGGCCAACGCCAGGCCAACACCTGTTCCTTCAAACTCATCTTTCTTATGCATGCGCTGAAAGACGCCGAAGAGCTTATCCACATAGGCCATGTCAAAGCCAACGCCGTTGTCTTTCACATAATATTCGGTCTCTCCCACGTGACGTATGCACCCTACTTCGATGCGGGTCTCGGCAAACTTGCTGGTATACTTAAGGGCATTGGAGAGTAAGTTGGTCCATACTTGACGAAGCATGGTGGTATCTCCGTAGCAAGATACCAATGGTTTGATATTGATCTCTATTTTCCGGTTAGACTCCTGCGCCAATAGTTCGCCGGCAATGGCGCGAACTTCATCGTCGGTCTGGAACGACAACTTGACGAGTTCCGTCCGCGAGGTTCTTGAAAAATCAAGCAAGTCATCGATCAGGTTGCCCATGTGTTTGGCATTTTTGGTGATGACCGACAAAATCCTTCTGCCCTGGTTGTCTACACGGTCGCTGTAGTCTTCTTCAAATATTTTCGCATATCCATCGATAGCCCTGAGCGGCGCGCGCAGGTCGTGAGACACCGAATAGGTAAAAGCCTCTAACTCGTAGTTGGTCTGATTGAGCTGCGATGTGCGCTCTTCCACTTTTCGCTCAAGGCTGACGTTCAGTTCGCGAATGGTATCTTCGCGTTCGCGTAGCTCCTGCTCACGTTTTCGTAGCTCGTGGTTGCTTTGTTCCAATCTCCTTGTTTTCTCCTGTAGTTCACCGTTCACCTGTCGCAACATCTCTTCAGCTTGTTGGCGATGATTGATCTCGTCTACCAGCTGAGTGTTAAGATCGCGTAAAGCCAGGGTTCTTTCCTCCACTATCTTTTCAAGTGTCTCAGGGCTTTTCAACTCCAATACCCGAGGTGCGATCTGAATGAGTGCGAATACGGTGCCAAGCGAAACCGTTGCCGTGCCCAAGCGGACCAGCGCACTAAGCCGATACGCAGGCCACCAAAAAATGATAGCGTCGACCAGGTGGGTTAATCCACAAGCAAGAATAAAGGCGATAAACAGCATCACGATAAACCGAAATGGCACCTGATCATGTTTTTTCTTGTACACGAAAAAGCCAAGAATGAGAGGTATCATAAAATACGAGAGCCATATCACAAGATCAGAAACGATATAGAGCCATCCCAGAAAGGGCGTCCAGATGCCGCACTGCCAGCGGGCGGGCCAATTATCAGTTTCAAAGATTGATGTGATGAAGTTCGACCCTCCAGCCTGGGCCATCACGGTATTTACCTGGCAAATGGCTACGGAAGGATTTGTTTCCGGGGGTGGCATCGCGCTGTCGAGGGCGGTCAGTGCCAGCAGCGCCGCCAGAAAAACAGCGAACCAAACGGTGTAGATTATTTTTTTCATGTCCTCAATTTTTAAGAAAAGACATTTGTGCTCGCAAACACGACCAAGTGCTGAAGCCTGAATGAGAGACTAAATAGTTGATGAAGTTAATCAAAATCAACGAAAGTCAGCCCTGATGTTTTACCTTAGGATTTCAAAATCAGCCACTTGGCTTCGCTAAACCATTAGGGGTCAAGTTGTTTGTTCGAACACCAATTATCATCCTAAAATATTAATCCTGAAGCAACATTTCATTCACAAATTCCGCTTAGTTTCGGACGCTTAAAACAAACCAAATGAAAAGATTCTACACTGCGCGCATGACGCGGATAGTCATGCTTTCTGTTAGTATTCTCTTTGTCGTCTTGCTTACCTCTCCCGCTAAAGCTCAGGTTCAGCTTTCGGTGATCAATTCGGCTTATGAAGAACATTTCAATTCGCTGGCCAGCGCCGGCACCACCAATGATATCAGTACTTTGCCGACTGGATGGGTGTTTCTTGAAACAGGTACCAACGCCAACACCACCTATGCTGCGGGCACTGGTTCCTCAAACACAGGGAACACCTACAGTTTCGGCCTGGATGCCACTGACCGCGCTTTGGGTGGATTGTTATCCGGATCGCTAACACCCACCATCGGTGCCAGCTTTGTGAACAACACCGGTACGACTATCAATGCATTGCAGATCACCTACCACGGCGAGCAGTGGAGACTTGGCGCTACCGCAAGAGGGGCTGACCGCCTTGATTTTCAGTACAGCCTTAATGCCACCGCCCTAAACAACGGTGTGTGGGTGGATACCGATGCTCTTGATTTTTCAAGTCCCATAACGGCAGGAACCGTTGGCGCGCTAAACGGAAATGACGCTACTAATTCCAGCACATTAAATTTTACCATCTCTGGCCTCACCATCGAGCCCGGCGTAACATTCTTTTTGCGCTGGCAAGATTTCAATGTAGCGAGTTCAGACGATGGTCTTGCCATCGACGACTTTGTACTGACGCCCCTGGGAACCCCGCCGAATCAGCCTTCTATTTTTTTCACCCCGGCTTCGCTGAATTTCGGAGAGGTCAATGTCAACACCAGCACCACGCTTTCCTATGAGGTGACCGGTAGTAATCTTTCTGCGCCGATTTCAATTACTTTAGCCGACTCGGCAACATTCTCATTATCTATCGATGGCACGACCTTCGGCAGCTCTGTAATGGTACCCGACTCAGGCACGGCAGTGGTGTACGTGAAGTTCTCGCCAACAGCTAATGGACCCTTCAGCGACACCATCATTCACACCAGCGATTCTACCGGCGCGATATTCATTGTTCAAGGATTGGGATTTGACCAGGCGAGTAATATTATTTCTATTGCCTCCGCCAGAACTAAATCTACAGGAACCAAAGTAACGGTGGCCGGAAGAATTACCGTAGCCAATGAGCATGGTAATCCTGCTTTTGTACAAGATGCTACCGGTGGTATTCCTGTTTTCTTTTTTCCGTTGGCCAGTGGCACTATAATCGGCGATTCGGTTATCATTACCGGACCGATCGGCGTATTCAACGACCAGAAACAGATCAGCGGAAGCGGCATCTTCTTTACGAAGGTGGATACCGCCCCGCGCATACCTGACCCTAAGCCGATTGCCATCGATCAGCTAGCTGCGCACGAAGGGTTGCTGGTCACCGTACAAAGTGTAGAGCTGGTGAACAAGAACTTTGTCTTCTATCCGCAGAGTACCGAAAGGATGACAGCGGGTGGCATCCAGGCCGATCTTCGCATCGATGGCGATACCAATATCCCCGGACTTACAAAACCTCAGGGCCTCGTTGACATCACCGGTGTAGTGGGAAGATTCAGAGCCAACGCTCAGTTGTTGCCTCGCTTCCAGTCTGATATTCCGGGAGTCATGGAACCTTCAACGCCATATGATTCAATACCGAAGAACCAAACACTCGATATTGTAACCTGGAACTTTGAATTCTTTGGTGCCGAAAAAGAAGATTACCAGGGAGAAGAATTCGGCCCCTCAGACGAGGCGCTTCAGCTTCAGAACATCAAACAAGTGCTCGATTCATTGAATGCCGATATTGTTGCTGTTGAAGAAGTATCGAGCGATTCTTTATTTGCCGTCTTGGTAAGCCAACTCGGCTCTCATTCCTTTAGTTGCTCCCCGCGATTCTCGTATTCTTTTGAAGGCCCAAGCAACGAATTCCCGCCTCAAAAAGTATGTTTCATCTTCGACACCACTACCGTAGACGTTCAATCCGTTCGCGTCATGTTTGAAAATCTGTATGACTCTGCGAGAACCGTAGATCCCTCACTGATCCCGGCATATCCGAGTGGCGATCCCAGCAGCTTTTGGTCCAGCGGAAGATTACCTTACCTGTTGAACGCGAAAGCCACCATCAATGGTGTAACAGAGGATGTATCGCTCGTGGTGCTTCACGCTAAATCAGGCTCTTCTGTGGCCGACAAGAACAGAAGAGCTTACGATGCTGGGGTGCTGAAAGACAGTCTCGATACCCACTTCGCCGGAAAGCAGTTTATCGTTCTCGGCGACCTGAACGACGACCTCGACCAATCTATCGCCGGCGGCGCATCACCCTACGCGCCATTTGTCGATGACACTACGCATTACACACCGGTTACAAAACCCTTGAGTGAAGCCGGAGCCCGTTCCACCGTGGGCTTCAACGACATGATCGATCACCAGATCATTTCCAGCACTTTGAATGATGAATATCTTTTTGGTTCGGAACGTGTGATCACCCCCTTCCGGGAGATACCTAACTATGGCAACACCACGTCTGACCACCTGCCGGTGGTAACGCGGTTTGCCTTCCAGGCTCCGAGGGTTGCTTTTGCTCTGAGCTCTATCGGTGTGGCGGAAGGTGACAGCACACAATACGTCGTGAATATAATGCTTAACAAGCCGCTATCATCTGCAAAACAGCTTGTGATAAACCTCGGCGGAAGCGCATCTTATGGTGCCGACTTCGCAACAACGCCTGCTGCTCTGAATGGCAACATCACATTAGATCTCCAGGCCGGCGATACCACCGCCATGTTCACTTTAACGGTAATCGATGACACGGCAGACGAATTGATTGATTCTGCCACCTTCATGCTACAGTCAACGTTGGGGCTGGAAGTGGATGCGCCATCTGTATTTACACTCACGATCGAAGACAATGACATTCCTCAACTTGCATTCGCACAATGGTTATATACTGGTGTGGAAGGCTCAGGTGCGCATCAGATCAAATTCAACTTATCTGGCGCCCCGGCTACGGATCAGACCGTAACGGTGCAGGTTTACGACGGTCCGGGTGTTGCATATGGAAGTGACTATACTACTAATCCGGCAGTCAGTAATCATGTTATTGTGGTAACAATTCCTGCCGGCCTCGGTGAGGCATCGTTCAGTCTTACACCAGTAGACGATGGCCGTAAGGAATTCAAGCTGGAGGGTGTGCTATTTTACATTTCCAATGCTTCTGAAGGTTTGATACTGAACGGTCCACGGATCTCGAGTTTTGCGATCATTGACGCCGAAAAGCCGAAGCCTAACTTTAGCATTAGTCCCAACCCGACTTCAGGCCATATTAGGGTATTGTCCGACCTGCCCATGGATGACGAAATAGTTCATGTGATCGTGCGCCACAACAATGGTTCGCTCGTATTTTCAGGGCGCGGAACACTGGATGCCGTAAGCGCAGCGATCAGCGCCAGGCTCCAGCACGAGAGGCGCGGTATTTATATCCTGAAAGTTATGTATGAGGGCGACGTACAAATGATCCGCTTCATCAAACAATAACAAAGTATTACTGCAGTTCCTTGGCTTATCCGGAACCAGTCACTGCGATCTACAAAAATCCTCAGCTTTACGCTGAGGATTTTGTATTCGTTAATTCCCGTCGGAAGAAAGCCTGACCGAATCATTCGCAACTCGTAATCAGCCCGCGTTAGGCGGGCAACTCATTATTGAGAAGATATTCATTCTCAATGTTCTCCAGCTGATGTCGATGGCGCTTCACGTGCTGGGCCAGGAAATACAAGTACTGATACACATCGAGCTTGCCCAAATTATTCACGGTCATCGTTGTTTTATAGAGCACTCCTGCCCCATTGCTCAATGCTTTGAGATGGCAAAGGCAGCGATAAAGTTGATACCGCAATTCCAGTCGCACGTCGCAAGAGTCAGTCTCTCCCGAGGGCTCCATGTGCTCGGGTCTTTCCCACTGAAACGACTTGTGTATCCCGATATCTTCCAGCATGTTTTCTTCGAACTGGTAATTGCGGGTGGCTTCGGGCAGGTCAGTGGTTTCGGCAAGCTTCAGGGCCTTGTCGCTCCCTTTGTCGATCAGTATCAACAGGTAGTGGTTAGTGAGCATAATATGCTCCAGCACCAGGGCGGGTGTCCAGCGGCCAGTCGCAGGTTTGAATTGTAAAAGGCTTTCGTGCTTGTCAAACCAGGCGTCAACCGAGGCAAAGGCGCCGATCAGTTCCTGCTTTATTTTTGATATCGTTGTTTCAATATTACTCATGGGTGTGTGGGTTGAGGGACAAAAAAAGCCCGGGGTTTCGCCCGGGCTTCTTATATGCAGTTGTGTGTTTCAAATTAGAGACTCACATCACTCCCGGGCATAAACAAATGGCAAACAGAACGTTTGATCTGTGGCACTTGCATATCGATGTAGGGTGTGGTGTTCATGTTGATACAAATGTAAAAAAAACTTTCATTCGTGCTAATCCTATTTTTAAAAAATGAGGTGGATTGTTTCATGATCGGCGAGATCAGCGGGATTTGTCGGTGAAATAAAGTCTCCGGTATTGCTAAGTAATCCTGTCAATGCGTGATGTCCGTTGGTTGGGATCAAAAAGCCTCTATATTTGCGCCCCTAATATTACAAAACCATATTATGAACAAAGCAGAATTAGTAGGCAAGGTTGCTGAAGATGTTGGCCTCACGAAGAGGCAGGCAGCAGCCGCGCTGGATTCTTTTATTGAAGGTGTAACCAAAACCTTGAAGGCAGGAAAGAAACTCACGCTGGTGGGATTCGGAACTTTTTCAGTTTCTAAAAGAGCAGCACGTAAAGGCCGCAACCCTCAGACAGGAGCCGTTATCAAGATCAAAGCGAAGAAAGTAGCCCGCTTCAAGGCCGGTAAAGAACTTTCCAGCAAACTCTAAGATCCTCTATGCTAATGAAGGAGCCTTATGTGAAAACCGTAAGGCTTTTTTTATCGGCTGCCACCTTCAAAACCTTATCTAATAGCTTGACTTAACAATCTGCCGTTCCCTAAATTTGCAACATGACAACCTTGTACCCCGACGTACTGGCAGCCCGCCCCAAGGTGATCCAGCCTCCGGTAAAGGTCAAACCGCGGGTGGACACCGATGTGCTCACTTCTGTAGACCCCAGCACACTCGAGGACTCTTATGTCTACGTACATTGCTATTTCGACAACCAATGGAAAGAGATGCTCATCCGCATCTGGAAAACCACCTTCCTGGTAGATAACTCCTCCGGCTCTCGCTCAAAACTTATCCATGCCGAGAACATCTCCTTCGCCCCCGTATGGACCTTGATACCTGACAAACAGGTCTACACGTTCTTGCTTATCTTTTCTGCCTTGCCTAAGTCGTGCCAAGTGTTCGACCTCCTCGAAGACATTCCGCAGGCCGGTGGTTTTCACATTAAAGGTATTGGCAGAAATCAAACGGATGTATATCATGTCAGTATTTAGGACGCACTCTCCTTGCTCCGTTCCCTTTAGCCTCTGAAGAAAATGGGCCAAAAAATTTGAGTCTATATGCCTCAAAGTCCTGATCGAACCCTTCTTTATTTTTTAATGACAATCCAGTCCTTCAACTTCAAATCTCGAACCCAGAACAACGGACTATTCTATTTCAAATTTTATTTTCGGTGCATACTCTAAGTCTTCGGTCCTAAACCTAAAGCGCTGGTTGCCCACGCCCAGCCCGAACTCATTTAAATTAAACTGCACCCACTCCCGCCCTTTTGCTTTTTCTTTGTTAAACACAAATAAAAGATTCGTGGCATCGCTCAATCCATAGGTGCGGTTGAGCATAAAATCTCCGGTAGGAATGGTGTCTTGCGCGCTCGTGGTCAGGTTTACAAATTCACCCATGCGAAACGACATGGTCTGCACCAACTCACTGTACTGCCCCATGCCACCTTCTACCTGGTGAAGCGCTTCCTTATTGTTTTTCGAAAGACTGAGAATGAAATAGTAATAGTCCTTATATTTTTTGTTCAAGGCACTATATGCAGCGGTATCAACAACAAGGCTTCCGGTTTCCTGATAGATCCACAGGTCGGTAGGTCGGTAAGTCACTGTTATGGCATAGCCATTCAACTCGGCTTTCTGCACGAGGCCGTTCGCTTCATCGGCAACGAATTTATTGATCTCTTCCGGCGACAGGTACTTCCGACTGTCGCAACGTATCAAAGCAACTGCCAGAAGGATGATTACAAATGAATTTTTTAATAATAAGCCGATCCTGATCATGTCTATTCGTTCTTTATCAGTTCGAAGTCCGAACTATTTCCCCGCATATTCTTTATTCAACCCCTCCAGCACAACGTCGGTGATATCGAGACCATCTTCGGCATAGGCGATGTTGCCATATTCGGTGGCTGCGAAAATGATGGGATATCCTTTTTCTTTACCGTATTTCTTCAGGTAAGCGTTGATCTGCTCCACAACCTGCTTGGTCATGGTGGCATCTTCCTGCTGGGCCTTGGTGTTCATAGCCTGCTGATATTCTGCAAGCTGTTGCTGCTTTGTGCGGATAAGCTCCTGACTCAACTGTCGTTCTTTAGCCGACATCTTGGGGCTCTCTTTTTCATATTTAAAGATCTGTTGCTGAACCTCGCCCGCGAGGGTATCGATGTTGGCTTTCCACACCGCAGCCTTCTGTTGATAGGCAGCGCGGGCATCTTGCATGCCTTTGTAGTTGCCTACCAGTTTGGCAGAATCTACATAAACAAACTTTTGGCGTGAAGTAAATAAATAAGAAGCTAAGAAGATGAGTCCGGCCAGACATAGCAGTCCCACAATAAGATTAAAGCGCTGTAGCATCATGAGTTTTAAATTATTTGGCTGCAAAGATTATCTTTTATGTTTAAAATTAAAAACGACAAGGTGTAAATATGTTGCCAGGAATGTTAGGAATTGCATTTATGCCGATGTTACCCTGCAATTCTTACTTTTTCTACACGTCTTTAACTGTTGTCGGGTTGCGAATGTGACGCAGAGCCGCCGCCATATACGCAATCTTAGCGTATGGGAAAGAAATATTATTTTCCATCTTAAATAAATACGCAAAAAAAGATTGACTTAACAGTCGGGAAGTGTGGTTTTCTTCTGCAAGACCGCAGGTTCATTAACAACGGGTGAAAATTGGGTCTTAATACGAGTAGGTTTGGGGCATATCCTTCTTCGTCCCTCGTTCTTTGTCCTTCGTTCCTCGTCCCTCGTTTCTTTGTTCTTCGTTCCTCGTCCCTCGTTCCTCGTTCCTCGTTCTTCGTTCTTCGTTCTTCGTTCTTCGTCCCTCGTTCTTCGTCCCTCGTCCCTCGAATCATGCCATCATCATGAGCGTAAAGAATGATTTGTTTGCTTTTTCGCAATAGCGTCTGCCCTCTTCGGTCAGTGATATAGTGATGTTTCCTGTGCGGGTGTGGAAGATCTCCACCAGCGCCATGCTTTCGAGCTGTTGTATGAGGTCCATGGCCACGGCGTAGGCCTGAATGTTGTGTTCGAGAATGGCCATCAGTTCTTTCGTGCCTCCGGCTTCCACTAAACCTCCCAGTATAAAGCTCAATTTGTCGTGCACATATACCGGATCGATCTCTTCAATGCCACGGATGGTGATTCGGCACGTCACAACATTGTCAGGATAGATCCAGCGTTCGCGAATAAGGAAATGATCGAGCAAATAATCGCTGATCGCGACAGCGTCTGCCTTATATTTTTTGGCGATGTTGTTGATCGAATAAACTACTGCCGGTGCTTTCTGATATTCTGAAAAGAGATACCTCAATGTTTCGCGGGCAGATTTCTCAAGATGAATCATACAGCTTGATTTTTAAAATCATAAGATACCAATTATTTATCCTTCATGCCAGCACGCTGGTGACCATTGGTGTGCTGATTTTGACTTTTCTTCTTCCCAACCCTATTATAAATTGAAACTGCCATTCGCCTGGGCATCAATCGCACTATCCACGACGTTGTCTTGGCGAGCGTGCCCGGTACAATAAGCATTCTTTTTTCCAGCGTTTTCCTGACCGCGATCTCCCCTACTCTACCCGGTGGCACGGCCATCCCCATTCCTAACCATCCCAATTTTTCTTTTGTCTCTTCGCGAATGCCGGGCTTCGTAAAAACCGGTCCGGGTGTCAGGCAACTTACGCTGATGTTTTTCTCTCTCAATTGATAACGCAACGAATAGCTAAAGAATATGATCGCCGACTTGGTGGCCGAGTACATATTCTTCGAGGGTATGGGCGCATAACCTGCCATGCTTGCCACATTAAGAATATACGACGGCGCATTCTTTTCTAACAACGGAAGCAACAACAAACTCATCGCCATACACGACTCCACATTCAGGTTTACCATGTATCGCAGCGTATCGAGCGAAGCAATAAGATAATCTTCGTCTCCACCCATACCGGCGACATTGGCCAGTACTTTCAACCGAATGTTTTTTTCAGTACACCACTTGGCAATGGCAGGCGCCGTAGACTCCTTGCTGAGATCGTAGGTCATTACTTCAACGTTTACATGGTACGCGCACTCCAACGCATTCTTGGCTTTGAGCAGCGCATCCATGTGGCGGGCAATAAGAATAAGGTTGAATCCGCGCCTGGCCAGTGCTTCGGAAATAGCATAACCGATTCCTTTACTGCCGCCTGCTACCAATGCGTAAGGGCCTGTGGTAGCAGTTTCACATGGAGGTGAAGCCAATTTGTTTTTGTCATTAAAAGCTAAAAACGCTGATCCTGGCTGAGGAAAAGACGCTAAACTCCACAACATTAGGACCAATATGATAACCCAACGCATGAGTGATGCTGATAAAACGATATGCCACGGCTGGTTTCCTTGTTTTGAAGATTTGAAGTTCTTTGTTCAGATTGGATCAAAGTTCATGTTTTGGGCTGCTTGTAAAGGGATCTGGTTCCAACCCGACGGCCATATCCCATCCTTTTTAAAACCATCTCCTCAAAGCTATCGGGCGGGTTACCAGATCCATTTGCAGATTCAAAAAAATTAGTGCCCGGCTTGAAAAAGTTCAAGGTTTAAAGTGTTCAAAGTTCAAGGTTTAAATGTTCAAGGTTTAAATGTTCAAAGTTTAAATGTTCAAAGTTTAAATGTTCAAAGTTGCTATCGTCCAGCAGCTGTTGAATCTCAACATTATATTGCCTAACGTCATTAACACCTGAATTGCTCATCTCCATAATTTTTTTTCTGATCTTGCGCGCATAAAGTTCGGCCATATCGAAGTGAAGTTGCTCATGCGCCAACAGGGCCGGTGATGGGTCGCGCTTCCACGATTTATCTTTGACAAAATAAACGAGAACATTGTACTGTACTTTTTTCTTCACAAAAAACGGTTTGGCTTTGATGCGGATAAAAGTACCGGCATCACCCACGGATTCGTCGCCGGGTTTGCCCTGAAAGTCATGCCAACTCAATTTGTAGAACTCGTTCCACTCTAACCAGGCAGCGGGAGGATTCGTGACGGAAGTTTGAGCGGGAGCTACGCCCGTTGCCAACACAACAAAGGCGATGATGATTAAGTATTTTTTCATAGCTGGCGTAAGGTGCCAAATTTAGTGCCAGTTGCAAGCAGCAATTTTGAAGCATGATGGAGATAGAATGTCGACTTGAAACACAAAAGGCTGGCTCGATCGATTCTGATTCAGCGAAGCGGCGATCGGGAGAGGTCCGATCTTAAACTCAAACTCCAAGCTTCATTGTGAATTATGCCCGGATGATTTTACGGCGCCAAAAATTTACATATGGCTTCCGATGACCGTCAAGTTGGGGATCTCGACAGAGAACGCTGTTCCTTGTCCGTAATCAGATTGAACTTTGATGGTACCACCTATTTTTTGGATGGCCTCCTTTACGATGTATAAACCCAATCCCGAGCCAGTACCTCGGCCCGACGCACGGAAGAACATGTCGAAAATCTTCGCTTGAGCTTCCGAGGGAATTCCTTCGCCGTTATCGCGCACCTGAATGACCGCGCGCTTGTCGTCCGACACGATATCGATCTCCAGGTAAGGATCGTCTTTTCTCATATCGGCATATTTGATGGCGTTGGAGATCAGGTTATTGAACACGATGTCGAGGCGTGTTGGCGCGGAGTAAAATTTTTCTTTCTGCCGAATCGAAACGATCTTCCGAATACGGTTTACATTCTCCATGAACTGGAGCTGTTCGAAAGCCGAATACACCAGGTTCTCAAAATTGACCGGTTCTGATTCCACGTTGAGACGTGTGTTGCGCGAGTGGTTCACAATGTCCTGAATAAACCGGTCCATGCGTAGCAGGCTTTTTTTCTGCATCTCGAAAAGTTGATCGAGCGTAGAGATATTTTTTTCCATACGCGCCACTTCAATTAGGCCTAGCAGCGAGGCAATGGGAGCACGAAGGTCGTGCGAGGCACAATAAACAAAACGATCCAGCTCGGCATTGATCTTGATCAGCTCGTCATTGCGATCTAACAGGGCTTGCTGTGTGGCTTTCCGTTCGCTGATGTCGCTTTCAATGGCAATGAACTGCGTTGCTTTTCCGGTCCTATCGTGAATAGGCTGTACTTCAATCGACACCCAGTAGGGCATTCCGTCCTTGGTGTAGTTAATGATCTCGATATCTTTGAAACCTTGACCGGCACGAATCTTCGCGCCCATCAGTTCAGAAACCTGTTTGTCGGTTTTGGGTCCTGTCAAAAAGCTTCCCGGCTTTTTTCCGATCACTTCTTCCAACTTGTAACCGGTGATGCGGGTAAAGGCGGGGTTCACCCACTCGACCTCACCGTTGCCATTGGCGAGAATGACGATGTTGGTTGTCGTGTTGGCCACCATGGCCAGCCGTCGGTTCTCTTCCTCGGCTCTTTTACGTTCGCTGATGTCGCGTACGATGGCTTGAATAAAAACTTCATCTTTCAGGTCGAGCCGGTTGAGCGATACTTCGGCTTCGAAAGGTGTTCCTTCATAGCGGATGTGGCGCCATTCGAAGAACATACGCTTTCCGGCCAAGGCGGCGTTGATCTTTTCCATCGCAGCTTCCTCCGAAGTCCTTCCGTCGGGCTGCAGAGCCGGTGAAAAGCGATAGGGTGTCTGGCCGACGATCTGGTCGCGCTCACACTGGAATATACGAAGGGTGGCCTCATTGCAGTCAATGAACGTACGGTTGTCCATGGTGAAGATGGCGTCGCTGGCAAAGTTGAAAAGGGAACGAAAACGAAATTCGCTTTTCCGGATCACCTCCTCGGCCTTTTTACTTTCCGTAGCATCCACAGAAACGCCGATGACACTCTTCACTTTTCCCTCGGCATCGAATAAGGGTGAGTAGCTGTTGGTGAAGATAGAACCATTGACCGATACCTCGGTGTTGACATGCTCACCTTTTAGAGCGCGTTGGATGGCGGAGATGGTTTGAGGATCATCTTGCAATTCGAAAACAGTCTGGCTGTTCGAGCGATCTTTCAGACCCAACCTGGCAAAATCAAAATCTCTCGACAGCGTCATCGCCCCATCTTTGTCGACCAAAAATGTAACAACAAGGTCTTGAGTCGGCTCTTTTTGCATGCTCACCATGGACGAAGGATAATGGGGATACCAAAATTACCTGCTCATGACGCTTAATACAAGGAGAAACTAATTTTTGATGATTTCAAAGCCGTACACCCTCAGGTTATTAAAAACGTATCGATTTACATTTTTACATCACCATTTCTTTAGATAGATTAGGGAAAAAAACCGACTAGTCGTGAGAATATTGATTGTTGACGACGAGCAACTTGACTTATTCATTACCAAAAAGCTCCTTAGCCTCGAATATGAAGTGGAGGGGTTCACGTCGCTTGACGATACGTTAAATTGGGCCAGGCAAAATACTTTTGAAGTCGTGCTGATCGACTATTATCTCGGCACCGGCCTGTACGCCCACGACGCGTTAAAGCAGCTGCACGAAGTTCGGGGCAATACCTTCAAGGCATTTGTGCTATCCAATCACGTAGACGATAAACAATCGCAGGAGCTCCGGCAGGCGGGCTTCGCCGACATCATCTACAAGCCCATCACATTGGACAAATTGAAGAACTGCCTGAATGCCTCATAATTGTGTGAGGCAGTGGGTAAGGAAACTGATTGTTAGAACAGTTTCAATTGATCGGTTGACTCTTCCCGCCGTGTTTTGATCAACGTCTCGCCAAAATTAGAAAGCGAAATTCCCAACAACCGTATCTTGTCTCCTTCGGGTGCGGTGCTCACCAATAGTTGTTTGGCAGTGCTGAGCATGATGTCGCGGTCGTCGATAGGCTGCGTGAGCGACAAACTTCTGGTCACGATCCTGAAGTCGCTATATTTGATCTTGAGGGTGATGGTTTTACCCTTGAGGGCATGAGCCTGCAGGCGCTGATGAACGATCTCGGCGATCTTGTCCAACTCAGCAAACATCTCGGCGGTGGTGGTAAGATCCTCGGGAAAAGTATCTTCGGCTCCCACCGACTTGGTTTCCCGGTTGGGTGTTACAGGACGGTCGTCTATTCCTCTAACGATCTTGTAAAAGAACTTTCCGGGTTTCCCGAAGTGACGGGTCAATTCCGCCTCCGACAGCTTCTTCACGTCGGCGCCGGTAAACAGCCC
>JBMOKS010000367.1:0-15707 GCA_049324355.1 Bacteroidota bacterium
CATTCTGGTGTCGCCATGGCTTCCGATCAGAAGGGAATCATCTGTATAGTCGCCAACAAACTCAATCTTTCGTTTCTTCACGATGCGTCAAATTACGTTAAGAGTTTTATTACCAAACGACAATGATCTTAAAAAGATGTGGGCTATCACACAGTTTTTTTTTGGTTTTTTATCAACGCGTGATCCGGGTTGTTAATGCCTTCCCGGTAATGTCGCACGAATTCTTCTTTAGTTCTTTTTAACTAATATCAAATTCCCAAAATGGAAACACGTTCTTAAACGAAAGTTGTATTTGCGTACATATTAATTTGAAGACACGGTGCCCGGCACTATCCCTAAGGTGAAGTGATGCAAATAAAAAACCCCGGCGTTTGACTCGGGGTTTCGTGTTCTTAATTCTTCTTTTCCAGGTCGGGTAAAACGAAATCATCCAGCGCACTCGGCAACCTCATCATAGCTTCTACCTCCTCCACCTTGCGGGGTGCCGAAATCGAAAGGTGTTCATACCCGTTCTTCGTGATCAGGTAATCGTCTTCAATCCGGACAGCGATGCCCCACCACTTTTTGTCGCAGTTGGCATTTTCAGGAATATAAATGCCAGGCTCGATCGTGATCACCATATTTTCCTGCAACCGGTCGTATGGACCTCTGTCGTGCACATCCAGTCCAATGTGGTGGCAACAACCGTGCGGATAATACAAATGTTGTTCAGCTTCACTCTTAATGATGCCCAGCTCCTTCAAACCTTTGTTCACAACCATACGGGTGGCTTGTGTAAGCTGGCCAAAGGTGGTTCCAGGTTTGCAGATCTTCATAGCCTCTTCCTGCGCTTTCAATACCAATTCATAGATCTGCTTTTGTTCCGGAGAGAATTTTCCGGAGACCGGTATGGTGCGCGTGATGTCAGCGGTATAGCCACGATATTCCGCGCCAAGATCCATGAGGATCAGTTCCTTGGTAGTGATATTTGGTTTATAGTTGTCGATGTAATGTAAAATGCAACCATTGTGACCGGCACCAACGATGGAGGGATAGCCGATGTCTTCAGCCTGATATTTTTTGAATACATATTCATGGATACCCTGGATCTCGCGTTCCGACATGCCAGGTTTCATGGCCTTCATAACTTCTATCTGGCCTGCACATGAGATACGAACTGCCCGACGTACCATTTCAAGTTCTTCAGTCGTCTTTATGCCGCGAAGATTATTCATGATACCAGCCAGATCTCTGGTGTTAAGATTATTTTTTTGTGGCTCACGAGCTACGCTCAACCCACTTTCTTTGGAAGGATAGTTAACCTTAACCTTGAATTGCTCGATGAGGTCATATAAGTCGGCCGAGTCAGCTTTTTCGTTGCGCACGTCGTTTTGGAAGTCGAAAAACAGGATTTGGTGAAACTTGCTGAAGTCAACATTGTATTTTTTGAATTCACGATTGTTGAACGCCTGTTCGAGGCCAAGCCGTGATTTTACGCCGTCGTCGCCCAATCTTCTGCCTGTCCACATTTCCTGGTGGGCATTGCGGGGTTGAACAAAAATGATCTCGTCGTAAGCCGTACCATTGCTCGCGGTTTGTTTGTCTTTAAAAATGAACAGCACGGCGTCAGGTTCCTTGTAGCCGGTGAGATAATAAAAGTCAGGGTCTTGATGGTAAACATAATCCACATCGTTGGAACGGTTGCGGATGGGGTTTGCAAAAAAAACTGCCACCGAATTCGCCGGCAGCGTTTCCCGAAGTTTATCCCGACGACCTTTATGAAACTCTTTGGTCAGAAAGTCTTCGGGCAGATCTTCGTTGCGTTGCGCAAGCGCCGAAAAGGTGATCATAGTCAACAGAACAAAAAACAGTGGCTTCATGGTATTTGTGATTTCGAACGGCAAACTGCGAAAATTACACCAATTGGCTGAATACTGAGTTTATTTCCGGTTATGAACCCGGTTTGAATGGTCAGTAGCGCGTTCAACTTTATAAAAACCTACGCCAGCATTATCAAAACAGTCTTTGGGCACCATAGCGTCAAACTACTTTTGAAGAAATTTCAAACGTTATGACAAATACGCTCAACACCAATTCCCTCGCCGAAAGGAGATACGATCTCGACTGGCTACGACTTATTGCGATCATCATCTTATTGTTTTTCCATACCGGTATGCTGTTTAACCCTTGGGAATGGCATATCAAAAACAATGAGACTAGTGGCAGCTTTCGATATTGGATGGTGTGGCTCCATTATTGGAGGATGCCCTTGCTGCTTTTTATCTCCGGCGCCGGAACATACATGGCCTTAGGCAAGCGAACACCCAGCCAATTTGCAGGCGAGCGTTTTAGAAGACTGCTGGTTCCCCTCATTTTCGGCATGTTTGTCGTGGTTCCGCCGCAGATCTACTTTGAGCATATCAAAGAATATAATGGATATGCCGATTTTTATAAAACCGTTTTCAATTTCGTACCCTATCCGAAAGGCAGCTTTAGCTGGCACCATCTGTGGTTTATCGCCTATCTCTTTTTCTTTTCAATGATTGCCCTGCCGGTTTTGATGTTTCTGCGTTCGGCAAAATCATTGAAGTTCAGAGAAAATTTGCAACGCCTATTATCCAGCCCGGCGGGAATATTGTTCATGCCCGCGTCGATGATCTTACTGTCGCAGATCGCTCTTCGCCCTGCCTTTCCAGAAGAAACTCATGACCTGGTAAATGATTGGGCGTTTTTTGTTTTTTATTTCTCTTTTTTCTTATTCGGAATGATCTGTTATTCCAACACCAGTCTTTGGACATCGATCGGCAGGAACCGCAAGCACCTGTTGGTGGCAGCCATTTTTATACTAATTCCTTTTTACGTCACTTACTTTCATTTCCGCGAGATCATCACGTTGCCCTGGAGCAGGGACACAGTTGAAACTATTTTTGATGTGACCGCTATTTTCGTGAGCTGGTCCTGCGTGATCACCGTAATTGCCTACGGTCAGCATTATCTTAACAGACCGCACCCCTGGCTGACGCATTTCAATGAGGGATTATATCCGTTTTACATCCTCCACCAAACTCTCATCATTTTTATTGGCTACTACATCTGTCAATTACCCTGGAGCATTTTTGCAAAATTCTGGGTCGTCTGTTTGCTCACGCTCGTAGGCTGCGTTGGCCTCTATTTATTAGTGATCAGGCCTTTTAATTTTGTCAGGATCTTTTTCGGTCTGAAATCCACCAAGAAACTACAACCTGTGTTGAAAGAAGAACCCATTCCGGTGAGAAACCGATAAGTTATATAGTGAAGGAGGCACAGGCAAATTGTTGTGCCTTCTTCACCCCCAATAGCTGTTGGGAGCAGAAGTTTAAAGCTTATGACGTTTCGATCTCTTCCAGCAAAAAGTCTTTGCCTTTGCCATAATGGATCAACTCTTTTAGCTGATATCGCTCCAGCGTTAACAGATCTTTTACTTTGAAATCGCCGTTGGCGAGAACATTTTCTACAATAAACTCATGTTTCTCGCCAAAATTAATGAGACGATATTTTTTGCCGGTGCGAAGCACATCGAATGAAAGTCCTGCCATAATAATTGTCGATTGTCGAGGCGTCTGGTGTCAATGAAATGTGCGCTAAATGCGGGCATGTGCCATTGAATCACCTGCCATCGAAGCGTTTACACGCTATAGTTCCTCCTCGCGTTCCAGCATCAAAATAGATGCCTGGGGTACGATGAAATATTTTTCACTTTCGTAAAGCACTTCAATTGCGCCTTTTTGTAGGAAGATGGCCAAATCACCCTCTTGCGCTTGCAGCGGTAAATATTTGACCTGATCTTCTTTGCCTTTCCATAATTCGTCTTCGTCGGCCGGAAGCGGCAGAGGATAACCCGGACCGACCTTGATCACATACCCGCTCTGTATCTTTTCTTTCTCCTGAACACCTGGCGGCAAGTACAAGCCACTGTCGGTTTTTTCAGATTGCTTCGCAGGCTTTATCAGAACACGGTCGCCCACAACAATAAGTTTCTTGAGTTTATTATCCGGTGTTATTTTCATGGTAGCATCATTAAAATTTCAGTAAAAGCGAGTGGCCCACGGGCAGTGTGTGCCATTCGCTCAACAGTCTGCTAAGCTCTTGGCGGAGTTCTTCTAGTTTTGCGGGTTCAAATGTAATGCTGGCGAAGCCAGAACGTGCGCAGGCATCATCGAAATTTTTTTGAAAATCGTCGATCAGATTACCATCCGACAATTCGGTCATCAGCAGATTGACGAGGTGCTCTGCGTGCATGGCCTGCGCGGGCATCTCGCGTGGATTGAACTTCTGTTTGTTTTCGAAATCGGTGATGTTCATTCCGTGAGCCAACAGACCGTAGAATCCCTGCTTGAAATTCATCTTCGTTTCTATGGCAAAATGTGCCAGATCGTGCACGGTAAAAAATGCGGTGGTGGTCATCCATGTTGTGGTTCCGTCGTCACGAGTGCAAACCAGCGTGTCTTTATCCTTTCCCTTTTTAAATTCCACTTTCATGACCGAAAGAAAAATTTTACTCAAAAAGATTAGTTTGGTCTTCTGCCCGACCCAGCAGCTTGGGATCCATGGTTTTGCTGGCTTTGGCGCCAAGCTTTTTCAATTCCTCTACACGCCGCACTAGATTGCCGCTGCCCACAGAAAGTTTTTTCATAGACTCCTCGTAAAATTTCTTTGAAGAATCGAGGTGCCGGCCAAGGGTGATGAGGTCTTCGGTAAAGCCCACAAACTTATCGTACAGATCGCCGGCCTTGTTGGCAATGTCGAGCACGTGACGGTTTTGGTATTCTTGCTTCCAAACATTTTTGATCAGCTGCAGCGAAGGAATCAATAGCGTTGGACTTACAAAAACAATTCTTTTTTCAAGCGCTTCTTCATACAAACCTTTTTCAGATTGAATGGCTAAAATATAGGCTGGTTCAATCGGAATGAACATGATGATAAAATCAAGGTTGTTGTCGGCAATATTTTTCTGGTAATTCTTTTCACCCAGAAGTTTCATGTGCTGCCGAATGGAAACCAGATGAGCCTTGAGCGCGACAGTTTTTTCTTCGTCGGAATTGGAGTTAACAAAATTGTTGTAGGCCGTTAGGCTCATCTTAGAATCGACAATAACATGCCTCCCTTCCGGCAGGCGAATGATCACGTCAGGTCTGAAACGCCCTTCTGACGTGGTGAACGATTCCTGAATGAAATATTCGCGGTCTCTTTCGAGGCCCGATTTCTCCAAAATACTCTCCAGAATAAATTCGCCCCATGCTCCCTGTGTTTTGGAATCGCCCTTCAGCGCGCGGGTCAGGTTTTCGGCTTCGCGCGTCATTTGCAGATTGAGTTTCTGCAGGTTCTCCAACTGTTCACGCAGGGCGGCGTTTCGTGTTATGCTTTCTTTATTTGTTTCTTCAACTTTCTTTTCGAATTCTGAGATCTTTTCGCCGAGTGGTTTTAACATGTCGAACAGGTTGGTCCTGTTTTGCTCAGTGAATTTTTTACTTTTCTCTTCCAGTATTTCGTTGGCGAGATTTTTAAACTGCACAGTGAATTTATCCTGGATACCCTCCAGCTCTTTTTTCTGATCGAACAATTTTTCCTGAAGGTTGCGATAGTCTGCTTCGGCAGAGGCGAGGTTGTTGCTGAGATCAAGAACTTTGGCGCGCTCGTTTTCCAATTCACGCTTGTGCTCTTGAAGTTGAGCAAGCAGGGCTTTGTTTTTCTCCAGTTCCACTAACATCGACGCGGCCGTTTGCTGACCGGCGTTTGAAAGCATAGACCTCGCTATCAACCATCCTATCGCCGCACCCACTACTAATCCAATGATCGGTACAACAATTTCCATGCGGCAAAGTTATTATTTCCCATGAAACTGATCCCGTTAATTTCACAATAACTGATACGGTTACCCATCCTATCGCTTTTAAACGCAGATTATTCACCTTCAGAAGGCAAAGTAAAATCACTTAAATGAGGCGAATACTATTTATCTTTGTATTTGTTGAACGTTTACAACTATGGTAGAAACAGTTACATCGAGTCGGGAAGCAATTTTATTAGAGGACAGATACGGCGCGCACAATTATCATCCGCTGCCGGTAGTGCTCAGCAAAGGCGAAGGTGTTTTTTTATGGGATGTCGAGGGCAAACGTTATTACGATTTTTTATCAGCCTACAGTGCCGTAAATCAGGGTCATTGCCATCCGCGCATCATCAACGCACTGATTGAACAGGCCAAAGAATTGACCCTGACGTCGCGCGCATTCTACAACGATAAGCTCGGCCTCGCCGAAAAATATATTTGTGAAACGTTCGGTTATCAGAAAGCCCTGTTGATGAACAGTGGCGCCGAAGCCAACGAGACGGCCATCAAGCTCGCGCGCAAGTGGGGCTACCTGAAAAAAGGCATTCCTGAAAACAAAGCGGTGATCGTAGCGGTGGAGAAGAATTTTCACGGCCGCACCACGACCATCATTTCAGCGTCCACCGATCAAAGCGCTCGAAAAGATTTTGGTCCATTCATGCCAGGCTTCGAGATCATCGATTACGATAATATTGCAGCCCTTGAAAAAGCATTGGCAAACCCGCATGTCTGCGGGTTGTGGATCGAGCCGATCCAGGGTGAAGCCGGCGTTTACGTTCCCCAAGACGGATACCTGAAGGCTGCCGAAAGCCTCTGCCGTAAAAATAACGTGCTGCTGATGATGGACGAAATCCAGACAGGTATTGCACGTACAGGCAAAATGCTGGCATCCGATCATGAAGGCGTCAGACCCGATATCCTCATTTTGGGCAAAGCACTTTCTGGCGGTGTATTGCCGGTATCTTGTGCCCTTGCAGACGACAATATCATGCTGTTGATCAAACCAGGCGAGCATGGCTCAACCTTTGGAGGCAACCCGCTGGCGGCAGCCGTTTGTATGGAAGCTCTCCAGGTGGTGAAGGATGAAAAACTTATGGACAATGCCCGTAAGCTGGGCGCGATTTTCCGTGAACGTATGCAAGCCCTGATCAAGAAGTCTGACCTGATTACTTTGGTGCGCGGCAAAGGTTTGTTGAATGCCATTCTCATCAACGACACGCCTCAAAGCGAAACCGCCTGGAATCTTTGCCTTGACTTCGCCAAAAATGGTCTGCTGGCAAAACCTACTCACGGCAATATCATTCGACTCGCCCCGCCGCTGGTTATCACCGAAGAGCAGATGCATGAGTGTTGTGATATCATTGAAAAATGCGTGTTGAATTTCTGCAAGGCTTAAAGCCCGAGGTAAAAGCTTGCCGTTTGCTTTCAGCTTGTAGTTGTAGCGCTAGTCAGCTTTATCCGTTGCCTTTTCGATTCTGGTTCCCACGGCCAGTATTCCCTGTAAGGTATCGGTGCGCATGAATTGCTCAAATTTCACCTTGTATTTTCCCGGATTTTTGAATTCGTAATTTCTAAGCAACAGAAATTGCTGATCGTAAATGTCGCCAAGTCCGCTGGAGCCCTGTGGCTTTCCACTCTTAGGGTCGAACAATACATGGCTGACCAGATTTTTATGCAGCTCATTGCCGGAAGAGTCGTATAGATTGTAGTTCAGAAACAACCTGGAATAAGGATAGGTAACGCTGTTGCGAATGTTGCAATACACATTGTACTTAGCCTGCGTGTCATCGATCTCGAATTCAAACTCAGGCTTGTCGGTCAATATCCAGTAGCCGGCCTTGAAGTCATTATTTTTTTCGTAGACCCGGTCGGCGTCACAGCCTGCAATGATAAGGGTGAGGATTGCCAAACAAAAAACACTTCTCATCCTTTGGTGGGTGGTTTTTGAGGATTAGGATTTTGCGGTCTCTGCTTGTTAGGGTTCTGACCTTTTTGAGCATTCGGATTCTGTGGTTTCTGACCCTGATTCTGATTCCGGCGATCACCACCGCCTTTTTTCTTTTTCTTCTTTTTCTTCGCTTTGTCCTTGAACTTCTGGTCCATGCGAAGCAGGTCGCTGTTCAGGTCCTGAACCGGCGCTTTCACCTCGATCACATCTTTGTCGAGGCTGGCAGGTTTTTTTCCTTCGCGGTTCAAGCGCAGAATTTCATTCACCCTGGTGATATTCAACGGATACCATGTATTCTCTTCCGAGAAACCGAACCACATGATTTTGCGGAATATATCTGTCTTTTGAAGAATGGCCTCTCCTTTTTCCGTCAACAACGGTCCTTCGATCTTGGGAATATCTTCGAGTGCTTCCATGTAGGTCTCCAGTTCGTAGTTGAGACAACATTTGAGCCTGCCACACTGACCTGAGAGTTTGCTGGGATTCAACGATAAATTCTGATACCGCGCGGCGCTGGTGGCTACGTTTTTAAAATCGCTAAGCCAGGTCGAGCAGCACAGCTCGCGACCACAAACGCCAATACCACCCAATCTCCCGGCTTCTTGGCGTAAACTGATCTGGCGCATCTCGACGCGGATCTTAAATTCGGCGGCGAGTATTTTGATCAGCTCGCGGAAGTCTACACGGTCGTCGGCGGAATAATAAAATGTTGCTTTTGTATTGTCAGCCTGATACTCAATATCCGAAAGTTTCATATCGAGCTTCAGGTCGCGAACGATCTCGCGTGTTCGGTAAAGTGTGGGTAGTTCGCGTTTTTTTACTTCTTCGTATTTTTCGAGGTCTTTCTGGTGGGCGAGCCTGTAGATTTTTTTGATCTCTCCATCATTGGCGACTTTTTTCTTTTGCATTTGTAAACGCACCAATTCGCCTTGCATGGAAACATAGCCCAGGTGGTGGCCATTCGGAACTTCGACGATAACTGGATCGCCGGTGATCAGGCTCAGTCTATCAATGTTGCGATGGAACTCCTTCCTGCCGTTTTTGAATCGGACTTCCACAACGTTAAAAGTATCGAGCGTGGGCACGTCCATGTTCGACAGCCAATCGAAAACGTTCATTTTGTTGCAACCACCGGTTCCGCAGGCGCCATTGTTGTTGCAGCCTGATACTTTACCATTTTTACTTGATCCGCAAGCGCATCCCATTCCTAAGTTCCTTTATAATTCAATAGATCAATTCCAATATCTTTTCTGAAATACAGGCCGTCCCAACTAATATTGGCCGCTGTATCATAGGCTGATTTTCGGGCGTTATCCAGCGAATTGCCTTTGCCGGTAATTGCCAGTACGCGTCCGCCGTCAGTCACAACACTTTGCAAGTGTTGTTTAGTGCCCGCGTGAAACACAAACCCTTCGCCTTTATTCTGCAATCCGTTAATGACCTTCCCCTTTTCATAATCGCCGGGATATCCTCCTGAAACAAGGGCTATCGTTACGGCATGATGATCATCTACTTCGATTTCCTTGCCCTTCAATTCGCCTTTGGCGGCGGCTTCGAGCAGTTCGACAAGATCGTTTTTGATGCGAGGCATAACAGCCTGGGTTTCAGGGTCGCCCATGCGAGCATTGTATTCGATGACGTAGGGATTTCCACCCACGTTCATGAGACCTACAAAGATAAAACCTTTATACTCAATAGCCTCGCGATTCAGCCCTGCAATAGTAGGTTTAACTACCCTTTCTTCAACTTTTTGCATAAAGGCCTCATTGGCGAAAACAACGGGTGATACGGCGCCCATACCGCCGGTGTTCGGCCCTGTGTCGCCTTCGCCAATGCGTTTATAATCCTTGGCTTCGGGCAATATCACATAATCTTTGCCGTCGGTGAGCACGAAAACCGAGAGCTCTATCCCGTTCAAGAATTCCTCGATCAGTACTTTGGTACTCGCTTCGCCAAATTTCTTATTCACCAACATGTCTTTGATGACAGCCTTGGCTTCTGCCTGGCTGAGGCTAATAATAACCCCCTTCCCCGCCGCTAGTCCGTCGGCTTTGAGTACGATGGGGGGCTTGCACGATGAAATATAGTCGAACGCTTCATTCACATCGGCCGCGCTAAAGGTTCTGGCCTTCGCGGTGGGTATGCCATGGCGAAGCATAAACTGCTTGGAGAAATCCTTGCTGCCCTCCAGCATGGCGCCCTTCTTGCCTGGGCCCACCATAAGAATATCCTTGAGCCACGGATTGCTCTCGAAATAGTCACGGATACCTTCCACCAGCGGCGCTTCGGGGCCTACGACGATGAGATCGATCTTCTTTTCCTGGCAGAACTGGCCCAGCCTATAAAAATCTTCGGTGGTAATGGGCACATTTTCGGCTACCAGAGCAGTGCCGGCGTTGCCTGGCGCGACGTAGAGTTTATCGCACTGCGGGCTTTGCCGCATCTTCCAGGCCAGAGCGTGCTCCCTGCCTCCATTACCGATGATGAGTATATTCATGTAGGGCGTATTCAAAAAGGGTTAAATGCCAAAGATAGGGAGCAGGATTTTAGGATTAAAGGATTTTAGAATAATGGTAAGGCCCGGCAGACTATCCTTTTAACGCAAAAGAGCCAGGCTCGCGGGCTGGCTCTTTTTCTTGAAGATTAATCGTATTCTTTTAGTTTGCGTATTCCGACATGAATTTGATGCGCATGAGGCGGATCTCTTCTTCGGAATAGTCGGCAATGGAGTCATGGTTCAAGGCTTCGTCCAGGTTGTCGGTCTCGGCGCTCATGAAATAATCATGGATGTCGTCTTGCTTGTGAGGATCCAGCACCTGGTCGATGTAATAGTTCAGGTTGAGCTTGGTGCCGGAGTAACAAATGTTTTCGATCTCCGTCAGCAACTCCTCGAAAGACAAACGTGTAGTCTCCGCGATCTCTTCAAGATCAACTTTACGGTCGATCTGTTGGATGATGGCGATCTTGGTCTTCGACTTGTTTACCGATGATTTTACGACAACATCGCTTGCCGTCTCGATGTCATTGTCATCGACAAATTTCTGGATCACTTCCAGGAATTCTTTTCCAAATTTGTTGACCTTGCCCATGCCCACGCCATTGACTTGCGCCATCTCTTCTTTAGACGTGGGGTAAGTGGTGGCCATTTCTTCCAGGGAAGGATCCTGGAAAATAACATAGGGTGGCAGGTTTCTTTCTTTGGCGATCTTCTTACGAAGATTCTTCAGCATCTCGAAAAGTTTCACGTCATAAGCTTTGGCGTTGACGGGAGTTTTTTCGACTGATTCTTCTTCTTCTTCGACATCAGTTGTGAAATCGTGATCGCGCGCAAACTCAACGGCATACGGGTGCTTCAGAAAATCTTCACCACGTTTGGTGATCTTCAACGCACCGATATTGTCAATATCTTTTTCGATGAACTGATAGATGAGGGTCTGGCGGATCACGGATTTCCAGAAATCAACATCTTCGTCTTTACCTTTGCCATATATGCTAAGGTCGAAGTGACCATAGCTTTTCACGTATTCGTCTTCCACGCCACGAATTACGTGCACGAGGTGATTGAGTCCGAAACGTTCGTTCGTTTGTTTCACGGCCTGCAATACGATCTTGATGTAATCCGTACCATCAAAGCGCTCGCGTGGATGCACACAGTTGTCGCACATGCCGCAGTTCTCTTCCATGAACTCTTCACCAAAGTAGTGAAGAAGTTGTCTTCTGCGGCATACGGGAGATTCGGCGTAGAATTCCATTTCCTGCAACAAGATGCGGGCGTTCTCGCGTTCCTGAACGGGTTTATCTTTGTTGAATTTCTCCAGTTTGTTCAAGTCGTTGTGACTATAGAACATCAAACAATGCCCTTCCAGTCCATCGCGACCTGAGCGGCCCGTTTCCTGGTAATATCCTTCAAGCGATTTGGGCACATCGTAGTGAACTACAAAGCGCACATCGGGTTTGTCGATACCCATACCGAAGGCGATGGTGGCCACAATAATGTCTGTCTCTTCATTGAGGAAGTCGTCCTGATTTTTCATGCGCACGTCGGGATCCAATCCGGCATGATAGGGCGCGGCTTTGAATCCGTTCACATTCAGCAGTTGCGCGATCTCTTCAACTTTTTTACGACTGAGGCAATAGATGATGCCCGACTTACCTTTATTGTCTTTCAGGAATTTAATGAGCTGCTTCTTTGTCTCTTTTTTAGGGCGAACTTCGTAGTATAAATTTTTGCGATTGAAAGAGGAGATAAAAACATCGGCCTCTTCCATCTGTAAATTTTTCTGGATATCGATCTGAACTTTTGGCGTTGCTGTGGCGGTAAGTGCGATCACCGGCATATCGCCCAGATTCTGGATCATGGATTTTATTCTCCTGTATTCGGGTCTGAAGTCGTGACCCCACTCGGAGATACAGTGAGCTTCATCGATAGCGACAAAAGAGACATTTACTTTTTTGAGAAACTCGATTGTCTCTTCTTTGTTGAGGGATTCGGGCGCAACGTACAGTAATTTTACGTTGCCGTTCATACATTCTTTCTTTAGTCTCGTGATTTCGCCTTTGCTAAGGGTTGAGTTCATGAAACGCGCATTCACTCCGTAGGCATTGAGCTGATCGACCTGGTTTTTCATAAGGGCGATCAGGGGAGAGATCACAATGGCGAGGCCATCGTTGATCATGGCAGGCAACTGATAGCACAAGGATTTGCCCGCACCGGTTGGCATGATGACAAACGTATTCTTGCCATCGAGCAAATTTCGGATAATAACCTCCTGGTTGCCGCGGAATTGGCTATACCCAAAAATTTCCTTGAGTCTTTCTTTTAAACCGTCTTTCTCTTCGACCAACATCGTTTCGTCTTGATAAAATCCTAAAATTGTATCTTTGTCCATCAGACAAAGCTAATTTTATAAGGGCATTGAATTTACAAAAAAATATTAAAAAAATTGCACAGGACGTTTTAATAAATGAATCCCGGGCAATCCAAAATTTAACGAACTTTATCGATAACGATTTTGAGGCTTGCGTTCGCGAAATTTATTCTGCAAAAGGCCGCGTTGTCATAACAGGCATTGGCAAAAGTGCGATCATAGCAAACAAAATTGTTGCCACGCTTAATAGCACGGGCACACCGTCGCTTTTTATGCATGCTGCCGATGCCATACACGGCGACTTAGGCATGATACAACCAGACGACATCGTTATCTGTATCTCCAAGAGCGGAAATACGCCGGAGATCAAAGTCCTCGTTCCTCTCCTCAAACGAAGGGGCTCCAAGCTTGTTGCCTTAGTCAGCAACACAAATTCATATTTGGCACAGCAGGCAGACCATGTCTTAAACGCTACGATCGGTGAAGAGGCTTGTCCGCACAACCTGGCGCCAACCACCAGCACCACGGCTCACCTTGCTATGGGAGACGCACTGGCCGTTTGTTTATTGGAACTGAAAAGCTTTACAAGCCGCGATTTTGCAGAATTTCATCCTGGCGGAGCGTTGGGTAAACAACTTTACCTGAAAGTTTCTGACATTTACACACACAACCAATTGCCGATGATTGGGCCGGAAACTCCGTTACGTGATGTGATCCTCGAAATCTCTTCTAAACGTTTGGGGTGTACTTCGGTTGTTGATCAGAACAAAAATTTGTTAGGGATCATTACTGATGGCGACCTGCGACGCATGCTTCAAAAAACTTCGAACCTGGAATACCTCAAGGCTGCTGATATTATGACCCGGAATCCGAAGAAAATTGAAAAAGATGAGTTTGCCGTCAAAGCGTTACATGTCATGCAGGAAAATAATATTACTCAGCTGGCTGTTATGGACGGTGAAAAAATAGCGGGCTTCGTCCATCTTCACGATCTCCTGAAAGAAGGAATTGTATAAAACTTTCGAAATGTCTTTCAAAAAATTTCGCGACTAACGTCTTTTGCAGAACGTCTTACGTCTAAAACGATAATGAACAAAAATTTATATGTGGTGCTCATGGCTGGCGGCGTAGGCGTACGCTTCTGGCCTTACAGCCGAAATTCAAAACCCAAACAGTTTCTCGATGTGCTGGGTACCGGTAAAACCCTGATACAATCAACACTGGAAAGATTTCTTCCTGTTTGCCCGGTAGAGAATATTTATGTAGTAACGCACGAAGAACACGCCGACCTCGTTCGTCAGCAACTTCCGCAGCTCGCCGAAGATCAGATCCTGGCCGAGCCCATGCGAAAAAATACCGCGGCCTGCATCGCCTATGCCAGCTATAAGATCGTGCAAAAAAACAAAGATGCCATCATCGTGGTCACACCTTCAGATCACCTGATCCTGAAGGAGAAAGAATTTCAGGATATCATCAAGAAAGCTGCCGATCAGGCGAAAGCCCAAGATAAACTCATCACGCTGGGCATTAAACCCACCCGTCCGGAAACTGGCTACGGTTACATTCAATACCATACGGAAAAAAGTTTTGCCAAGAAGGTGAAGACATTCACCGAAAAACCGGAGCTCAGCCTGGCCAAAAAATTCCTGGAGAGCGGCGACTTTGTGTGGAACTCCGGCATTTTTATCTGGGGCGCTCAAGCCATTGTAAAAGCCATTCAATCGTACTTGCCCGAAATGGCCGAAGTGTTTGAAGAGATCAAACATAAACTGGGTACATCAGAAGAAAAAGAAGCCATTCGGGTAGTCTACCCGCAGTGCAAAAGTATTTCGATCGACTATGGTGTAATGGAAAAGGCTGCCAATGTATTTGTTTGCCTCGGCGAATTCTCGTGGTCTGACCTGGGCTCATGGGCGTCCATTCACGAGATATCTGAAAAGAACGGCGACAATAATGCCATCAATGCCAATGCGTTGATGTACGAAACAAGGAACTGTATCGTCAAAGGTTCTCCTGACAAACTCATCGTTGTGCAAGGGCTAAACGGTTACCTGGTAGGCGAATTCGGAAACGTGATTATCGTATGTGAAAAAGACAAGGAAGAGCAATTCCGGAGGTTTGTCAACGACGTAAAGGCGCGCCAGAACGGTAATGAATTTCTGTAGTGTTAAGGCGCTGAATGTATTATTAGTAATACCGTATTCTACTCCAGGTGATTTAAGGCCGTGACATCCTGAAAGGCATCCTCGGGATCGCCACAATCGGAAACTGATGCAGTTGCTGGTCGATTGAAAGGGTCAACTTTATTTTATTGGCAGGGTTCAACAAAAACTACCACATTTTTAATCCTTCCGCTGCCTCACAATATCGTAAATAGCAACACCGGCCGCTACGGAAACATTCAGCGAGCTGATCTTTCCCTTCATAGGAATTTTTACCAATTCGTCAGCTTCGCGAAGGAGCACGTCAGAAATGCCGTCTTCTTCCGAACCCATGATCAGGGCGATGGGCCCGGTCAATTCGACATCGTATATATTATTTTTTGCTTTCTCAGTGCAGGCAACCACTTTGATGCCGCTGTCGCGCAGAAGTTTCATGGTTTTTTTTAAGTCCTGTTCGCGGCACACCGGCACATGGTTGAGGGCCCCGGCCGATGTTTTCATGGCATCACTGGTAACCGGCGCACTGCCTTTTTCGCCAATGATAAGGGCATCTATGCCGGCGCATTCGGCAGTGCGAGCGATAGCACCAAAATTGCGCACATCCGTAACCCGGTCGAGCATTAACAGAAACGGCTCGCGCCCCTCACTGTAAGCCTTGTCAATCAGGTTTTCAAGCGAAGCATAACTTACCGACGAAAGCAGGCAGATAACACCCTGGTGATTTTTAGAAGAAAGACGCTTCAGCTTTTCTTGAGGAACAAAAGTGTAGGGTATCTTCTGTGCCTTCGCCACCGATATCAACTCGCGGATCAGGTCGTTGGATAAACCCGATTGTATCATCACTTTTTCTATCTGCTTTCCGGCTACAATGGCTTCCATTA
>JBMOKS010000368.1:0-15621 GCA_049324355.1 Bacteroidota bacterium
GAATATTGACCCGATTATATGTTTTTATATCCAGGGAAAAAGTTATCCCATGACCAGTCGCGACGAACTGCTCGACCAAATACCGATGATGAGAAAAAAATACGTAAAGTATGCCACCTACGCCGATGCCACCATGGAAACGATATTTACGAAGGAACAACTAGCCAAAGCTGGTGTATTGACGTGTACGACGACCGAAAGCATCGTACTGATCAATAACAGTCAGCTATCATTCACAAAAAAACATCTTCCCATCGAAGCACAGTTTTCTAAATCTCAAAGTATTCTGGCCGACGACTATGACGCCGACGGACATACCGACCTGATCTTACTGGGAAATTTCTTTTCGTACCGTACCCAACTTGGAGAGAGCGATGCCAGCTACGGATTGTTTCTCAAAGGCAACGGTAAAGGCGATTTTACACCGATGACTCCCGAAGCCACCGGTCTCTTTGCCGACGGCGACGTACGAGCAGCGGTGGTCATTAAAGATCGGCAGGGCCAAAGAAAGATCGTTGTTGCTAAAAATAATGATGTACCGCAAACAATCTCCATACACTGACCATGAAGTTCCAGCTAAAAAAATATTTCTTACTCGTTATAATAGTTCAATCGTCGTTCGCCGCACGGGGTGAAGCAAATCATCACGATGCCGGTCCGCTGCATCGGGCGCATAAAGTTTTAACCAATATCATTATTCACGATATTTTTTCGCCACCCGTATCGTCGCGCATTTACATGTACGCGCACGTGGCCGCTTACGAAACGCTGGTCAAGGGCAATCCGAACTACAGAAGTTTGTTTGGACAGATCCCCACATTCCCGCAAATTCCTGACGCCGAGCAGGAGGTGTCATACGACCTTGCCGCTGTCCACGCTTTTTTGCTCACCGGAAAAAGTTTGATCTTTTCCGAACAGATGCTGGAAGATTCAATCCAAAAAATACTTCCGTCTATAACAAAAACATTGACCCCTAAATTGGCAGAGGCGTCGCTTGCTTACGGAAAAAAAATATCTGACATCATCGTGGCCTGGTCTAAACAAGATGGTTATGGCCATACCCGCAAGCTGAAGCGCTACAGTTTTAAAAAAGATGAAGGAAAATGGAAACCCACCCCTCCCATGTACATGGCCGCGGTGGAACCGCATTGGCGATTAATGCGCACGCTAGCGTTAGACAGCCCGGCGCAATATAAGCCTAGTCCACCGGCAACGTTCAGCAAAGAACAAAACAGCGAGTTTTATAAATTGGCGAACTACGTGTATATCACTGTAAAAAATTTGACACAAGAACAAAAAAGTATCGCAAATTTCTGGGATTGCAATCCTTTCGCTGTAAATGTTCATGGCCACATCAACTACGCCACAAAAAAACTTTCTCCGGGCGGTCATTGGTTATCCATCGCTGCCCTTGCATCGCAAAAGGTGAACGCCGACATTACAAAATCTTCGGCGGCCTACACGCTAACCGCCATTGCCTTGTATGATGGATTCATCAGTTGTTGGGATGAAAAATACAGAAGCAACCTGATCCGTCCTGAGAGTTACATCAACGCGTATATCGATGAGACCTGGAAACCGCTGCTGCAAACGCCGCCCTTTCCGGAATATACCAGCGGTCATAGCGTGATCTCTACTGCATCCGCCACAGTATTGAGTTCTTTCTTCGGCAACGAGTTTGCTTTCGTCGACACGTCTGAAGTCGAATATGGTTTGGGCACACGTTCATTCTCATCGTTCACAGAAGCGTGTAACGAAGCTGCGATAAGCAGATTGTATGGCGGTATTCATTACCTGCCCGCCATCGAGCAAGGGCAGCTACAGGGAAAGAAGGTTGGTGAAATGGTGTTGAGCAAGATCAGGTTGTTAAGATAAGACCAGCTTTAAAATAGACGGTAGCCTACAACCAAACTGACCCTGTTAAACCGGGCCCTCCAAAAGGCGTAGTTATTAAGCAGATTTTGATTGGTGTAGTATCTGGCTTCGACACTAAGCTTACGCCATTGCAACCCAGCCCCAGCAACATAGCTGCTTTTTGGGCGTATTTCCAGCTCTTCGCCGTTCTCATATTGCAAGTGCGATTCGGTGACCATTGAACTAAAGGGCAGGGCAATGCTTGCATTAGCAAATAATTTTGTCTTGTCGTTTAAAAAGAAATAGTGCCGGATGCCAATGGGGATTTCAAGGTAGCTATATGTAAAATCAACATTTCGAAAAGCGGCAGTGTTGCCGTCGGCATTAAGGCTGTGATACGCCGGCTCAACAATGAATCCCCATTTATTCTTGTTATAAGGCAATATAAATTCGGCCTCCATGCCTATTCGTAAGGCCACACCGTGTAAATCCACATCATCTGCGGGAAAAGTACTTGTTACAGGAACATTAAAAACCATGGCACCTGATGAAATTTTCAGGCGAATATTTTTCCGAGGCTTTTGTACCGCATGATAGACATTGAAAGCAGAACCTGAGCAAGCATTGTACTCCTGAAAATACCTTTGAATATCTCTTTGTTTGTAATTGATTTTTTCAACATCGACCGCTTTTGTACTTCCGCAGTTCACCTCCAAAAGGATCTGCTGCCTGAAGGTATTGTTGGCCTTTACCTTGACGTAATTGGTTCGCGCATTCGGATCTTCCCAGGTGAATTTCTTATAAACTAACTGCTTAACCGAGTCGCCTGTATTGAAAAAAAAACGCACGAGATTATCTTGCTGGTACATATAAAGATTCGCCTTGCCTTCCACCAATACTTTCAAAAGAAGTACTTCGTCCAGCCAGGTCGGATTCCTATTGTTGGTTAACTTATCACTATCACTGCTAGAGCGGTCGATCTTCACTTTATACTTGACGTATTTAGCTGCTCCCGAAACCCTAAACTCCCGGATGTTGGAAATGTCGGCAGTCTGAATGGCTCCGCTCTCCGACAGTTTGTACTCGAATGTACTGGGGTTGTTATACCACTCGACATATTTGATCCAGCATTCGGTGACAATGCCGTCGTTGTCTACGAACGAGCCTTTTTCAAATGCTATTTGTGAAAATGATGGCAGGCTTGCTAAGGCAAACAAGCAAACAATGATAACTCTCATATTTAGAACCTGGATTAATTGATTCAATTATCGGGAGGGTCCGCAAAATTAGATAAATAAAGGAAATCTGCGTCAGTCTGAAATCAATTTTTCATCTCCCGGCTCGTAGACCACATACACCAACAACATGGTGAGCATTTCCTGATCGCTGCGCATGTCGTCAGAAGATTCAACAAATTTCGGCGGACGGTTAGGATTCAACGGATTGTTCTCCGTATTGTCATAAGTGCCAAATACATTGACGATATCGCCCTTTTTCAATACCACAGGTTTTTTGTAGCGATATATCTCCTGCCAGCGGAAATCCCACGCAGGAATGTGGACCAGTGGTATCGTATCGCTTTCATGAAGGGCAAACGCTTTGAACTCCTTTCCCAGGTAGTGCATATGCGGCCAAACGTAAAGTACGGTGATATCTTCACGGGCATTGGCGATACGCAAATGATGGGTTTGAACCTGATTCGCAAACAACAGCAAAGGCGGAAAAATGTCGTCTTCGCCGATGCCGCCGGAACCGAGACTGATCACTTTTACTTTTCGCGTGATCGGTGATTTTTTGAAAAAGAAATTAACACCATTAATGCTCTCCTCTTCCTTGCTTGAGGGCGAGAAATGGATGGTCAGCAATATCACACCTCTCTTAGGCATCACCCAGCCCATGTTTTCAGGGTACGACTCGTATGAGGTTCCTGGTATCCACCCGCCATAGTATGTCATTTCCTTTTTATAAGGAAGCCATTGGTCGTAGAGGTGGCGTGATGTGTTGAGGTTGATCGAGTCGGCGGTTTTATAAAGATCGATCTTGGTGTCCTCCACCGGGTGAATGGCAAAGTTGGCGTGATGAATAATTTTTTTGTTGTTGGTGGTAAACTCGATCGCTTCTACATTTTCGGCGGCAGCCAGCTCAAAAGGTATTTTGAACACCATAAATCGCTCAACCCGGTCGCCTTTTACTTTGTAGGGATACTTCATTTTCAAGGTAAGATCGGGTGACCTGCCGTAGGTTGTTCCGTCCGATATCTTCTTAAGCAGTTCTTTCTCGGCTTGTGTCTTTACTTTTCCTTTCGGTGTGCCTGCATCGATCCATGCGGTGATCTTGTTGATCTCCTGGTCAGAAAGCGATCGTTTATTGGCAAACGTGGTATAGTGGTCGTTAGGACGCCACGGCGGCATATAGCGGCTGGTGATCACATCCCTGATGAAATCGGCGCGCTTGTTTACGTCGTCGTATGTGATAAGGCTAAATGGTGCTCCTCCGCCAGGCCGGTGACAAGAGGCACAGCTTTGATGGATCAAAGATTGGATGTCGTCGTAAAAGTTCAACTTCTGTCCGGCGACAGACAGGGAAAGTAATATGCCGCAACACAGCACTACGTATCTTTTCATCTTCTAAAAAAAGTGATTTTGTAGGAAATAGTAAAGGGTGGCCGCGAAAGCAGCCACCCTAAACCCAAACCAAATAAAAACTCTTTTATTGCTTATCCCACCATACGCGTCCGAAGGCGTCTGCCGGGCCTTGACCCCATGAAGGGTCCGCAGCCATAGCATCGTATGCCGCCGTTACGTTTGCGTAGTTAGGTTTGCTGGTCGTTGGCACTTCCAAAGGTGCTCTGCGTGGTATAGGCAGAGAAACGTTATTGGTCTTCATGTCTGTCAGTGCCAGCACGCTGGTTGTACTGGGGAAACCTGTACGTTTCCAGATCGCCCAGCCTTCCGCAGGCTGACGGAAACTATTCAGGTATGACTGACAGGCAATTTGCTCCACACCTTTTGCAGGATCATAGGCAATATCGGTCATGGCCAGGTAGTCAGTGATCTCACTGCCTGTGAGGGCTGTGTAGTTCGTGAGTGCAGAAGCTTGAGCAACTTCATCATACCATTGGATAGAGGCTGTAACACCTTTGTCATAGAACTCTTTCGCGTTCTCTGTAGTGATGGCTCTGGCGGCCAATTCTGCTCTCATGAAACAGAATTCAGCATAGGTGATCACCGGAATGAAATTCGAGCCTGTCCCACTGTTGAACGAAGGCTGGAACAACCTTCTCTGGATTAGCGACAGCGTATCGTATGAAACGCTGTTATGAGTTCTGGCCGTGTAATACTTGGTGATATTCGCTGGAAGAGCAGCGGCATCGGGGCTGGTAAAACTTCCCACATAGCGATTTCCTTCTGTAGTGCCGGGAGCAAGCTTGCCAGCTGCAATCAAAATATTGATGTTCGCTTGTGAGTAGCTATTGGGTGCGAAGAACGCATCGATACGTGGATCGTCTTTTGCTATCATAAAGTCAACAATCGGCTTGGTGGCTCTTAACCCGTCGGGGTTCCAGTTTCCACCGCTAGTAAAGCCAGAGGTTGTTTCAAGTACCCAACCGTCGGAGTTGCTGCTCATCAAGTCAGCTGCGACGGAAAGCGCTTCGGTAATGATGCTTTTTGCCTTTGTCTCATCTCTCTTCAGCATTCTCATGGCTATCTTCACACGCAACGCATTAGCAGCCTTCACCCACTGCTGCACATTCCCACCATAGTATTGGTCAAATGCATCAAGGGAAATTTGTGCAACAGGCTGAGTCGCCTTCAACGCAGTGACAGCATCCTTCAACTCGCCATCAAGTTTGTTAAAGAGCGTCTGCTGATCATCGTACTTAGGAAGTAAAGTTCCACCATAGCGTGCCTGAAAACCTTCGGAGTAAACAATGCTTCCATAGATATCGCTTACATAGAAAGCGTAGTATGCCTTCAAAATGTGGCTGATCTGTAACATTTGAGCGTACTTGGGCTGCTCTTCAACTGGCATTTTCTTTACCAGCATTTCGAGGTCGACCAACGCGTTGCCAACACCATTGTATAACCTGCCGTAACGGTACGAGAAGTTTCCGACGCCAGTTGTAAAGCTTTCTCCGTTTCCGGTCAGTGGCGTTACATACTGCATCCATGGCATGATTCGTCTGTAGAAGTCATAGTACGCTTCAAAGTCCTGGCTGTGAACAGAAATTGTTGCGTTCAGGAATTGATTCTCTGGCGGAATTCCACCGAGAATATCCGGATCTGTGTTGATTTCGACGTAGTCTTTATCATCACAGGAAACAGTCACTGCACAAGCCAATGCTATTCCGAGTAATATCTTTTTATAATGCATTTTCATAATTGCTTACGTTAAAATTTGGATTAGAAACCTGCGGTTACCGAGAAACCCATCTGTCTTACCATAGGCAAGCCACCATACTCAGCAAATTCGCTAGCTCTGTTGCTCTTCAAACCTTCAGGGTTGATATCATTCTTAGCTGTCCGATACAGGTAAGTGAGGTTGCGCCCGGTGAGGCTCAGTCTCAGCGATTGCAGTTTCACTTTGCTGATGAAGCTGCTAGGCAAGTTGTAACCTATGGCAACTTCGCGAAGCGCTACCCAAGAGTTTTCAAAGATTGAATACTCCCTGATACCTGATCCCCAGTTGGAGATATTTCTGTAATATCTTCTCGCTTCGATAGGCAGCAAGTGACCATTATCAACAGCTTCCTTATAAGAAATGCCACCAAGGTCGCTTCCGTCTTTAATAGACTTAATACCGTCGGCCAATACCCCTTCAGGAATAATACCGTCTGTTCTTACATTGCCACCGGCGTCGGTATACTGCACACCACCGTGCTCCAGATCGCGTCCGAACAAGCTATTGGCCAAGCTACCGTTTGAGGTACCATATTGATGTGTTGCTGACGCCATCATTCCTCCGATTTTGGCATCGATCTGAACATTAAGCGTGATGCCTTTATAGGTGACGCTGTGAAGGTTGCTCAAAAGGAATTTCTCCATGGCAGTTCCTATAACTTTTTCGCCCTGGCCATAAGCACCGCTACGCAGATAAGTTAACGCGTTGGCGCCAGGAGCAGATCCGATTACAAGTTGTCCGTTGCTGGGGTGGGCAACAGGTTTGCCTTCGGAATCTTTTTTCTGATAGGTAGCATAGGCGTAAGTTGAAACGATCGCGCCATATTGCTCACCTACTTTTGCAACCGCTTTCACGTCTGCACCGAACGCAAGACTTTGCTCTACCTGGTTAATACCTTCAGCGAGTTCGATGATCTTGTTTCTATTACGGCTGAAGTTAAAGGTTGTATTCCACTCCAAGTTTGAGGTCGCGATAGGAGTTGCTTTCACTATGATCTCAATACCTCTGTTCTGGATCTTTCCGGCATTGATGATCTGCGCGCTTACACCAGATTCAGATGCTGTAGGCAAAGTAAATATCTCATTGAGGGAAATTTTGTCGTAGTACGACACGTCGAGACCAATACGATTCTGGAAGAAACGCAAATCGGTGCCTACTTCCCACTCACGACCTTCGCGGTTCTTGAGTTGCTTGTTAGGCAGCGTATTGTCTGTAAAGCTGTAATAGTTTACAGTACCATTAGGTCCGAGATACTCGCCGGCAGCCCTGTATGCTCCAGTGCTGTTGATCGACCAAGGGTCGGTGTCACCACCGGTCACACCATAGCTCGTTCTCACCTTTCCAAAAGAAACCCATGAAGGTAATGTTACAGCGTTTGTAAACGTCCAGGCGAGACCAATAGAAGGATAGCTGTAGCTCCAGTCGCCGCTTCCATTTGAATATGCCAGTGTCGACGAGAAGTCTGTACGATGACTGAAGGTCAACGTTAACATGTCTTTATAGGTCAGATCGCCGTAAACGTAGAATGCGTTCTTCAGCCTAGAAGGTATTAAATAGGTGCTGATGTTCTTGCCATTTAGGCCATTCTCAAGCGAGAAAACACCAGGTAATCTCAGTCCATCGCGCGTTTCTAGTGAATAGTGTCTTCCACCGATATTTTTTGCGGTTTCACCACCGATGGTTGCGCTCAAATAGAAATCCTGATTTAACTCTTTGTTGGCAGTCAACAAACTTTGAATTCTGTACTGTCTGCTTTCGTTCATGTATTGGCTGTAGGTACCACCCGCAAAACGAGGGCCATCACCCAATCTTTTTCTTTCGCCACGGTTATTCTCATTCTGAAGGTTACCGCGTACGAGCAGATTCAGCCAGGGTGTAATGTGCGTATTGATATCAATACCGCCACGGAACACGTTTTCCGTGCGCTCGCTCCGGTCTTCGTAAGTATCCCAGAAAAATCCACCGAGGTCATAAGGATCATCGGCACCCGACTTTACCCCACCATTAACTGGATCACGGTAATTATTTTTCCAATAGTCGATATCCAAGCTGCGTGGCTGGAAAAATACCAAAGCAAAAACTGGGTTGAAGTTTCCACCCTGGCGGATCGGATTGACGAGTTCGTTATTGGTATAATCTGCATTGATATCGATGTCAAACAGTTTACCAACTTTTTGAGTCGCGCGGATATTAAAGTTATTTCGCTTCATCTCCGTTCCGCCCGGCATGATAGTAGAATTATCCAGGTTGGAATACGATGCACGGAACGTTGAGCGGTCAGTCCCACCTTCAATAACTATATTGTTGTTGATGAATTTTCCGGTTTGGAAGAAGCTCAAGGGATCATTGGCTTGATAGGTGATCATGCGACCGTCAAGGTCTTTTACCTGCTGTCCATTGAATTTCGGACCATAGCTATAAAAGAAGATGCTGGGGTCGATCATATCAACACCGTTAGCATCTTTGAGGAAAGTAGCGCTATTGCCCGCTCCAAACTCATTTTGTACTTCAACAAATTTGTAAGCCTTTTCAAACGAAGAGGTATGACTGTAAGTAACCCCTATACCTTGACGTTCAACACCTTTCTTAGTGGTGATGAGTACTACACCATTCAATGCATCCGAGCCGTACAACGCGCTTGCTGCAGAGCCTTTGAGCACCGTCATGGTCTCGATATTATCAGGGTTGATATTTTTTGTGATATTTCCGAAATCCTGTGCGGCACCCCACGAGTCTGCTCCGCCGACACCCGGCTTAATAAGAACACCATCCACGACAAAAAGTGGCTGCGTGTTTGAGCTCAATGATGCGTTTCCGCGAATTCGAATTCGGGGAGACGACATCGGGCCACCGGTTCCCTGGTCGATGTGTACACCAGCAATCTTGCCTTGGATTGCAGTAACCGCATTACCGGAATTGGCACGAACGATGTCCTGACCCTTAGTTTCCTGAATGGCAAAGGCCAACTTTCCTACTTCTTTCTTCTCACCAAAACCTGTTACCACCACTTCACTTAATTGAGTGATATCTTCTTCCATAGCAACATCGATCGTGGTTCTGTTTTGAACTGCCACTTCCTGTGTTGTGAAACCGATAAATGAGAAAGCCAAAGTTGGGTTGCTCTGGCCTGCTACAGAAATAGAAAAATTGCCATCTGCATCGGTTGTAGTGCCCGTGCTTGTTCCTTTCAGCAACACAGAAACACCCGGTAATGGCGCACTATCCTGTTGGGATGTGACACGCCCTGTTACCGTTTGCCCCAATGCCGAAACGCTCGCCATCAGTGCGATGGCCAGCAGATTAAGTAAACGTTTCTTCATAGTCTATTGGGTTTAAATTTCTCTAGAACCAACTCCGAGACTTCCCTCATCCCGCGAGTTAATTTTTAAGAAAGGTATAGGCTGTTATGTAAATATCCAAGAAAAAACTAATTTCGTTTGCGCACACGACAATATTCGTGTGCGTAAACGGAAAAAGCACGGAGTCACGTAATTTTCGGTACATTTGTGTCAGGGAATGAAGTCCGGCTTCGAAAACCGTGTTTTTAAAAGAAGGAAAGGCTTTTTAATACACTGAGATGAACAAAAAAATCAGAATCAAGGACATCGCAAAGATGGCCAATGTGTCGGTGGGCACGGTTGACCGTGTGATCCACAATCGTGGCGAAGTTTCTAAAGACTCGTACAGCAAAATCATGGGCATCCTGGAAAAAACAGGATACAAACCCAACTTAATAGCACGAACTTTGGGCTCACACAAAACTTTTAGAATTGCCGCGGTCGTACCCAATCCTCAACAAGACGAATATTGGGGTTTGTCTAACCAAGGCATCAAACAAGCTCAGGAAGAATGGAATCAATATGGCGTTCAGGTGCAACCCTTCTATTTTGACCTGTACGACAAAAATTCATTTCAACAGGTGGCACAAAGCGCACTCGACACAGCTCCCGACGGCATATTGATGGCGCCAATCTTTTATCAGGAAGCGGCCCATTTCTTCCAAGCCTGCAAGGAGTCTAACATACCCTTTGTACTGTTCAATAATAATCTTCCCGATGCAGGCTCGCTGAGCTTTATCGGGCAGGATCTTTATCAAAGTGGCCGCGTGGGTGCCGAACTCTTACATCTGAGTCAGACCGACGACGGCACATACGCTATCCTTCACATCTACGATGACATTCATAACTCGGTTCACTTGTACGAAAAAGAGAAAGGCTTCAAAGAATACTTCGAAGAACAGAAGGGAAAGAACTTCACCGTTAAAAGCATCGACCTTAATTATACCCACGAACCTACACTGGAAAAAGAACTGAACGAATTGCTTTCAGACACGCAATTAAAAGGGTTGCTGGTAACGACGTCCAAGGGCGCGTTTGTGGTTTCGAAATTGTTGGAAAAACATGGCAAGAACGGGGTACGACTTGTGGCGTATGATCTGCTTCAGGAAAACCTCCATTATCTAAATAAGGGCATTATTGATTTTCTCATCAACCAGAATTCAAAACGCCAGGCGTTCATGGGAATCGGGCAATTGGCCAACAACCTTTTATTTCAAAAAGAGGCGTCGCCCACCTACTTGTTCCCGCTCGAGATCATCAGCCGGCAAAATTTAAAAACGTATTTGAACTCGGAGGCACACTAGTAGATCCCGACGTTGGAGATCAACGGACAGGCTTTCGACTCCACTATATTGACCTTGATCCTGTCAGTTTCGGCGGGATCAATTTTTATAATCCGTTTATACCCTACAGTGGTGCCCTCTCCTGCCAATTTCCATGCATTGTTTTGCCACACCTCTACAGTGAATTTTTTAACACGCTGTCCCAACCGGATATATTCCTGTAATAAAACATACTTGACGGTCTGTGACGCTTTTAATTTTATTTCCAGTGTTCCGGCAGTAACATCGTCGTCGGTAGCCCAGTAGGTTTCTTTGTTACCGTCAGTTGATAACTTTGCGTCGTAGTCGGGCGACTCTCCGCGCGTTGATGATGCTTTGACTTCCGCATCAACGGCAAGATTGGTGCCCAGCTCCTTGTTCAGGATTGCCCTCCATCCCTGCAAGGCCCTCACATCATTTTCATGTAACTGGCCCCGGCGATCAGGAGGCACGTTCAGCAACAATGTAGAGCCGCGCCCTACAGAAGTGAGGTAAATGTCAAATAATCGTTCAGGAGACTTCACCAGCGAATCTTCTTCGGTATGATAAAACCATCCGGGCCGGATCGAAACGTCAACCTCCGCTGGAATCCAGTGTGTTCCTGTCTCGCTGCCGGTATTTAACAATTCATTAATACCTGATTTTCCGGCATACAGGGTGTCAGGAGTAATATTATTCCAATTGGTTTCGCCGGCAACACCACGTTCATTGCCAACCCAGCGAACACCAGGCCCGGCATCGCTGAAGAAAATAACATTGGGCTCGAACTTTCTCACAACATCGAGTGTGGCGGGCCAATCATAATAAGTTGATCCGTCAATACTTCTCGTTTCATTTTTTCCGCCATAGTAGCCATCGCCTCCGTTTGCGCCATCAAACCACATTTCGAAAACAGGTCCGTAGTTCGTAAATATTTCCTTGAGCTGATTCCGGTAAAACTCCACATAGGCAGGACGTCCGTATTCTGCGTGATTTCGATCCCACGGCGACAGGTAAACACCGAATTTAAGACCGTGTTTTTTACAAGCTTCCGAAACTTCCTTCACCACATCGCCCTTATACGAACTGTTCTTCACTGAATGCTCTGTATACTGGCTTGGCCACAGGCAAAAACCATCATGATGCTTGCAAGTGAGAATAATTCCTCTAAATCCCGCATCCTTCAACGTAGTCACCCATTGTTCTGCCTGTATGGAGGGAGGATTAAAAATTTTAGGATCCTCATCACCGTTGCCCCATTCGCGATTGGTAAAAGTATTGGTTGTGAAATGGATAAAGGCATTCTGCTCCATTTCGTGCCACGCAAGTTGCGCGTCACTGGGCACCGGCAACATCGCTTTCGGCGGTTCCACTTTTCGGGTTGAGCAGGAAAAAGCTAAGACAGTCAGCAACAGGCAGAGGCAGCAGGAAATATTCTTCACAGTCTGGAAATTAAATTTTCAAATTCGATTTTAAGCTGAGGGATTCGAGTGCACCAAGCTCACGATAAAATCAAAACTTCATTGATGAGTTATTGTTGCTTATGCGTATAAAATTGTCCGCCACATCTGTGTTTTTGAGTTTAAAGTATTGTTTTGGGCTCAAACCCGAAAAAAACTTGAAGTCCCGAATAAAATGAGATTGATCAAAATATCCACACCGATAAGAAAGATCCGTAAGCGACATCACTGACTGGTCCTGGAAAGTCCTCAATGTGGAGCTAAACCTGATCAGTCGTGAAAATAATTTTGGCGACATGCCCACGGCCAATTGAAATTTGCGCTCCATCTGCCGATGTGAGATTCCCATATTACGAGAAATTATGTCTAAGGGAACATTGCCTTGTTGCTGCACGATATGCCTGACACAGCGCTGCAGACCTCGATCGTCCGTCAGTTGCTTTTTTAACTTTGAAAATAAAAACGCTGAGATGATGTCGACACGGTCTCGGTGGTTGGTCGCTTCTGTGATCTTTTCTTTCACATCACAGCCCTCTATGCCGAGCAATGTTTCCAGTTCAACGCTGGAATTTGTAAGCTCGTTCGCGGGCAAACCAAATAACAATGGTAAGCTATAAGGAAACAGAAAGGCTCCGATCATTCCAAACCTCGACGGCATCATAAATTCTTTGTGGTGATAAGTTTGCCCGGCGATCATGCTGTAATTGGAGTGGTAAAAAAATATCAAACCCGGGCAGCTTTCGGCAAATAGTTTATATCGCAGGGGAAGCTGCGACTGATCATCGTGTTCCAATATCCAAAAATATCGGACCACATCTCTCAGCTCCGAAGGTGGTTTGATCTCGCGATAAGTCACGTTATGCTCGAACTACTTCTTAAATATCTGAAATTTATCGTCATGAAGAAAAATGTCCTTGATCGAAGTTGTGCACAAAAGGCCTCAGACTTCCGGGCATAGCTTTTTTGCATCGCTAAAAAATGTAACAATCAACCATGGACAACAAAAAAGAAAAAAAGCAGCAGACCCCGATCATCGACGGCGATGCGCGTCCCGACAAAAATCTTCCACATCAAGTGGTGGACAACAAGAAAAAACGTAGTCGTGAAAAATTCACCCCGGGACGCAGCGGCGATATCAATTCCCTGGAGGATTTTAAAGACTCCCGGTAGACTGCATTAATTTTGACCACATTTATTATAATACCCTATTCTGTTTACGATAAACAAAAATTTTATCAAATAGTAAGAACCATAAATTAAAAAGGGCGCCCCCCATGGCGTCCCTTTTTTGACCTATTACCTGCTATTGATGTTGTGAATGTAAATCTACTTAAAAGGGAACGTACCCTTACAGCGTACGACCCCTTTCAATTTTGATCTACAATAGTCACCATGCCAAGTAAAAATTCCATGCCGGACCAAAAAATATACCATACACAAAATACCGTTGCAAAAGAGGAACGAGGAACGAGGGACTAAGTACGAGGAACGAAGAACGAGGGACGAGGGACGAGGATTCAAATGCCGGTCAACCGAGTGTTCGAATCCGACTTCACAGATCAAGCATCCAGTATCACTGAACCATCAATTCTGAATCGTGTTTTTCATCGCCGGCGCCACACGATGTTTGGAAGCCTGTTCGTAAGCATAGGCAAGTTGTATGATCTGCCCCTCGCGAAAAGCGCCCGACAAAAATGTAAGACCTACCGGCAAGCCGTGCACATAACCCATCGGTACGGTAATGTGCGGATAACCCGCAATGGCTGCGGGCGAATAAGTGCCATAACCTGAAAATGAATCACCATTTACAAGGTCTGCACACCATGAGGGGCCGTTGGTGGGTCCGGCAATGGCATCGAGGTTGTTTTCCTGGAGGATTGAATCAATGGCCTGATGAGATATCAACTGCGACTTACCGATCGCTTCTTCGTATTCTTTACTTTTCAGATCACCTTTCGCTTGCGAGCTTTCCAATATCTCCTGATCGAAATATGGCATGGCTTCGGCATCATGCAGCCGATTGAATCGAATAAGTTCCTCCAATGATTTGATTGGCGCCGTGGTCTTTGACAGGTAACGATTCAACCCGTCTTTAAACTCGTATTGCAAAACCGTGTAAGATGCTCTGCCCATTTCTTTCATGCGTTCCATCAAGTCTACTTCTACGATGGTAGCGCCTTTTTTCCGAAGTACATCCAGGGCTTGCTCCAGCAATCGGTCAACTTCTTCGTGTTTCTTGAGAAAGGATTTCTCAACGCCAACTCGTTTATTCTGCAAGCCATTCACATCGAGAAACTGGGTGTAGTCAAGTTGTGTCTGGCTATAACTTTGCATAGTAGCCCCGTCGTTTTTATCGGCGCCGGCCAACACCGTGAGTAGGATCGCTGCGTCGCGAACGGTGCGCGCCATTGGTCCGGCAGTATCCTGAGTATGCGATATCGGAATGATACCCGAACGGCTCACCAGGCCGACACTAGGTTTAATACCAACGATACCATTAATGGAAGAAGGACAGGCGATCGAGCCATTCGTTTCGGTACCCACAGCCACCGCGCAAAAATTAGCGGCCACAGCAACACCAGAGCCGGAACTTGAACCACACGGATTACGATCGATCACATAGGGGTTTTTGGTTTGTCCGCCCCTGCTGCTCCATCCGCTGCTCGAGCGGGTAGACCTGAAATTGGCCCATTCGCTAAGATTAGTTTTTCCAAGGATCACAGCACCGGCTTCGCGAAGACGGGTGACAATAAAAGCGTCTTTAGCAGCACGATGTCCATTCATGGCCAACGAACCCGCTGTCGTCATCATTTTGTCGCCCGTGTCAATGTTGTCCTTGATCAAAACCGGAACACCATGCAACAGACCTCTCACACGGCCCGCCTTTCTTTCGAGATCCATGGATTCGGCGATGCTGAGCGCATCCGGATTAAGTTCAATTACGGAATTGAGTCGAGGGCCATTTTTATCAATGGCCTCGATCCGATCGAGGTATAATTTGGTAATGGCCTGCGAGGTAAGCTCACCCTGCGCCATCTTTTTTTGTAGGTCGTCGATGGTGAGTTCATTCAGGGCAAAATCGACTTTGTCGTCTGGCGCTGGCCAAGCATGAAGGCATGATGGCATCTCCCAGGCTGGCAGCGCTAATGGTGCCAGCAGCACGAGGGAACTATTTCGCACAAATGTTCTTCTATTCATGGACGTCGTGTGGACGTACAAAATAAAATTATTTACCCAGCCCGACTTGGGCCCGGAGGGGTTTCAGCA
>JBMOKS010000369.1:0-4284 GCA_049324355.1 Bacteroidota bacterium
AGTCTGGGAATAATGCATACTACAATACCGGCAATGTAGGTATCGGCACAACCTCACCCGCTGAAGCTCTGCATATCAATGGAAATGTTCGTGGGGGTCAACAGGGTGGTGCGCTGCGGGTAAAAACCGACTATGGATATCTAGACGTTGGAGCTAAAAATCCGGACTACGCTCACTTCTATACCGAAATGCCTTATGGGTTTTATTTTGGCGGCGGGCCGGTGACGGTAAATGAACAACTGATCGGGTACAAAGCCAGTGACCTTCATCTCAGCACACAGTCTAATATTAATTACCAACCGGTGAAGCGTATCTCAATTTTGAATGCAAATGGATTTGTAGGCATTGGAACCACGCAACCAAAGTCTCAACTTCAGGTCGAAAGTGGCGACATTTATCTTAAGGACGCGAATGCCGGCGTTATCATGAAGTCACCTGATCAGCAATGTTGGAGGCTGACCGTGAGCAATGCTGGGGCTCCCGTATTCGTATCCGTAACGTGTCCTGATTAAATTGTCGTTTACCCGGGTATCTAAAGGTTAGCGACTGCCACAATCGAAGAAGCATACGTAAAATTATACCTAGGCTCCACTCCAATCATCTTCGAAAGTTTCTGTTTCACAAGCTCAGGCTTAGACAATGGCACCCGGTTGGCAAAGTATATTTCCGAAGGTTGCATGCCGGCCTGAATGATGACTTTAGCCAGCGTGTAAGGCGTGAACCAATACCGGTGGTCAGAATTGATGATCTCGGCCGAACGCTTTGCCATTTTCATCGTATGGCGTGTCCAGGCGTTGGGCACTGTAATGACCAGCGACCGGAGACAACCTGAATAATTTTTGCGGATGGCCTCGAGAAACGCTACCGGGTTGTCGATGTGTTCCAATAACTCGCCCAGCACGGCATAATCCCACTGCTCGTTTACTACCTGCGGGAATCGGGTAGTAGTGAAATCTCCGATAAGGATATTGTCGAATTTATATTTCGATTGAACGTGATCGTTGGCTTCCTTGTCGATGTCTATACCGATACATTTTTTGGCGCTTTCCGTGATCTCTTTGTGGAGCCATTGGCCACGCTTGATCTTGTCGTCGATCAAGGGCAAATGGTCGAGACAGCCCAGGTGGATAACATATTTGCCTTTGACGAGGTCGCGCAAGAAAGCGACGCGATTGGGAATCGGCCCATAATAATCATAGGGTATGACAAGGCTGTTGGTAAATTTTTTTCCGCGGAGATACTCCAGCGTCACGTCATCGAATTTCATTATTACAGGTTTCTCATTTCCGCGACAAAAGTAGAAAAATTCCGCTGGGCATTGTACCGTGATTCCCAATTTCTAAACGCATGGGTTCGCAAAGCCTGGTAAATGGTGGGTGGCAATGATAATATGGACTGAATGGCTCCGGCGATCTCGCTGGCAGACGCATTGGCACTAAATAGACGTCCGTTCTCCGGCGATACGATTTCGCCAACGCCGCCCACGTCAGGTGCTAGGATCGGTATTCCAAATGATTGCGCCTCCATCATGGTAACAGGAATACCCTCCGACGAACTGGTATTGATAAACAGGTCGACATAGTTTTCCTGGTAGAATTTCAGTAGCTCGCGGTTGGACAGGGCACCCATGAGATTACATTTGACGTTTTTCTTTCCCGAAAATTTTTGATCAATCAGTTGTTCTATATCGGCTTTCAGTTCGCCGTCGCCAATATGCACCCATTTGATGTTGATGGAGTCGATCAGGCTGAGCGCCTGCACAATCAAATGGATTCGCTTAACGCCTATCATGAAGGCACAACTTACCAGTGTAAACTCATGTGCGTTGTTTTTCAAGGGCGACGCACCGGCATAACGCGTTCCAAGCCTCGACACCTGGATTTTGTTGTGAAGAGACTGCTCAATGTTTTTTCGAAGGTGGCTGGCACCATCGTTGGAAATGGTAAAGATCTTATCGAGTTTTTGCGCCAGCACGTTCCTAAAACTAATGTAGTGGTGTTGATGGCGAAACTCGTAAATATCGCCACCGTGCGCCCGCGAAGCACACTTGATCTGGAGATGACGAGATTTTACCATGGTTGTCGCTAAAGCGGAAGATGTGAGCCAGTAAGAATACAACGTCACTTTCCCCTTTAATTGGTGCGAGGTAATGATCCTGTCGATGTGATAAGCGGTGATGTGCGCCTTACCAAGATCGTGAAGCAATCTCGCCCATATCTTGCGGTTCACCGGCTGTCCATTTTTCTTCAGGTAACGTACTTCGGTTTTGATGTAGGCCAGCGATGTTTTCCAACGTACAAGAAACAGCAGACCAGTAACTATTTTTTCGGTGAGGTCGCTCTTCGGGTTGATGCGATGCGTGATAAAACTGCCGGTTAACTTTCTGAGATCAGGTGATGTGACATCTTTCGCTAATATAATAACCTGATCAAAACCTTTCGTGAGGTGGTCTATCTCATTTTCCAGGAAGGCCTCTGCTCTTCCGTAGGGAAAATGATTGGTAATAAGGATAAGGTTGTTACCGTATGGCAAGGTCAATTCGCTTTATTTCATAACTTTTAATCGTCCTGGGTTTTCTTTCAAAAACGAGTCCCACGAGGTAGCTTTATTTTTCAGATCGCCTTTCTGAAAGTGATGACACACCGCCACCGCCAGCGCGTCGGTAGCGTCGAGCAGTTTTGGAAGTTCTTTGATAGACAGCAGCGTCATCAGCATTTTAGCTACCTGCTCTTTGGAGGCGTTGCCATTTCCGGTCACCGACTGCTTTACCTTTTTTGGCGCATACTCCACAATGGGTATCTCGCGATAGAGTGCCGCGGCCATGGCAACACCTTGTGCCCGGCCTAGTTTCAGCATCGACTGCACGTTCTTTCCATAAAACGGTGCCTCCAGGGCTACTTCGTCTGGCTTATATTCGTCTACGAGGTTAAGCACCCTTTCGAAGATCTTTTTTAATTTTAGTTCGTGGCCATCATATTTGCTGAGGTGGATCACCCCGAATTGCTGCAAATGAAGCTTGACGCCTTTCACAACAATGATCCCATATCCCATGATGTTCGTTCCGGGGTCCAGACCCAGTATTACTTTTTCTTTGATAACTTTTGCCACGACGACAAGATAGGCAGCGTTTATATATTTTTGAAATCGTATACCCCATGATCGCTGTTCTGATATTCTTGCTGCTGCTGAGCTATGATTTTTTTGTAGCCCTGCTGATCATCGGCTGGAATAAGCTAATCGCATCGCCACCGCCTCTCGAAAATAGACAGAATCAGATGATTTCCGTCATTGTTCCGGCGCGTAACGAGGAGCATCGTATTGGGAATTTATTGAGAAGTTTGGCCGCGCAGCAATACCGAAATTTTGAATTGGTGGTGGTAGACGATCACTCGACAGACGAGACTAATAGGATTGTGAGGGAATTCGGACTATCGAACCTTCGACTGTTCAAGAATAATGGTGAAGGAAAAAAGGCGGCTATCACCCAAGGCGTGTCTCAGGCGCGTAGTGAGTGGATTGTCACCACCGATGCCGATTGTGAGGTTTCGCCCGGCTGGCTGACTGGTATTTCGACATATCTGGCCGATGAGAGTACAAAAATGCTCATCGGCGGTGTGCGCATGAGCAATAAGCCATCTTTTTTTGCGGCGCTGCAATCGCTCGAGTTTGCAAGCCTGATCGGCAGCGGCGCGTCCGCTTTGGCGCTGGGTTCGCCGGTGATGTGTAATGGCGCAAACCTGGTCTTTAGAAAGAGTGTATTTGAAGAGGTTGAAGGCTATTCCGGCAACACACACATTCCTTCTGGTGACGACGAATTTTTGATGCGCAAGGTCCATGCGCGCTATCCAGAAGGTCTGAAATTTCTGTCGATATCACAAACGGTTGTCACTACACAACCACAAGCTACCGTTTCGGACTTTTTCCACCAACGAATACGATGGGCTGGTAAATGGCAAGCTAACTCGTCGGTAGTTGCCAGCTTATTGGCGGTTTATATTTTTACCGTTCAATTTTCGGTGGTGTTGGCTTGGGTGATGCTTATCACGCAGGGCACTGGCAGATTGATCGGGATCGCGCTGATTCTGAAGGCCATTATAGAATTGATATTCTTTGTCCCAGTCTGCCGCTTTCTTCAAGTACGGTGGCACACAGTGGCCTTTGTTATCCTTCAGATTATTTATCCGTTGTACGTTATAAGTGTTGCCTTAACATCGCTGTTTTCATCCTACCGTTGGAAGGGGAGAACTTATCAGTGATTTCTGCTGGTTAATGAAACCTATCCTA
>JBMOKS010000369.1:4294-15557 GCA_049324355.1 Bacteroidota bacterium
TAAAACTTTAAACCTTGAGCCCCCTGGAACAAAAGAGACAAGGAACTATAGCCATTTATTCCTAAATTTACGGATAGGAATTTATGGTGGAGATTGACTTAAAAAAGCAGTTTGAGATAAAAGAGCTGGAACTCAATGCGTTGCTTGAGATCACGCAAGCAATCAACAGCAATTTACCGGAAGAGTCGCTTTACAAAATCTACAACTTTACGCTTCGTTCTAACCTTAATATCAAGAAGTTAGCCCTTTTTGTTCTGGATGACGAGTGGAATTGTAAGGCGAGCTTTGGTACCGACCACCATTTCCATAAGGCCAAGCTGCTGCCAGCCTTTAAGACGATTCAAGACATCACGCATCTTAAGGAATTTGAAGAATGCGAGTTCACGGAGTTCGACATCGTTATCCCTGTAACCCACAAAAGCAACACGTTGGCGCTCGTTTTTGTGGGTGGGCTTGATAAGAACGATCCGCGCTACGAGAATGAAGACGGTATCCGTTTTATACAGGCGCTCAGCAATATTATCATTGTGGCGATCGAAAATAAAAAGCTCGCCCGCAAGCAATTGGAGCAGGAAGCATTTCGAAAAGAACTCGAGATTGCCAGCGATGTGCAGCAGTTTCTTTTTCCTGAAAAACTTCCTAACACGGCTGTATTGAAGATCGAGGCCAGCTACCTGCCTCACGACAGGGTAGGTGGTGACTATTATGATTATATTCCCATCAACAAAAACCAATTCCTGATTTGTGTTGCCGATGTGAGCGGAAAAGGTATTCCGGCGGCCCTGATGATGTCTAATTTCCAGGCTTCATTGCGTACACTATTGCGGCAGACGCCAAACCTGACAGACATTGTTGAGGCGTTAAATTTTCAGGTACTGGAAAATACCAAAGGTGAAAAATTCATCACTTTTTTTGCGGCCATTTACGATATACGGTTGAAGACTATGGTGTTTGTTAATGCGGGCCACAACCCGCCGATCCTATGGGATAAGCGCAACGGCTTGCGCCTGCTCGAAGACGGCTCCACCGTGTTGGGAGCCATGCATCCACTACCGTTCCTCAATGAAGGATTTATTACCGGTCTGGATGAGTTTCTGCTCTTCTGTTACACCGATGGCCTGACCGAAACCATCAACGAGCAGGGACATGAGTATGGCATAGAATCGCTGATGAAATATTTCCAGGAAGATCACACTTACGGCAAAGATTTAAAAACCATTCATCAGGATATAATCGTTTCGCTAGACAGTTTTAAAGGTAAGAACGGGTATCATGATGATATTACCATTCTTTCATGCCGGGTAGGTTGATTCCACATCGCACGCCTTTTTTTCTGCCCTGGATCTACCCAACGCTCACGTGGCGAATTCCGGGCGGCCGGAAAGAGATTTATCTCACCTTTGACGACGGGCCTATTCCCGGTGCCACAGACTTTGTTATTGATACGCTCGGGCAACGAAACTCAAAGGCGACTTTTTTCTGTATCGGCGATAATGTGCGCAAACATCCCGACGTATTTAAAAGAATAGTGAACTGCGATCATGCCGTAGGCAATCACACCTTCAATCACTTGAATGGCTGGCGTACTGATTGTGATGAATACTTGAGAAACATCGAAGCCTGCCACCAGGAAATGTCCCGGCATTTGCCCGTAACATCACGATGGTTCCGGCCTCCGTATGGTCGCATCACGCAGCGTCAGATTCGATACCTGCACGACTATGAGATCATTATGTGGGATGTGCTCTCCGGTGACTACGATCAGTCACAAGCTCCTGATACATGCCTGCGCAAAACCATTCAGGCAGTTCGCCCCGGATCCATCATCGTATTTCATGATAGCTATAAGGCGGAAAAAAATATGATGTTTGCCTTGCCAAGGCTATTGGATCATTTTTTGGAAAAGGGTTTCGTATTCAAACTGCTACCATGATCAAACGTGTGCTTCTTGCGCCGCTGGATTGGGGCCTGGGTCATGCTACGCGTTGTATTCCCATCATCCGTCTTCTCCAAAATAAGGGCTGTGAGGTTATGATAGCGGGAAATGGAGACTCGTTGGTATTGCTACGAAAAGAATTTCCAGAAATCAGGTATTTTAATATTTCCGGCTATGATCCGGTCTACCCACGAGCGGCGGCAATGATCTGGAAGATGATGACCCAGCTGCCGAAATTTTACAAGACTATTCAGGCGGAGCACCGCGAAATAGAATCGCTGATCAGACAGCATCAGATCGACCTGGTGATCTCCGATAACCGCTACGGTTGCTGGTCTGAGCAGGTGCCTTCGGTTTTTATTACCCATCAAAGCAACATTCTTATGCCGAAGCGGTTCGGCTGGCTTCAGCGCCTGGTTCGAAACCAGAACGAAAATTACATGAAGAGGTATACTGCGTGCTGGCTTCCCGATTTCCCCGACGAACATAGTCTGGCGGGCGACCTGATCTCATTCGGGTCTGCTCGCGAGAAAATATCAGTTGAATATATTGGGGCATTGTCAAGGTTTAGTCCGTCGCAACATACCGAGAAGAAATATGATGTGATCGCTGTGTGCTCGGGCCCGGAGCCGCAACGTAGCTTGCTCGAAGCAATTATAGCACCCCAACTCCAATCTTCCGGATTGGAATGCTTTCTGGTCGGCGGAAAGCCATCCTCTGAAAAAGCTTCGAGTTCGGATCGGGCTGATTTTTTAGCGACAAAAGAACTGCAACGCGTGCTGGAATCATCTGATGTTGTTGTGGCCCGTAGCGGCTACAGCACGATTATGGACATGGCGGCATTGCATAAAAAAGTGATCTTCATTCCAACACCCGGTCAAACCGAGCAGGAGTATCTGGCTCAGCGGTTGAAAGACAAAGGAATAGCTTTTTACATGAATCAGCACGATTTTAATTTGGCGGTGGCATTGAGGGAAACCGAATGCTTTTCCGGTTTCAAAAATTCATCCGGAGATCTTACGCTGCTGGAGCTTGCGGTGGATAAGGCGCTGAAGTATTGATTTGTTGAGGGGATTTCCGTTGTTTCGTTGCCGAAAACCAACAATCCGGTATGAATCTCTTTTTCAAAAGTTTTGGCTATGCGCTGCAAGGCATTGTGTCGGCTCTAAAAGAACAACGAAACCTGAAAGTGCAGCTTGTACTTGGATTGGTGGCGATTGCCATGGGTCTTTATTACGAGATACGGCCTTGGGAATGGACGGCGGTATGCCTTAGCATTGGATTGGTATTGGGGCTAGAGATGATGAATAGTGCTATCGAGGCTTTGGTAGATCTGGTGACAGTCGAACGTAAGCCTCTGCCGGGCAAGATCAAAGATATCGCCGCAGGGGGTGTGTTGCTGGCTTCGATCGTGGCTGCTGTTGTTGGGGTTATTGTTTTTAGTCAATACATTTTTTAGAACATGAGTGCCTATTGGGTCGATACACACGCTCACCTCTATGCCGAAGAGTTCAATGCAGACCGCGACGATGTCATGGCGCGCTGCGAAGGGCAAAACGTGAGAAAAATATTTATGCCGAACGTTGACCACGCCACCATCGACGGAATGATGGAGGCCGAACAACGGTATCCCGGAAGATGTTTTGCCATGATGGGACTACACCCCTGCTCTGTGAAGAAAGACTTTGAGCGTGAGTTGTATGTCGTAGAAGAATGGTTGTCTAAACGAAAATTCTCAGCGATCGGTGAAATTGGTACGGATCTTTATTGGGACAAAACTTTTTGGGCGCAACAAAAGGAGGCCTTCGCCATCCAGGTGAAATTGGCACGTCAGCATCGGCTGCCGATAGTGATTCATTGTCGTGAAACGTTAGATGAGACGATTGCCATGGTGGGAGAAATGCAGGACGAAAATCTAACGGGCATTTTCCATTGCTTCACCGGGTCTGCCGAGCAAGCCCAAAAGATCATCGACCTCAACTTTTACCTGGGCATAGGTGGGGTGGCTACGTTTAAGAAGGGTGGAATGGAAACGGTTTTACCCGATGTTCCGACGGATAGAATTGTTTTTGAAACAGACAGCCCATACCTAACACCAACGCCGCACCGTGGAAAACGGAACGAACCTTCCTATATTCCTTTGATCGCACAAAAGACAGCAGAGATAAAAAAGATATCGGTGGAAGAGCTTCGGCGTGAATCCATGAACAATGCATTAAAAATTTTTCAGCAGAACCCTTAACTTCACGCCTGAAGCCCAACAACCAGCCCCAATGATGAACCTTAAGCAAGTCAGCATTAATACGGCCCAGCCTCAACAGCCCAAAGGCCGCGTTCTTATTATCTATACCGGAGGAACCTTCGGCATGACTTACGATCAGGATGGTGTGCTGGTTCCATTCGATTTTAGCTTGATACTCGAACACCTGCCAACCCTTAAAAACCTGGCGCTTGAGCTGACCGTGGTCTCTTTCGAAACGCCCATAGATTCATCGAACATGCTGCCGGAACATTGGCAGGTGCTCGGTCAGATCATCTCGCAAAACTACGAAACCCACGATGGGTTTGTGGTCTTGCATGGAACTGATACCATGGCGTATACAGCCTCTGCACTTAGCTTCATGCTTGAGGGACTATCGAAACCGGTGATTTTCACCGGAGCTCAGTTGCCGATTCGGGAACCTAGGTCAGACGCACGCGAAAATCTGATCACCGCGCTGGAGATAGCTTCCGCAAAAAAAGACGGCATACCGATCGTTCCCGAGGTTTGCATTTATTTTGATTACGAATTGTTGCGTGGCAACCGGTCGAAAAAAGTTGAGAGTATGCAGTTCGATGCATTTGATTCGGGAAACTATCCGCCGTTGGCCAAGGCTGGTGTTAAGATCGATTACAATTTTTCGATGATCCGTTCGCGTCCTAATGGAAGAAAGCTTACACTACGCTCGAAGATCGATAGCAATATTTCCATACTGAAGCTTTTTCCGGGGATCCCTGCTTCCACCATTGAGGCCATACTTCAGACAGAGGGTTTGAGAGCGGTAGTATTGGAAACTTATGGCTCTGGCAATGCGCCCACATCGCAAGCGCTCTTGAAGGCGCTAAAAAAGGCTATCGGCAAGGGCGTTATTGTGCTTAATATCTCTCAATGTCCCGGCGGCACGGTCATCCAGGGAAAATACGAAACCAGCCGTGACCTGCAGCAGATCGGCGTCATCGGTGGGGGTGATATGACCACGGAAGCTGCCGTCACGAAGCTTATGCTGTTGCTGGGTGAGTACGGAGCGGAAAAGACCCGCGAAATGGTGTCTCAATCCCTGGCGGGAGAATTGACACCTTAAAGCTGTGCAAATAAAAATGCCCTGATAAAATATCAGGGCTACTTGCGCGGTGCGGAGAGGGCGGGATTCGAACCCGCGATACCCTTTGGGGGTATACACACTTTCCAGGCGTGCTCCTTCAACCACTCGGACACCTCTCCGTTAAGTCTCAGTTGACGAATTCGTCAAAAAGGGCACAAATAAATCAAGAAATTACGCGGTTTGCAAGCGCTGGACCAAAGTCCGTGAAACTTTTGTCCTCACGCGCTTATTTCAGCACTCAACGTCGTACGTTTTTTAGGATCTGGTGATTCTTTCCACGCAGCGAAGACCGTCTCAAGGTCGCGAACATGCCTTTTCATTTTCCCGTCGTGCTCTACGAACTTCCTCTCTGGTTTCTTCAGCGTCAACAAAAATGCTGCTTTCGATACGATTATCTCATGTATATGGTGAAAGCTCTGATGATAATGATGTTGACTTTATCGCTGTCTCACTATTCGGCACCTCAAATAGAATGGATACACCTTGCTCGGTAAAAGCATAAGGTAGCTTCCTTAACCTGATGTTTTCCTTCGTAGAACTCATCTTTTCTTTCGTAGAATTGAATGTCGCAAAATGCGACGTCCAATCTTCCGGCTCTTGCTTGTTAGCTGAAACATGAAATCTTCTGGAACGCTTCGCGTTTGAATAATTACGGGTAATACTCAAGCCTCAACACACGTGTAATGCTAATGACTCATTCGGATATTCAATTTCACGGTCGCTTAAAATGATATTCTCATACGTGGGTGTCAGGCGGATTACAAATCATATTTCGATCTAACTTCTTCAATCGTATTATTATCAGAAAACGGACGCCAATCTGTGAGCCAAAGATCTGCAGACCGGTTTTTTTTGTATAAACCCTGTCGATCAACATGCGAAGCGGAGTTTTGTCCAACTCCTTTTCTTTAACGGCTTTTGCAATTACCGGTAAATATTTCTCCTGGTATTCCAATTCAGCATGTTGGATGACCATCCAAACTACAAAGTCGAATTTTTCACCTGCTAACGTTTTTCCCGGGTATCCATATTTTGCTATGATCGTTTCAACTTTTTTTATATTCATTCGATCGACCTCGGCACGTTGCTGTAAATCGTTTTCTTTTCCTTTTCTGAATTTCTGGTCATCACGCAGCAGATCGGCCAACTGATGAATAAGCTCTTTATCATAATTATTGGCAGTGATATAAGTTTCAATATCAAACACCTCACTGGCGGTCGATGCAAGGCAATCTTCTACCAATGCCTCATATTCTTTGCCAAGTAATTTATATAACACAGCATTGTTGATCCCTTTAACATGATCGTGATAAACATTAACGATCTCGCAAAAATCTTTTCTGCTGGTGAAGCTGGCTTTTAACAAAAAATCATAGACTGCCTCTTTAGGTTGGCCCATTTTGTAATAGGCAATTGCAAAGTTCCAATAATCGTGCGCGAGAACGTTATTATTGTCTTCTTTGACCTGTTGGTATGCATTTTTGAGCATCAACTCGCCGTTCCGAAAATCTGATTCCGCCACATGATCGGGTCGCGATGGGATAATAAGTTCTTGCGAATAAGCGAACCCATAGAATAAGACTGCGGACAGAAACGGTAATTTGCTCATGATTGGTTTAGTTAGGATTTCAACATAGAATCAAAAAGGCCTAAATCCAAATTTTAGTTTCAATAGTACTCAGCAAGATCTTCATGCTTCTCCGCAACTAAAGCACTCATCTGATGAAAAAGTTTCGAAATGTTTCTTTGCAGCCTGAAATGGAGGGCGGTGGATTGGAAAATTCGTTTTTTCGGGCCAGAGCAACAGAGCATCCTGGAAATACTTCAGCTCATTTAAGATTTCGCCGATGTCTCTCGGCTAAGTAAAACCCTGATTCTTGTAAAATCAGCGTTTCCCTCGCGGATTGGGCCAGTGAAGACGCGATCTTTATCATAATAAAACCCCAGGCGATATGGAATATCAAGAATGGAAACTAAGCCGTCAGATGCAAGATCAAACCGACCTCAAATCCTTTAGCGACAAGTTGGATGAAGGGGTGAAGGTTAGCATCATTTTTATGATTATGATAGTTGCAGTCTTCGTAGCCGGCGCTACCTATTTCTGGTTTAATTAAAGCTAAAATAGTTTGGTTGTGCGTAGTATGACCATACCGGTTTTGCTAATCTAACCATAACACACTCTTAACCTATTGTTGTCTGCGAGGGTTAAGCTTCCCTATAACTTGGGGTCGCTTAATAAACCGTCGTAAGTCATGATCAGGTTATTTCTCAATTTCAAACTGCGGATCAAACTATTGCTTGCCTTTGGATCCCTGTTGATACTCACTGTTCTGTTGGTCAGCGTCTTTTTTCAAACGTTGACGAAAATTGAGACATACGAAAAAGCCAGCGAGGAGGTGGACGGTGTGAATATAGACATTCTTGAAATGGATGCCCATGTTAAATACTTCATCTTTGAAGGATATAAACACGATACATTTCAGGCTACACATCAAAGCCCACACCTTGAACAATATTTAGAACATCTGATGCTCGTTCGCAAAAGGCTGGAGTCGCTCGATCAGCTGATGATCCATCACCATGATTCTTTGATCAGTCCCATTCGGAAAACATTATTTCAAACCGAGGAACGGATATCGCAGTTGAAAAAGTTGCTCGTAATAAGAGGTTTTAAAGACTATGGCTTGGAGGGCAAACTTCGCAGTGCTATTCATGTTGTGGAGAAGTCATCGTTTTCTTATGACAAAAGCGACATGTTAATGCTCCGGAGACACGAGAAAGATTTTTTTCTGCGTAAGGACCTAAAGTATCAACAAGAATTCAATTCCAAACTTCAGAACTTCGTTGAGAATATAGAGTCAGGCTCGGGCGGAATTGAACGACTTGCGATCCTCGAGAACCTGCAGAACTATCAAAAACAGTTCAATGAGATCGTAGAGATTGAAACGCAGATCGGACTTAAAGAAAATAGTGGAATCAAAGGAACGATCAACCATGATTTGAGCAAGCTAAAACAGTTGATCCTCCAATTACGTGCAGACATCAAAGCCACGAGCAGTAACTTTAAACAGACTGCTGTTGTGCGGCTGAGTATTCTGTTTGGCATCGAGATCATTCTCGGAGTTTTGCTGGCCATTGTTTACGCCGACATTATTACCCGCGCCATTAAGGAACTCCACCGCGCCATGCACACCCTCTCGGAAGGAAGATTCCCGCCAATACTCGTTGTGAGAAGCAATGAAGAGATTGGCAAAACCAAGCTCGCGTTCAATCAACTGCTGGATCGCCTGAAAGCTGCCACGCAATTTGCAGAAGCACTGGGGCAGGGAAATCTAAAAACTGCTTACGAGGACCAGTTTGCCGATGATATTCTCGCGCGTGCGCTGATACGTATGCAAAGCCAGTTGGCGGACGCTTCTGAAAAACAAAGGATCGCCAATTGGGTCAATTCCGGCATGGCGCAGTTGAACGATGTTATCAAAAACGAAGCGGCCGAGATCGGGACGCTCGGAGATCAACTGCTCAAGTTGCTGATAAACTATTTGAATGCTAACCAGGGAGCACTCTATTTGTTGGAAACTGACGAGCATGACGAATACCTCGGGCGTATATCGACTTATGCCTATGGCAAGAAAAAGTTCATCGACAGCAGAGTGGAGCTCGGACAGGGTTTGGTAGGTCAATGCGTGCTGGAGAAGTCGACGATTGTAATGACCAATGTGCCTGAAGATTATGTCAAGATCACTTCTGGCCTAGGCGGAGCTGTGCCGCGATTTCTCATTATCCTGCCGTTGCGGGTTCATGAGCATGTGATGGGTGTGCTGGAGCTGGCGTCGTTTGCAGAATTCCTTCCCTATCAGATACAGTTCCTTGAAAAAATATCCGAGAACATTGCTTCATTACTGGCCCATCGCAAGATCACAGCCGAGACAAAAAAACTGTTGAGCGAAGCCCAACAGCATGTCCAGCAGGCAGCGGCACAGAAGGAGGAGATACGTCAAAACGCTGAAGAATTGCAAGCTATTCAGGAACAGCTCACCCGCGAAAACAAGTTGCTGGAAAATGAGATCGCCGAGCTCAGGCGAAAATTAAGCTATCAAACCTTTGACGTGTTACCTTGAAAGTCTTTCTTCCCGTTGGACTAGTGATTTACTTTCATTCGATCGTCCTTTTCCCGTGCTTTTTTTATTTCGTCAGGATCGTCGAGTTTCGGTGATGTGAGCGCGGCCTTCCATTCAAACTTTTCGTCAAGCGGATCGAGTGCTTTTACGGGATCGAAAATTCGCAGGTCTGCCGGTAACGCCGTATAGGGTGTGAGGTCGGGCTTGTCGGTAAAGAAGTCGCTCATATCGTTAGTGCCGAAGTCGTACTGGTTCAGGTGTGGTATGCCTAACACATTCCAGAATGTCTTAAAAATGCTTCCGAAGCTGTAATGTCGGTGGCTGTTGAAATTCTTTTTGGCATAAGGAGAGATCGCGATCAACAAGCTCCGGTGTGCGTCGATGTGGTCGTTGCCACCCTGAGCATCGTCTTCGGTAACGATGATTAGCATGTTTTTCCAATAGGGTGTGTGACTCAGAAATTCCACCACTCTCCCCAAGGCCAAGTCATTGTCAGCCATGTAACTTTCGCGGAAGGGGAATCCGGCGTGAGCGCGTTCGCCTGCACCATGATCGTTTAGCAATTGAAGGGTCAGCATCCGCGGCAGTTCTTTTTTTGGAGTTAGATATTTTTCGGTTATCTCCCGGATGAAGATGTCGGCCCTGAACTGATCGGGAATGGCCATGTTGTATGTGGGAAACATCCTCGACGTTCTGTCGTAGAGCGGACCCGGAAGCGGATAGTTCACAAGATACCGAACACCGCCATGTTTGAAAGTACTGTCGGCAAAACTTCCCGCATCAAACTCGACGCCGAAACCGAAGTTGTAAAACTCAATTCCATGGCGATAAAGGTGATCCCACATGGAACCATGCTGATTGTAGTTTTCAGGGAAGATGGCACCCGCAGCACCGGTCATTCCAAATTTGCCGGGCGCCTTCGACTCTTCTTTCATATTCCTTTTTCCTCCATAGGCCGCGGGCTCATGCGTTTCCATCCATTGATGAGGATAAGTATTCGTGAGCCACACGTGACCGTCTGCCGAAACATCGGCATCGACGTAGAAATTATCGCTGATGGCAAACTGTTCTGCCAACGACAGGTGGTTGGGCATTACTGTGGCTTTCTCCACTTGAACGGTTTTTTTGCGATTTGTGAACGATACATTTCTGCCGTAGATCGCCAGCGATGAATCGCCTCGCCCGCTTTGCAGTTGACCGTAGATCTGGTCATACGTGCGATTTTCTTTGGAAATGAATACAATATATTTGATAGGCGATTCCTTTGCCTGCGGAAACGCCGGAATCGGATTTTTGTTATCTGCATGAGAAACCTGGCGGAATGCAAAATTATTGGCGATCACTTTTTCAGAGTATGCTTTCAGTTGTTCGTCATTCGGTATGTCGATGATTGATACGGTACCTTTCATCAGACTTCCGATGTAATTGCCTTCCGGACCGGCCTGGAAATTTTTACCGCCATTGGGTCCGCTGCCGAAGCCCTTCGCGTTAGCTACAACGAGTTGTTTTCCATCGGGTGTTACCTTTAGTTTCGAGGGAAACCATCCCGTAGGTATATGTCCCACCACCTCTTGCGAAGCCACGTCGATCACACCTACCGCGTTGATGCCGGACTCGGCTACGAATATTTTTTTCTGATCGGGTGAGAGCGCCAATCCAAAGGGGATCACACCTTTAAGGGGGCCGAGTCTGTCGTCAAGTTTCAATTCGATGCTGCTCACCACTTTATTTTGTTTCGTGTCGATAACGGAAATGTTGTCGTTGTTTCCGTTGCTCACGTAGACAAAAGCATCCGTGGCAACCATGGAATTCGGACTTGATCCTCCCACGGCTGGAATGCCTTC
>JBMOKS010000370.1:0-10891 GCA_049324355.1 Bacteroidota bacterium
TCCGGAGAATTTGTTTTTTTAAGTTGGCGCACGACCACCACATTCCCTTTATCGGTGACATTGATCCCCAATCCGGTGTTATCTTCCAGTCCAAGACTGTTCACGGCCCTTAAGCCTTCTGCTCTCTTATCTTTGTCTTTATGACGTTCTGCTGTTGAAAAAATGATTTCATTTCCAGTGTGGCCTTCTACCGTTACACGGCCGAGGTTGATCTCCAGGCGCCCTGAACTTTTTGCCAGTTTGTACTCCTGGGCATGAACGCACGTCGCCAATAACACAATACACGCCACTATTGTTAACTTCTTGTTTTTCATTTTAATTTTTCCTGTTTTGAACTACTCTTTTTGATTTAACTCATTCCCTGTGCACAAGAATTATTTTCTTTATATCCACTGCCCTTGCCGGGCAGATATTGTCTTTATGAGAGTTTTAATATTCCCGAATAAGCTTCGTCTTTTACAGCCTTGATGGCCTTGTTGTCGTCTACGATGCGTTGCAGGTCTTGCACAACACCTTTTTCTTTCATCTTCACCATCAATTGTATCAAGGCAATCTGAACCACAGGGTCTTTTTGCATTGCCAGCGATTTGATGAGTTCCTTCCTGACGCGTGGTTCCTGGTGGAATTTGCTCAGCGCCTCGAGGGCGGCCAGTCTCACGTTGGTGTTCATATCTTCGTTCATCGCTTTCACAAGTGCTGTTACCACTTCGTCGTCGGCTTTTTCGATGCTGAGCGCTACGTTCACACCCTGAATGCGCTGGCTTGCCGATTGCTCATTTTCGATCATGGCCATCATCATCAGCTTGGTCTTTTCCATTTCCCGTTTCATTTCGGCGATCTCCTCTGCCTGACGCCGTTGCTGACTGATCCAGAAACCTGCACCTCCACCGAGGATCAGCAGCCATACGGCCGCGGCTATTTTATATAATAGAGCAGGTTGGAGGAAGATCACCTTTCCAGATCTGCCGGAAGCCGACTCTTGCTTCAGCATAGACTCAAAGCTTGACTTGAGCTTGCCGCTCGGTTCCAGCCGCGCTGAACGGTCCATCAAATACATCACCTCTTTCAACTCTTCGTACAGCTTATAAGCATCGGCATTGTTGACCAATTCGGCTTCTACCGTGCGACGGTCGACGGAGTTTAATCTGTTGTCGATGTAATCGATCAGTAAGCTTTCCAGTTTTTCTTTTTCCATAACCCCTCCATAACTCTCCCGGCCGGGAGATTGGTCTTGTTATTATATTTTCTCCATTTCGAAATAGTACTCCCTAAGTTTCAGTATCGCCCGGTGCACCTTCACTTTGATGTTGGCTACCGTGGTATCCATGATCTGCGCTACCTCCTCATATTTCATTTGCTGAAACCGTGTCAGGATCAACAGCTCCCGTTGTTCTTCGCTGAGCCTTGCCAACGAGCGATGCAGAAGTTTTTCTTTTTCATCCTGCTCTTCAGCATCATCCCTGTCCGCCATATGATCACCTATTTTTTCCACGTCAACGAAGTCTGAAAATTTGTTCTTATGGGCCTGGTAGTGATCGGAAAAAACATTCCGAGCAACCTGGTATATCCACGACTGAAATTTGAGGCCCTCGCGGTAGCTGTTCCGGTATTTGATGATCCTCAGGAATACATTCTGTGTGAGGTCTTCAGCCAGTTCACGGTCCATCGTCATGCGGGCCAAAAAATTGAAAATGCGCTTGTTGTAACGCTCAAAAAGCAAGGTTGCCCGCTGAAGATCGCCGGATTTTACGGCCTCCATAATCAATTCGTCTGTCATCAGGACACCTTGTTTTGTCAATTTTCGTGTTAGTTACCGGTAAGACTGCCTAAGGTTACAGTTGAATTTACAGATTTTTGACCTAGTTCCCGGTTCGAGGTTTCCGGCACGTAAGGCTGAGATTTTGCAAATCCCGGTTCCGGCTGCTTTGCAGGTGCAAACAGGACCCAGAAAATGCAGATCCGGTTTTTTGATCAGCGCGTCCCTCGATTTCAAACTAGGAATCTCAAACAAAAGTTAATTCCACCGCACGCGGATATACTTCTCATTCTTTTTAAAGTGGGCCGGGATGGATTTGAGGATGGCTTCGCGGAGTTTTTCCAATAACATTTCCTTGACAAAGCTGGCGTGAACAGCCAGGCTCACTTCGCGCACTGGCTCAGGAGATGTAAAATGTTTAACGTGCTTGCTCTTCATATTCACCGCCAGCTCGGGTATAAGCGTATAGCCGTAATTGTTGTCCACCATAGCCTTCAGGGTTTCGAAAGATCCGCTTTGGTAATTGAGTTGCGCATGTGATTTCTTGCCGCGCGTAGTGCACAGATTCATGACTTGGCCCCGGAAGCAGTGACCTTCCTCCAGCAAGAGCAAATTTTCTTGCGACAACGACTTCAGGTTGATCTTATCCTGGTCGTAATATTTTAAACCCTCTGATGTATATAATAGAATGGGCTCGTAAAACACGGGTATCTCGCGGATCTCTTTGTCTTCCAGCGGCGTTACGAGTATGGCCACGTCAATCCGGTTAGTTTTCAGTTGCCGTATGATGTCTTCTGTTTGCAACTCCATGACCGTAAAAGACGTACCAGGATTCTTTTCGTTCAGAAACCTTGGCAATAAATAAGGAGCAAGCGTTGGAATGACACCCAGTTTGAATTCGCCCTCAATAGATTCTTTTTCATTCCGCACAAACTCTCTCATGTTTTTCACTTCCTGCAGGATCTGCCGAGCCCTGCCAATAATGATCTCGCCGGAAGCGGTGGGCTTCAGAGGTTGCATGCGGTCGAATATCCGCACGCCGAGTTCATCCTCAAGCTTTTTTACCATCATACTCAGCGTCGGCTGGGTAACATGGCAGTGTTCTGCCGCCTTCACGTGATTCCGGTGGATGTCGAGGGCTACGATATATTCCAGTTGCTGCAGGTTCATTCGTTTGCGTGGCGTCGATCGAATTGTATAGACAAAATTAATGAATAAAAAACAATATCGATATGGTTTATAATCCTGGTTCGTCTATTTTCGCGACTTAATTATTAAAACCATTTTTTAGCACTATGACAAGAGGTATTTTATCGGTAGGACAAGCGTTCCCGAAATTCAAAAAAGCTGCGGTAGTTTCATTAGAGAAAGGAAAAGAGTTTTTTGACATTTCTTCAGAAGAGCTGATCAACGAAGAGGGTCGCTGGACGGTCATGTTCTGGTGGCCAAAAGATTTTACTTTCGTGTGTCCCACGGAAATTGCCGAATTCAACAAAAGCTTCGGAGAATTTCGCGATCGCAGCACCAACCTGATCGGCGCTTCGACCGATTCGGAGTTTGTTCACCTGGCGTGGAGAAAAAGCCACGAAGACCTGAAAGATCTGAAGTTCCCCATGCTGGCCGACACGTCAAAGTCGCTGGCCGAAGACCTGGGCATTCTTGAAGCCAACGAAAAAATTGCATATCGCGCTACATTCATCATCGACCCTCAAGGCATCGTTCGCTGGGTGAGCGTTTACGATCTGAATGTTGGCCGTAACGTAAAAGAAGTTGTTCGCGTGCTCGACGCCCTGCAAACCGACGAACTTTGCCCCTGCAACTGGGAAAAAGGAATAGCAACGATAACCGTATAATTTCATGGAGTCTATCGCAACGTACTCCGAAACCACGCAGGAATTTCTCGACTTCCTGAAAGTTGGACAGGAATTCAGGACTTCGTCGCTCGATCTGCTCGAAGACGGCAAGTCGCGCTACCTGGCCGATCTGAAGATCAATTTTAAAAATTCATTCGAAAGTGATCATATCAGCAAAAAAGAGATCGCGCTGCTGGGTGTAGCCCTGGCCGTGAACGCCAACAATGCTGTATTGAAAGAATTCTTTGCAGACAATGCCAGGCAGTCGGGGGCCAGTTCTGAAGAGATAGCGGAAGCCACAGGTTGTGCTTCTTTGCTGAGCGCCAACAACGTTCTTTATCGTTTTCGACATTTTGTAAATAAAGAAAAATACAACGATATACCTGCTCGCATAAAAATGAATATCATGGGAAGGCCGTTGGCCGGACGAGAGTTCTTCGAACTGATGAGCCTGGCGGTGAGCGCCGTGAATGGCTGTGAAATGTGTGTAAATGCGCACGAAAAATCTCTGCTCGAACTGGGCAGCAAAGAAGAGCGCGTGTTCGAGGCCGTGAGACTGGCGGCTGTGATTACGAGTGTTTCGAAGATAATTTATTGAAAGACAAAAACTCAAAGCTGAAAGCTCAAAGTAGAAAGCTTAAGGCTGAAAGTAAGAAAGTAGAAAGCTTAGGCTGAAAGTAAAAAGTATAAGCAGAAAGCTATCTGAGCTTTCTACTTTGAGCTTTCTACTTTCTGCTTTAGGCACTGCTTTTGTATCTATCCCACAAAACAACTCATTATGAAAAGAAATATTATTGTTTCCCTTTTATTGATCATGCCTTTCTTGACATCGGCTCAGCAGGAAGTTTTTAAGGGTGAACATTTTATTGAGGTCACAGGCATGGCTCACATGGAAATCGAACCCAATGAGATCTTTGTTCTGATCAGGTTAAAGGAATTTGAGGAGAACCGTGAAAAAATTTCGTTGGAAAAAATCGATAAAGATTTTTTTAATGCCATGAAAGAAGCCGGCATCGATCGCAAGCGTATAGAGCTCGCCGATGTTGGATCGAAACTCGATAAAATAGGCAAGCGTGAAAAAGACGCTTTTCGTGAAAAATCTTATCAAATAAAAATCACGAGCGGCGCCGAACTGGAAAAATTCCTGGAAAAACTTCAGGCCGTAAAAGTAGACTTCGTCGACATTACTAAGATCCAGCACAGTGAAATAGAAAAATTGAAGATGGACCTTAAGATCAAGGCCCTGCAGACAGCCAAATCAAAAGCCGAGACTCTGCTGAAATCCATCGGTGCCGAAGTAGGCAAGGCGCTGATGATTCGCGATTGGGATCAGGATCCTGTTCAGCCGATGATGGAAATGAAATACAGCACAATGAGAATGAGTGCTGAAGGTGCTATGGATCAGCCGGAAAGCGACATTGCCTTCCGAAAGATCAAATTGCAAGCACAAATCATGGCGCAGTTCGAGATCAATAATTGACATAATCTACCTATTATAAAAACATGAAGGCTCAGTTTTGCTGAGCCTTCGTTTTTAAGGAAACCACCTAAATCAAGTACGACCCGATGCCGTCGGGTCAGTAATTGAATCTCATATGCGCCGTAACCAACTGATCGGTCACCGCCCTTTTTATAGCTTGCGCTTTCGTATTTACATTCAACTTTTTATAGATGTGCTTCAGATGTGTTTTCACAGTTTCTCCTGAAATGAAAAGGTCCTGTGCGATAGACGAATAGGTTTTCCCTTGCACGAGCAGCTTAAGCACCATCGACTCCCTCGGGGATAACGGAGAGATCTTGTTGATCTGAATAGACTGAATGATTTGTCGGGCGATCAGCGGATCGAGTGCTGCGCCACCAATCGATAACGTATTGAGGGCTTGCAGCAAATGCGGAAAGCATTTTCTCTTGAGCAGATATCCGGAAGCGCCATGCCCCAGGGCCTGAAATACAATCTGCTCCTCGTCATAGTCTGAGATGATCAATATTTCCAGTGAAGGCACTTTTTCTCTGGCCTTCAAAATGAAATCTGTTCCTTTTACCTCCGTAAAATCCAAGTCCATGATAATGATCTCCGAAAAATCCTCTTTTATTCTTTTTAGCGCTTCACGCGGATCCTGATAAATCTTGTTCAACTGAAACCCGTCAGAGTTCTTCAGCAGCGCGCCCACAGCCAGGCAGAAATCTTCGTCCCTGTCGATAATTGTAATTCTTTTCTTGAACATGTTTTGTCTCCATTTTTAGCTATGGTAAATGTATGAGAAGCACCGGCTTTTACCATGACGCTCAAACGTGAATGCAGTGAATGGTACTGCAAACGAAGTGAAGTGACGGCCCTATCCTACCTTTTTGTTGTGGCGTTAAATAATCGCAGGAAAGTTTCTCTGAGAAACACCGGAACACAGGTTTTTTGTTGTAAAGTGTTTCAATCCACACACCGTTGCACCCTGGGTCGATCCCGGTTTGGTAGACGAGTACCACCTTTTTTGTGGAAAGGGAGAATATCTGCCCCCTATGATCCCCCATGTGTGGTATTCGTGGGGGATTTACTGCTTGTGTAACGATCTCAACATTTGTAAACACAAAAATTCTAACCTATGAAAAAACTTTTACTATCGATTTGTTTGATGGCCTTTGCCATTGGGCTGCATGCACAGCAGACCATTAATGGCAGAGTCACGTCGGCCGAAGATGGCTCGGCTTTACCCGGCGTGAACGTAGTGTTGAAGGGCACCAGCCAAGGTGCGGTAACCGACGCAGACGGCCAATATACGCTTTCGGTTTCTCCGTCGGGCGATGGTGTGTTGGTGTTCTCGTTCATTGGGCTTCAAACCCTCGAGGCAGGCATCGCCGGACGTTCGGTAATTGATGTTTCGTTAAAACAGGACGTCACACAACTCTCCGAAGTTGTGGTCACCGCACTGGGTCTCGAAGTAAGCAAAGACAAACTTGGATCGGCGACGTCCAAAGTAGCTGGGTCGGCCGTGAAAAATTCGGGGGAAGCGACGCTGATCAACGGACTTGCCGGGAAAGCCGCAGGAGTTTATGTAAACCGTTCAACTGGCGATCCGGGCGCAGGCTCTTATATTCAGATACGTGGTCAAAGCTCCATTACCAGTAGCGTACAACCGTTGATCATCGTCGATGGTGTTCCCATTTATAACACTACAATGATCATGGGTGGAGGTACGGCGGGCGTGGCGCAACAATCGCGATTAAACGACCTCAATCCGAACGACATTGAATCGGTTGAAGTATTGAAAGGCGCCAGCGCCAGTGCGCTGTGGGGATCACGCGCCGCTAATGGCGTGATCATGATCACCACCAAGAAAGGATCCAGCGCCAATGGTAAGATCAACGTGAGCTACAGCGGCTCCTATTCAACTGACGACATCCTGGTGAAGCATCCCATGCAGCGTTCGTGGGGACAGGGTGTATCAGGATACTATTATACCAATGCACTTGGCGATGGTTTGTTCGGATCGTCGTCGGGCCTGCCGTACGCATTCGGAGATAAAATCGCCAATCGGTCGGGCGAAGCGGACATCGTTGTTTCAAACCCGTCCGATCCAAAGTATGTAGGATATTTCCAGGCACCTGACGGAACGGTCATCTACCCTGTGCTCACCAGCAATTTTAATCCTGCTGGCAACGTACACGGCGGTAAAAATTCAAGGCAGACTTACGATCAATACGATGCCATCTTCGGCACCGGCCATTATTGGGATCACAATATTTCACTCAGCGGTGGCGACAAGGCCGGAAACTTCTACCTGAGCATCGGCGACATGAACCAACAAGGCATCGTCAAAAATAACAGCGACTATCACAGAACATCCGCAAAGTTCGGTACTGAAAAAATGTTTGGCGACATGATCAAGATCGGAACGAACTTTACTTATTCTCGCATTGTATCTAACCGCATTCAACAAGGGTCAAACCTGAATGGTTTGTTCCTCGGGGCGCTGCGTACTTCGCCGGATTTCGATAACACTTATTATACAGGTACATACTTCGATGTAAGCGGATTAGGAACCGCCAACCGCCAGCGCAGCTACAGAAATCAGATTGGAAGAAGACCTGACCCCGTTTATGATAACCCCGTATGGGTCATGAACAACAATAAAGACAGATCGGAAGTAGACCGGTTTATCGGCAGCCTGCAGTTGGACCTTATGCCGAACGATTGGTTGACGTTGACAGCACGCGCAGGTGTTGATCATTATTCTGATAAACAGGAAATCTTCTTCCCGGTGTATTCTGCCGGTACCAATAACACCGGCCAATTGCAATTGCAGACACCACGCGAAACACAATTCAACGCCGATTTCTTTGCCCGGGGAAGCTGGCAATTGTCTGATATGTTTTCCCTTAACGCGTTGATCGGCGTCAACGCCAACCAGCGAACCTCAGACAACGTAGGTGGAACAACCAATACATTTATTATCACTAACAACGTTCCAATCAACCTGAACAATGCGGTAAGCTCAAACCGTGTTCCATTCAATGCTTTTGCACAGCAAAGAACGGGTGCAATTTACGCTACCGCCGGCGTAGGCTGGAAGGATCAGTTGTTCGTTAACCTGACCGGTCGCTCAGAAAGTGCATCGACTTATGGAAGAAGCCAAAGTCCCACTTACTTTTATCCCTCAGCGGACGTTGCATGGCAATTTACCAAGTCGTTCGGAATAGAAAACAAGATCCTCTCCTTTGGTAAACTGAGAATGGGCTATGGCAAAGTGGCTACACAACCTGGTCCTTACAACACGGCGACCTATTACAACAGCACTGTCTACGCTGAAAGCTGGAGCTCGGTACTCGATGTTTCCGGCTACGGTGGCGGTTACGAACAAGGCTCTACCCTGGGAAATTCGTTCCTGAAACCTGAAGTAAAAACTGAAATTGAATTTGGAGGCGATTTCCGCTTAGTGAATGACAGGATAACACTCGGCGCAACTTATTTCACGAATGAAGTCGAAGATGTATTGCTGCCAATTGCGCTTGCGCCTGCTACCGGTTTCACCAATAAAATCGCCAATGTTGCCGCACTTGAGAACAAGGGCATCGAGCTGGAGCTGGGCGGGGACATTGTAAGGGCAGGAGATTTTCGCTGGAACTTGTATGGAAACTGGTCGAGGATCAGGAATAAAGTAACCAGTCTTTTCGGAACTGAATCGCTTGGCCTGACCGGATTTACCGGTACGTCTTCAAGAGCTGTTGTGGGTCATCCTGTTGGTGTGATCTGGGGTACAGACTTCGATCGTGATGCCAATGGAAAATTAGTGTTGGATGAAAATGGTTTCCCGCAAGCAAGTCCGGTTGAAAGTGTGATCGGCAACCCAAATCCCGATTGGAGAGGTGGTCTTGGAAGCACATTCGCCTACAAAGGATTTACGCTGAATGTGCTATTCGAACACTCACACGGTGGACAGATCTGGGGCGGCACACGCGGCGCCATGTTCAACTTCGGAACCCATGCTGACACAGATCACGAAGTTACACTTTCTGCATCCGAGGCGGCGACCCTCAAAAATTATGGTGGAAATACCATCGCCAATTACGGAGGCCCAACCGACTTCGGTTATGCCTATGCACCCAACGCTGACGGCAGCTACACCATTCGCGGCTACGTTACCGATTTTGGCGGCGGCCCGGTTGTCATCGACGAAATGTGGTACACCAACATGGGTAGTGGTTTCGGACCCGTAGCTTCACAATTCATCGAGAATGCGCAGTGGACCAGGCTTCGGGAAGTTTCACTGGCCTACTCGCTCAACTCGTCGGCATTCAAAAAGGCTACCAAGCTGACCTCCGTCGATTTCTCCATTACAGGTCGCAATCTTTTTCTGTGGACTGACTTCAAGGGTAACGACCCCGAAACGAATCTCACAGGTCCTACCAACGGACGCGGATTGGATTATTTCAATAATCCTGCCACCAAGTCGTGGATATTCTCCATAAAAATCAATTATTAATATCTAATGATGACAGAGATGAAAAAAATAAAAATATACATTACACTTTTGTCGGCGTTGCTCCTGGCCTCCTGCGAATCTTTCGTGGAAGGCGTAAGCGAAATCGATCCTACCCGCCCGACCGATGCTGACCTCGCCCTGGTGGTGAGTGGTATGGAAACTGAATTCATGGGTACTATGGAAGGCGAATTGGCGCGCAACGCAGGTCTTTGGACCGGCTATTTCACCGGGTCAGACCGGCAGTATATTTCGATCCACAATTATGCGGTCACTGCCCTTACCTTCGATAGTCCTTGGGGTAATGTTTACGCATTCACATTTAAACAATGCCGCATCGTACAACAAAAAGCCAAAGCGCTTAACAACAGGTTGACACAGGGCATGGCGCAAGTCATTGAGGCGCATATCATGGGCACCTCAGCAGCACTTTGGGGCGACATTCCTTATACCGAGGCGATCGACCATGAAAAATTTCCCAATCCAAAATATGATCCACAAGCTGAAGTCATCAATAAGCTTATCGTTTTGCTGGATGATGCCATTGCCAATCTTTCGTCGGGCACCGGAAATCTTAAAGGTGACTTTCTCAGTGGCGGTGGAGCGCCGGGTGTGATCTTACCGGGTAGCGCCTCGAAATGGCTCAAAGCAGCGCACACCTTAAAAGCGCGTTATCTCCTGTACAAGAAAGACTATGCCGGAGCACTGGCCGAAGCCAATCTGGGGCTTGACGTTACAGCCAACAATCTGTTGGCACCTCACGGTACGGCGAATGACCAGGACAGAAATATATATTTCGATTTTCATGAACGTCAGCGTTCAGGTTATATGACAGCGAAAAATTCTTTCCTGGCATTGAAGCTCGATCCGGCATCTGCATCAACTCGCAATCATGCCAAGACTGTAGAAACAGAACGGTTTGCTTTTTATTACTCCGGCACAGCTCCTAACTACGATATAAATGTTTCTGACGATGGAATTTTTGGGTCGGCTTCGAGTTTCCCTTTGCTCACAGCTTATGAAGCAAAGCTGATTGCCGCTGAATGTGAGGCGCGGTTGAATGGTGTTGCTGCCGGCGTTGCGGCCCTTAACCAGCATCGTGCATTGCTGCGTACAGATTTTCCTGCCGGAACCTACACCGATTTTGTGGCAGCCGACTTCGCACCGGCGGGAATCGAAAATAAAGACAACATTGCCGATGTCAACGCCCTGATTCGCGAAATACTCGAAGAGAAATATGTGTCACTTTTCGGACAAATTGAAGGATTCAACGAATTGAGAAGAACAGGCAATGCCCTTGGTGTTCCTCC
>JBMOKS010000370.1:10901-15459 GCA_049324355.1 Bacteroidota bacterium
ACGCGAATACCAGCACGCCGAATCGTATCCCGGATCTTTTTTCGAAAACAGCAATTTTTCAGTAGCAGGTTAGTGTTTATTAAATAAAAGGTTAGGTTGTCTCCAGAAAGTGCAAACTTTCGGGGACAGCCTCTTACATGAATCAAACAAAAATAGAATATGAAAACCAGGGTCGCTGCAACAATCATCTTGATCTCTTTTGCATCCTTTTTATTTTTAAACTTCGACAGACTGCCTCCCTTCAAATCCGAACCTGTGGCAATAGCTGAACTTTTTACATCAGAGGGCTGCTCGAGTTGTCCGCCTGCAGATGAATTGTTGCATGAGATGACAGACATTGCAAAGAACGAAGGCAAAACCCTGTTAGGCCTTGCTTTCCATATCACATATTGGAATCACCTGGGATGGGTCGATCCTTACAGCAGTGAGGCATACACCGTACGTCAGAAAAACTATGTCAAAGTATTGCAAGCACCTCAGCTGTACACACCACAGATGATCGTCAACGGAGAATTTGAGCTGGTCGGCTCTAACCCAATAGCATTTCGGGAAGCCCTTAATAAAACCTGGAAAAAGGCGCCCGCATATTTGATAGAGGCTTCCGCAGAACTCCTTGACGATACTGTGGCTGTGAAATATACGCTTAATAAAAAACCGGGCAATGTTGTTCTCAATATTGCCGTAGTAGAAAACCAAGCCGAGCGCAAGATCACGCGTGGCGAAAATAAGAGCCGAACGCTGCGCCATCACAATGTAGTGCGAGCCTTTAAAACGATTGAACCTAAGATTCAGGGCGAAATCAAATTGACCTTACCTGAAGATCTGCGGCCTGGCGGCGGATCTATCATCCTATATGTTCAGTACGAAAAAACATTAAGAATACTGGGCGCATCAAAAATCAGTCTTCAATAAATCGAAAAAAAACCAATACAGAGCAAGATGGAAAACACAAAGTGGACTTTTCTTTTTACCGGAACATTTCTATTCATCGTAGGTCTTTTTAATGGATTCGCCATTCCTTTTTTACCAAACAGTCGCATTGCGCTATCAGCACACCTCGCGGCCATTCAAGGCGGCATGGCTTTGCTGATCTTCGGCGCGGTGTGGAAACATGTTCATTTAAACAAGTTTTTTTCAAGAATGTCTGTGGCCTTGAGCATTTATGGCATGTATGCCACCTGGGTTGGTTTGTTTTTGCACGCCACGCTGGGAGCCAGCCAGTCACCCGCGCAAAAAACTGCTTTACAAGTCCTGATCTATTCTGCGGCTATTGCTATGATTCCACCGGCATTCAGCATTCTTGCCGGGCTCTACGCTGGAAGAAAAGCGGCAATAGCGAGCAAATAGAATTTAGAATCCGATTCGCAACCATAAATAAAAGCCTATGATACAAGGAACACTAACAGCTCAAAAGCCCCGAAGCGCGACAAAGACCATATTGTGGGCCGGCCTCATCGCCGGCACGCTGGATGGTGCCGGGGCCGTAACGTATTATTTACTTCTGGGTAGAAAAGATCCCATCAAAATATTCAACTTTATTGCCAGTGGTATTTTTGGAAAGACTGGTTTAACAGGAGGGTTGCCTATGGCCTTCGCAGGCCTCTTATTCCATTATATTATTGCCATTATCTGGGCAACCATATTTTTTCTGCTTTATCCGAAGATACACCATGTGATCAAGAACAAGGTCGTGCTGGGCGTTTTATATGGCGCCTTCGTTTGGTGTGGTATGAATATTATCGTGTTGCCGCTCAGCAGCACGCCCCCTATTGCGTTTGTGCCGGTTAATGCCATGATCAACATGGCCATTTTGATGGCATTTATCGGTATACCGATATCGCTCATTGTCCAAAAGCATTATTCAAAAGAATAGAACAACATTCCGGAATAAACCCTTCGCGGCCATGACGTCCATTCGTAAAAAAGTAACTAAAAAGAAATTAAACACCGACCAACGCCACGTCGACCGGAGCCTTGCGTTCGCCGAGTATTTTTTCACGAATGGCTTTGCCACGATATCGGCTTATCCTGAATTCTTTGCCGATCGAAGTCCGAACAAATAGCGCATTTCTGATCTTTTCTATGCAGGTAAAAATATTGACATTTAAAATGATCGAACGATGGATTCTGATAAAATGCTGTTGAGAAAGCTGGCCCTCAAACTCATCGAGCGTGTGCCGTACAACATAGGTTTTATCGCCCTCATGAATGAGCGCATAGTAGTTGCACGCTTCGATATAACAGATCTTATCAATTTCGATAAAATGAATCTTGCGTCCCGTTTGAACAACCATTTTACCAGCCAACGACAGATCAACAGATGATTGAAACATGATATTAAGTTTTGGTCAATACGGGTAAATAACGAAATAAAACAAGCCGATTCACTTAAAATCTATGAGGGACCGGAACCTACCTGGAAAAAATATTTTCCTGGTAACCAGTTCCATTCGGCATGAGAAATGACCTATTCGTGAATAGGAATCGCCCATTGGTATTGTTAGCTTTTGCACTACACCAACAATTGAATAACTTGGCATCGGAAAAGTCATACATAAGGAGCAAAGGCCCGTCTGCTTTTTTCGATAGCCCTAAATCGCACGCTTCTCCGTTGTTTACACTTTCGATTTTTGCACATGAACCTTATCACCACCTTCGTTTACAGTAAAAATCCTGCCATCAGGATATCGCGGCACGTAACGTTCTGGGTCACGGATATTATCAATTACTTCATTGTTTTTTCCCTTAGTAACGAGATTACCGCAGCTGTCGTGAACTCGGTTATGTTGAACATGCTCTTTCTGATTCTGGTTACCTACTTTGTGCTGTATTATCTGGTGCCCAAACTCACGCATGGACCTAACCTCAATAAGCTGATCATGTGGATCACCATTGTTCTGGCAGTGATAGGTATCGGTTATCGGTATTATAAATTTTATTTTGTATATCCCATCACGGATCCTAGCCAGCTTGTCGGCTTCGAGGTCTGGGAGTTTAAACGGATTGTTCGTGATATTTGGAGCTCGTCGGTAGTTATCAGTATGGCCTTAGCCATTAAGCTCCTGAAAAACAAGGTGGAGCTCCAGGAAAAAAATACTCAGCTTACCGTAGAAAAGAAAACCACCGAACTCAATTTTCTGAAGGCGCAGATGCATCCGCATTTTTTGTTCAACACATTGAACACACTCTATTCGGAAACCATCCAGGAATCCGGAAAAGCTCAGGAGGTTGTATTGCACCTATCAAGTTTGCTGCGCTTTATACTCGACGAATGCAACGAAACCTACATCGCCATCGGGCGCGAGATCAGGGTTATAAAAGACTTTATTGCTCTTGAACAACTCCGGCATGGCAAGCGATTGCAGGTAAATCTCGAAGTTGTCAATGTCGACACCACAATGCTCATGTCGCCACTGATATTTTTGCCTTTTGTTGAAAATAGCTTTAAACATACCCTTGCCAACAAACGTGGTTCGATTCATATTGACATCAAAATAACCATGAACGCTAATCACATTGTACTATTGATCGAAAATGACAAAGAAGAAAATCCTAAACTTGTAAATGGCCATTATAAGCCCGGCAAGGGCATCACCAATGTGACGCGCCAGCTGGACCTTATTTATGGGAGGGATTATTCTCTGGAGATCGATAACTTGGAAAACAAATACCGGGTATCTTTGCGGATACCGGCAAGACAGCCTGAAGTGTATGCCTGAAATTACATGTATCATCGTTGAAGACGAAAAGCCTGCGCAGGAAGTGCTGCGATCGTTTATTGCCAAGACGGAGTGGATAACCTTAAAGGCTGTTTTCGACGACGCCATTACTGCACTGGACCATCTCAATAAGAATGAAGTGGATCTGATTTTTCTCGACATCCAAATTCCAACCCTCACCGGCATCGACTTTCTAAAGATCCTCAAGAATCCTCCGCAGATCATCATCACATCGGCCTATTCGCAATATGCCATTGACGCCTTTGAACTTGATGTAAGAGACTATCTTATGAAACCATTCTCGTTTGAAAGATTTTTGAAGGCTGTGAACAAGATCAGCGCCAAACCCGATCCGCGGCAAGTGTATCAAATGACCACCTCACCAAGTTCTGAGAGAAGTTTCGCTTTTTTCAACGTAAATAAAAAAATGGTTAAGGTTTTCTTCTCGGATATTTTGTTCGTAGAAAGCATGCGCGAATATGTTTACATCCATACCGGGGCAGAGAAGGTGATCACCAAGATGCCGATCAGCGAAATGGAAAAACTGCTGGGCAAGAATTTTATGCGTATCCATCGCTCGTTTATCGCTAACCTCGAGAAAATAACCGCCTATAATGCGGAAGAAATTTTCGTCCAGAAAACTTCTTTGCCCATCGGAACTAACTACAAAAAGCTGGTCGAATCGTATCTCGGTAACCAATTCGCCAGCCTCTGAATAACCCGAACTCAGTTTCTGGTCAGCAGCGGAAAGTACCGCTCCTCAATAACTTTCAGGTGATGCATTTGATGGCCTACAATGTTGAAGCCCATGGCATGGACAGAAATCTCGTATTTCCAGT
>JBMOKS010000371.1:0-15303 GCA_049324355.1 Bacteroidota bacterium
AGCGCATTAAACTCAACAATATCCGGAACCAGGCCCTCGCTCACCGGCGAGGTTGCAGTGCGATGCGTGATATGGAATGAAAGGTTTGCTTCAACGTTCAGAAATATTCCAATAAACGCCAAGGTTAGTAATGTAAACCGCATCATAAATCTTTTTGGATAAAAAATTGTCATTGGATTATATTCTACTTGTCGTTGGAAGTTGCCTGCTGAATCAGTTGCTTGTACATAGGGTTCTCGGCGCTGTACGACTTGAACATACTATTCGCAGTGGTTTCGTCGATTTGGAACCGCACCAATGGCTGATGCATCGCCTGGGCATAATGATTTTCATTAGACAAGCCATGAAATTTCAAAGGATCATTCAATGCCATAGGTGTGACAAGACCCGGAGCAATATTGCTTTCATAATAGTCAAGTAACATACCAAACGCGTCGTTGCTATCGCCGCCGGGATCCTTGGTCGGATCCTTGTCAGGGTGGTTGATCTGCGTGAGCCATCCCTGTATGTTGTACACGAAGTCTACACCTTGGACATTCTCTCCAAGTTCAATTCGCTTCAGCGGACCATGCATGTAGTATTCGTATTTTGCTCTGAGCTTTTTATTTGTACCATCGGTGCTTGTGAATACCTCGCTCAGGCGCTTGTCGGCATCGTAGGTGTAATGGTGATAGAACTTGCTGGTCACATTGCCGCCGGTATACATGGCTGTATATACTTCAAGAACATTACCAAGAAAGTCGTAGGTGTAGGTAGTAACAAACACCTTCCCTATTCTTAGCGGTTTTTGCGCCATCCAGGTTACGCGGCCCCGCTCGTCGTAGCTGTACCAGGTTTGGATGTTGGCATTTTCTGTCCACGACACAGCGTTGCGAACAAAAGTCTGTTGGTACTCGTCGCCTAGACCAGTTTCACTTTCAAACTCTGGTGAGAGCACGTCATAGTGAGTTTTGTTCCAAGAGATAAATTGACCATCTGTTAATCCACCGTTGCCTGAAGTATTTTCCAGAATCCCGTTCATCTTTTGACTTTTGAACGTTGTCCCGTTACTGGAACCTATGTTCATCAGATACTCACCAGATTCAACTGGTCTGCCCAGCGCATCATAGTTCGTGTAGGAAAAGCGCCTGTCACCAGTTGTGCGTTGGTCTGAATTTTGCGAGAAGCGAATCCTGCCATCTTTGCGGTACACGTATTCAGTTCTGCCGGCATCGGGCTCGGCCATCGATAGAAGCCATCCCCGCTGATTGTATTTGTATACTATTGCATCGAACTTTGGTGCGTCAAGGTTAAGTTTATTCGGATCTAAAACATCCTTCTCATAGAAGTCGCCACTAGTAGCTTTCAATTGACTGAATCCGTTGGGTGACAGCGAGGCCTTTATCCGTCCGGCATCGTCGTAAAACTGGTATGCAACATCCATGAAGTGATTTTCATAGGTAACCGTTACATCACCAGTGCTATAAAGTATTCTATACAAACCGGCCGGCCATGGTGCGTTGGGAACGGGCGTGAACGCATTGCCAGTAGCCATGTCTTGAACAACGTAGGTACCCGTGCCCGAGATTATTACCACCTGGGCGTTTAAAAGGTAAAAATAAAGCATGGGCCGATCGGCATTGATCGCAACGGTATTGCTGACGGTAAGAACTTTATTATTCGCATCACCTTGACGAGCCGTCATCACCGTCTTGCCGGATCTATCGGCGATGGAAATTGAATATTTCCCGTTCTGGTCGCGTGCAATTGTTTGTACGCCGCGGTTGGTAAGATCTTCGCTTTGGACAATACCAGGAAAAATAAGCCGATGGCGAGTTTCGGCATAATCTTTTAATTCATTGAACACGGGGAAACTCCCGGTCAGGATGTCATGATCATTGCCCATCCGGTGTTGATCTCCGGGAGACGCCGATCGTTTTACTTCCTCGCTTCCATCTTCGTAAAACTGCTTTCGTGAGTATGGATATCCCGTATTTGGTGTATGAGGCTGTAACGTGTTGTGCTCACCATAGTACCATCCAAGCGTTCCTGGGACAGAATTGTCGACTCTATTTGGGTTCGTAGTGGTGCCAGGTAAATCAAAGTCTTTAAAACTGTAAGGTTGCTGATTCGCATTCAGAAAGAATCCCGGTGTATACCGAAACGTGCCCGATGCTATTGGCGCCGGTAAGGTGGCGCCTGCTAATCTTTCATAGCTGTCTTTTAAATTCTGCGTGGCAAAGACTTGATCACGGGTATGATTTTTTGTTTGCGACTGGAGTGGTTTTCCGGCGTAATCGAAGTAAGCTTTAGACTGCGCGTAGATCACCGGTGTTGTGCTCTGGTTAGTTCCGTCAAATTGTTTGGCATGTATCCAGTTCAACCAATCGTCGTTAAAGTTTATCGACACGCTGAGGGTTAGCGTAGGCCCCCATGTGCCCGTGGCCCGGTCGCGTCCTTTCAGGTAGTAGGTTTTGCTTTGAAAAAGCTTATCGCCAATCACGCTTTGCGATTGAATAAAGGGCGCAACAATAGTCGGATTGTCAGTAGCATTATCTACCCAATAGTAATCGGCGAATCGTAAAATATGGTCTTTTGGTTCGTTGATGAAAAATACTTTAAGCTGTCCCGGGCCCGCAACTTGATTAATCTCGGCCAGTGGTGGTACCTGGTTGATATTTATCGCCAGTGGGCCTGTGGCTGTAGCCCAGCAATTGATATCGCTCTTGTAGTTGCGAACATAGATGCTGCATGATTCTGTGACGGTATAGGGAGAAGTGGCCGGAAATGCCGTATCTGTATCATTAGGGCCGGTCTGCCAGAAATGGGTGGCAGCATAGCCACTTCCATATGCCTGGATGTCGGTTTTGCGATATATAGAAGAAAGGAGAACAGGTGTGATCTCGGTCTTGAGCATTGAAATTGTAAATACATTTGATTCGACCTTGCACCCGGTACCGGCCTCGACCTTAATTGAAGTTGTTGTGCCGTTGAATGAATAATTGATGCTTGTTCCCGTACCAATCGTGCTTCCATTAGCAAACCAAGTATATGTTGTGCCAACGGGGTTGCTGATGGATAACGAGACTGTGCCCGAGTTGCACAAAGGCATGCTGGGACCACTGATGATCGGAATTGCCGGAGGAGCGACGATGGTGACCGTTGTAGATCCCGTGGAAGTCTTTGGTGCCCCACACCCCTCATCCTCATCGCACATGGCGGTCAGCGTTATCGTATAGGTGCCGGGAGAATAATAGGTTGTATTAAATGAACGTGACTGGAAACGATTCCCGTTTCCATCGTCCCAATCAAAATGACTGTAATTGGCGGAAGAACATCCCGTGCTGATATGAACGGATTCCCCTACGCAGTACGTGCCGCCTCCTGTTACCGAACAAGTTCCCGTTGCACACACCGGGTCAGATGCCGCTACCCGATCAAACCCTAAAAGGGCAAACGAAATGATTAAAATAACTTTTAATGTTTTCATAACTTATTGTTGAGGTCCCTGACCGGGAGGTGTACATGAACAATTCTGATTTCCGTTGGTGCAGCAATTTTGTTGCACGCGAATGTCTTTGATCGCCTGAGGAACAGACGCCCAAGTTTTGTTTTCAACCCATACCGGATTTCCGCATGCGTCTACAGTGGTATAATAGTCATACATACCGTTAAAACACGTGCCGTCGAAATGGCATCTAACATCCATACCAGTTAATGGCACTTGATAAAACTCCGCTTTAATGCTATGCGCAGATTGCACATTTCTAAACGTAACAACCTTGCCGCTGATGTTTACGATCGTGCCATCGAACAATGTGAGCTTTGTTTGTGAGGGGTCTACTACGCTACCGTCAACCAGCCATCGGTTAAACTTATCGGTGCATACTTCCTGCGCCTGGAATGTGTACGACTCCCCTGCCGAAATCGTAATGGTGCCGGCAGGACTTATCTGACCTGTTCCTGATTTGGAAGCGGTCAGTGTAAAGGTGATTGGCTGATCGGGGCCATAGTGGTAGTCGATTTGATTCACTTTGGCAACACCGCCAATTCCATAGGAGGACTGAAAACTTTCCAGGTAAGTTTCGTGAAGTCGGCCGATGCCGTCATACCTGAATTCGGTGTAAAGATTGTTATTATCAAGGATGTGCGACAGTTCGCCCCAGGTGTTGTAGACGTAACTGTTCATGGAGGCATCGTGGGGATGCACTCTGAAGTCATCGAAATGACAAGTGCCGCCGGCTGTCTCGCACCACATTTCCAGCGTTCCATTCTGACCGACTGTTATATCCGTGGAGAGAAGATACCATGCCCCTGCCTTTCGGTTGGCCTGCGGAACCTCCGGCGCTTGCTGTGTCACGCCATTGAGCGAATAGAATATTCTACCGCCCGTGCTGTTGACCCAGACACTGGCGTGATAACCTTGATCTTTTACAGCATTGAGCGAAAACCGGAATGCTTTGGTTCCTGGGGAATTTAGTGCAAGAGCTTTTTCGCCAGTATGTGTGGTGGCCTTGTCATCCAAATTTAAACGGTACACTTCCTGACCATCCACTCTTGATATTCCGCCGCCGTAGTAACCACTTACCTCTTTGTCTTCGGCGCCTGAGTAACCAAATTCACCGTATTGTGCGTTGGCAACGGTAGCAACTACATACGATTGATCCGACGAAGTCTTGGTCGCCACAAACTTATTGTTCAAATCCTTTGCTTCTAAGGTGCGCGATTGCGCATCATACAATGTTACCGCAGAGCCCAACTGCCATTCAGCCGACACCTGATCCGGTGGCGATGTCCAGTTGTTAAACAACGGGAGTTGAAAAGTAGGTAAAGGGTAGAGACCATCAATGCCGAGTTCTACGCCATTGTTGCCGATAAAACTGTAGCTGGCGTGTTTTCGCCAAATGCCTGTCTGAACGCCCACAGCCACCACAGGTATCTGATTGCTCCAGGTCTGAATGGTAGCAGATACCAGCCCCACCGGACGATGGTTTGTGTTAGAGAAGGGCAGCTGATCGTTAGGTCGCTCAACCTTATATAAGTAGGTCGCAGCATCTTGCGTTAGCATATTACTCCCACCCAAAGCCGCAGGTTTCATAGCTGAATATTGACTTATGGTATAGGCCGGCACACTCTCTGTTACATACGATTACCATAACCATCTGTGGAATAAACTTTAGTTGATTTACCAGAATAGAAATCGAAAGCAAAATTCTCGCTTTCAGTTTTGATCCCTGTTTTATAATTGATCGTGGAAGTTCCCGTTTGAATCGCCGGATATCGCTCGACCTTGCTAAGCACACCGAGCAGGTTATGACTTCCGCTAAACATGTCACGAGGGTCTTTTGCAAACCTTCCGGTAGCATATGTTTCGTGAATGATGCCCTGTCCTTTAAAAAGACTGTTTACCAGACCAGGATAATCCGCGGCCAGCGTTGTACTAGCAAGATCCAACTTATCTTGTAAATAGTGGTTGAACGTTTCTGTGACTTTTTTTCCTGTGGCCTTATCAAAAAGCGTAGTCTTTTTCATACTTCCGATGAGAGAAGTAAAATTCTTGATTTTGGTAGCGTTGGAATGGGTATTCAAGTGGTGAATTCCTTTTTCGTCGTACGATATATTTCCAAATCCGGTAGCACCCGGGCTACTACTATACTCGTATTTTATCATGTCCTTATTGAAGACCTCAAACTGATATGTAGTGTAAAAGGGAACCTCAACGGTTTCGTTGCCGCGCCTAATAAATTCTTTCACCGTGACGTATTCGTACATCACACCGGGTGCCGGTGCTTCGCGCACGTTTGTCAAAAGCGAATTCAGCTTGCCCAGCATAAAGTTTCTGTAGTTCTTCATCAGATCTGAAGTTGACCCGTCGTCTACAAACCTGTTCATGCCAACGGGCTCATAGGATATCACGCCAGAAATAAGTTCCGGTTTGTCCGGACGCTGATAGTCATAAACCATTTTTCGCTCCGTATCCGTTATCGGGTCATAAGAAGAGATGCTGTTCACCCGTAAACCTCCTCCGAAAATATTGGCTTCGTTTCGCAGAAAGATATTTCCTCCTTTCAACTGTCGATTGATTGTACTTTCTGGCGTTGGCTTGTAGTAAAAAAAGAAGTTCACCAGGTTTGGATCCTGTATTGTGATCTTATGCTGAGAAACGGAAACAATCTTGGTAGCATTAGTGAAATAAATATCGGAGGTTAGCACGCCATTCTCGGATTGAACATATTTCAGCGCAATTTCTACATAGTCGTTGGAGTTCAGAATATCGCTCACCTCACCTCCAAGCAAATTTATTTCAACTGTTCCGGCCTGTTTGTTGGGTTGTTCCAGGAAATCAACCATAAAAGACCCGTTTCGATATAACACAGCTTTCGAGTATGCATCAGAACCGTAGTCTATCGAGATGGTGGCCCCCATGCTCGTTGTAATTTTCCGCAGTGACCAGACATCGACATTAGCCGCCGATATTTTCGAAGGAATGCGGTCTACATTTTCATTCTGATAAAATTGATAATCCGGCTTGTACATGCCCCAGTGGTCTTTCAACTTGTCGTTGTAGGGTGGATTCTGGGTTTCAATCCAGTAGACATCCAGGCCGCTATCAGGCATATTCTTGCCCAATATCAGGACCTTGTGCAATGGGCCATTACTTTTAACTACAGCATAGCATGTTTTTGTACCGCTTTGGATCTTGATAATATTTCCAGGCAGCAGACCAGAATTTGTTTGCGTCAGAATAAATTCATTTTCCGATGATCCCTGCTCTTTGCTGACTGAGGCAAAACCCTCTAATGGGTTTTCAAGCTCATAGTTGAAACGAATAGGGGGCGTTAGTGAAATGCCTTGCTTGCCGTTAAAACGCAGCGACTTAAGGGTCAATTTTCCCAGTCGTGCATAATCATTGTCGTCGGCACTTGGATTATCCAGCGCTACCTGTGCAAAATCAAAACTATTTTCTGTTTCAGGTTCAAGCTCGTAGTTGGTCTCCAAATCGATCACCCGCACGGACTTAGCCAGCAGACTGCCGGCAACACGATTGTAGTCGTAAATATCCAATACATTTTGGTATAAATGGTGATCCAGTATTTTATCGGCAAAATCGCAGCCCCCTTCCGTGCCCATGGTATAGTCTGACCATGAATATGAAAAACGCTGCATGTATTCACTTCCATTGAGTTTGTTAAGTGCCACCGTTGCCAGGTCTTCATTGCGAATCAGGCATATTTTATCAAGTTTAAGAGAACTCGTGGGGCGTGCCTTATACTCAATGTGCCCATTAGCGTAGTTCACCATTTGATTGGAATTCTGCGTGTCGTAATAATACTCCCGGCAAGTATTACTAATTGTTTTGGGCGCAAACCCACCCGTCTTTGTCACATCTTCTATCGTGACGTATTCTTCCAAAAGCGTGTGATATATATCCGTCAGGCGTAACACATCCCGATCAGCATGAATAGAACCTTTAGCGTCATGCCTGATACTCTTAACAAAAAGCGCAGTATGCGATTTTGTTCGAACCGCATCGAGATAATATATTTCTTTCACTCCCTCAGAAAAATTCTGGAAGCGAAAGTCAATGTCTTTCGTCATTCCTTGGCCAGGGTTGCGCCATCCATAGTTGTCGGTCCACTTGCCATAGTCAAATTCAACCCAATGACCCCAATCTTCCACGTCTAAGCCGGGCTGGCCACGATCAATATAATCAGGTCCTGTGATGGCAGTTAAAAACCACGAGTAAGCGTATTTACCCTTTTTTGTCACCTCATTGAAGGTATCGCCTTGCAGATCGTTAATATTCTCAGAATATTGATATTCCAGGTCTGTATAAACCGGAAGTGAAAAATGATACCTCACACCCGTTTCATTTATAATGGTGAAGGCGCCTATTTGCTCATCGGGTGTGCTTTGCCGTGAAAAGCCCGAGGCTTTTGATTCTAGAAATTTTGCGAATGGCCCGGCATTGGACTTTATTTCACTATTGAGGTAGTACTCGATATGCCTTGAACCAATCAATTTATCGCCACCCATGCCATCGTTATTATTTAATCCGTGAGTAGGTTGTCCAAAATTGTAGGTTAAAGCTGCCTCTATATTGCTGTTACTTGTAGCAATGCTTCCCTCGTTGTACTGATATTGATTGGAAAAGTCGTTGATAAATCTAAAGTCGACAGGTTTATTGTCGTACGGCAAGTGGTATTGAATAACGTCGTCTTTATATTTTTCCTCAACCTCATCATAATGTATTTGGTTGTCGGTAACGAGATTCTTCTGGTAAAGAAATGGGCGCATTGATCCCGAGAGACCTTGTGCATTCACTAAATAACCGTCAAAGCTCGGGAACGTTCCGCCGCTCACCTGCTCAGCCGGAAGCGCTTCTATAAATGACTGATCGGTGCCCAGCGAATAAACATCGTAAGAATTATGATCATACCACTTCTGAGCAGGTTTACTGGTAGGAAACTTGAGCACGCCATGAGTATAAATTTTTTCGGTTTCATCGATCCAGTATTTATTGTACTTATAACCCACGTAAAAATACCCGATCGGCACGGTGACTTCCCACGAGTCGGTAGACATCTTACCCGTCTTACCGTTGTCAATAGTTTTTGAAACTCCGAGGAAGCCGGCCGAACTGCCGCGATTGGAAGCCTTGATAGAAACGCCCATGGAGTTGCCGCTGGCTTCCCAATACGAGCTCGTTTTTTCAAAATTTGTAGATATACCAACCTCGGCCGATATCCCATTTACTTCGGCACCGACCAAGGCGACCCTTGCACTGGCGTAGTCACGATCCCAGGGATCGAACCCGCCCGAAAAACTCGCTCCATATGCTTTGAAACTGGCATTAAAACCTACTCCACCGAAACCCTGGTAAGTATCGTGTCCAAATTCAAGCCCGGCACTCACATTGATGATACCCTCGTAGGCAATTCCCACGCCCACCGAGGCTATATGAGTTTCGCCGCCCTCCCACACAAAGCGGTTGGTCTGCAATGCGTTGGCCATGTCATCTACGTAACCGTTCACGCTTCTATTAATGGCGCCTGGATTCAATGTCCATCCAAGACCAACCCAGCTGGCTTCCTCATTGGGCATGATGCCGGCGTGATAGGAAAGTGAAAGCGGATATCCGCCAGAAGGGCCCGGCACCTCGAGCAACGGTAAATTGTAGGTGAGATCTCCACTAATTAAATTCACCATGTCTGTTGTATCAACAGGTTCAAAGCTCGTGGCCTCCGGCGCGGTAGGTCCTGACGTCAACGCAAATGAAACACTCGGCAACACCGTGTTGACGAACATTTCTATTAAAAAGAAGACTGCAAATGATTTTAGTAATAAACGGCTTCGTATCATATTCTTAGTTCAATGTTCGATGTTCAATGTTCTTGGTTCCTTGTTGGCCAGTGCCTTGTTCTTGGTTCAATCTCTTGTTCGAGGTTCAAGGTTTCAGGTTCAAGGTTCAATGTTCCTAGTTCAATGTTCAATGTTCTTGGTTCAATGTTCCAGGTTCTCAACATTGAACCTTAAGCCTCGAACTTTGAACAATTTTATAGTTCGCTTGTTTCAAATTTTAGTCTTGGCGCATGTTCAAGGTCTTCAGTACGGAAACGAAATCTCTGATTGCCTATCCCTAATCCAAACTCATTCAGATTAAATTGTACCCACTCCTGCCCTCTTGCTTTCTCTTTATTAAAGACAAACAAAAGATTTGTAGCATCGCTCAGTCCGTAAGTACGGTTGAGCATGAAGTCGCCTGTAGGAATTGTGTCTTGAGCTGAGGTGGTGAGGTTCACGTACTCACTCATTCTGAATGACAAGGTCTGTACAAGTTCGCTATACTGGCCCATGCCACCCTCTACCTGGTGCAGGGCTTCCTTGTTTTCTCTTGAAAGGCTGAGAATAAAATAATAGTAACCTGCATATTTTTTGTTCAACGCATTGAACATCGCGCTGTCAGATGCGAGACCAGCTTCCTGGTGTATCCAAAGATCGGTGGGGCGATAAGTTACCGTGGCGGTATAACCATTGATCTCCGCTTTTTGTGTGAGACCGTTCTTCTCGTCAACAATGAACTTATTGAGTTCCTCGGGTGTGAGCCGGTCAGGTGCAGAACAGCCGAATGTTGCGGATACCAGGGTGATGAAGTAAAACAAATTCTTCATTTTACTGCTTTATTTACCGGCGTATTCTTTGTTGAGGCCTTCGAGCACTTGCTCGGTGATGTCTAAACCATCTTTCGCATAGGCGATGTTGCCATATTCTGTTGCCGCGAAAATGATGGGGTAACCGTGATCCTGGCCATATTTCTTCAGGTATGCATTGATCTGCTCCACCACTTGTTTTGTCATGGTGGCATCTTCCTGCTGGGCCTTGGTGTTCATGGCTTGCTGATATTCAGCAAGTTGTTGCTGTTTAGTGCGGATCAATTCCTGGCTGAGCTGGCGCTCTTTCGCGCTCATCTTCGGACTTTCCTTCTCGTATTTGAAGATCTGCTGCTGCACTTCGCTGGCCAGCGTATCAATGTTGGCTTTCCATACTGCGGCCTTTTGCTGATAGACCTTGCGCGTATCCTGCATACCCTGATAACTGCTTACCAGCTTGGCAGAATCGACATAAACAAATTTATGTTGAGTTGTTAAGGTGTAAACCGTTAAGAAAACAACGCCGGCAAGACTTACCAGACCTAAAGCAAGATTAAAGCGGGACAACATATTATTGTATTGATATAAGTTTATTTAGCCAAAAATCCACTCCATATGATTTACCAGTGGCAAAGAACGTAAAGTTCAATGGGGTATTACAACTCGCCGCATTAGTACAATAGTACTAATCACTGAAAATTTATTATGGTGAGAATCCCTGAAACGGTGACCGATAACCAGGCAGGGAAAGCAAAATTGCCCTAAAACAAGATCAAAGCGCAACCAAAAACTTTGGCATTAAAACGTGTTACCGCTAAAGTGATAAACCTTTGTTTGCCACTTTCACGATTTTTTATTTCGATTTTTAAGGCACCACACCTACATTATTTTGAAAAAACGTCTGGCCTGAATAGTTGACGCTCCGGAACAGGAGACACTGTGACGATGGAAATTGGATTTAAGATTTAGAAAATAACCAAAGATCAACCGTCACCAATCGTTGGTCCTTGCCTGCCCGGATGATAGCCGGGTTTGCAAAACAATGGAATAGAATCATGGATCGCTAGCGATCAGAAACTTTCACATCCCGTAATTCCAACGCTTGAATCAGGTCGGTAAGAAACCTATGTTCTTCATCTGTCAAAATATCCTTGTTAGTGGCCAGCCAACGCTTAATGTCTACAAAAGACCATAACGAATTCGAACTCAGTGTCGAAAGTTGATTTATAGTGGATGTTATATCGGATGTCCATTGTTTCTGTAAGATGAGAAATATTATTTCCAGAAACCGGAATTGGAGAACATCGGGAAGTTTTCGCTCCTTATATTGACCTAAAAGTTTGGACGCGTCGTCCAGCCGGTTCTTAATGATCAGCAATTCCAGTTTGTTTATCCATGCCGCCGGATGATCGCTTTTACTGTTTATGGCGAGATCATAATACTCCAACGCTTTTTCGGTATTTCCCAATTCATCGTATGTACTTCCCAGATTCAACAGGGCCTTATAAAAACCGGGCTCGCACTTCAGTGACGCCTCATAACAATCAGCCGCTCGCTCGTATTCTCCTAAATAAAAACAAGCGTTTCCGATATTATACCATGCCTCGCATTTATCAGGTTTGATCGACAGCACCTCGTTATAGTATCGTATTGCTTCATGGTACTCTTTTTTCTTCATGCGAATATTTCCAAGTTTGTATACTGCCTGGTAAAAATCCGGCTGAAACAAAAGCACCAACTGATAATACTGCGTTGAATTCTTGTAGTCGCCTAATTTTTCGTACGAACTCCCCAAATAGAAGTAGAGGTATACCTGATTGGTGATTGTAATCTTATCCTTAAAAAAAGTAAGCATGAAGTCAAACTCATGAATGGCCATCATGAATTCGTTAGACATGTAAAGTTTCATGGCACGTGCGTAAGCCTTATCGTAGAGGGATAAATAATTACTTTCCTCGATCTGGCTGGCTTTTAATGTGCCTTCAATCTTTTTCACCTTTTCGCTTTCGGTCTCTCCCAGCTCGAGATTCAAGGTGGAGGCCTCTACTTTTAATTTATTCAAATCCTCTACAATAGCTGTAGCTTCCCGTTCGCGTCGTTTGATCAGGTTATAAAGTTTGGTGGCTCTTTGAACATCGGGATAAATCTTCCTCAGGGTAAACAATCCGGCCAGTGTTAGGAAAAGGCTGGTGAAACCCAACCATTTCGCAATCTCATCCTCAACGTCATCTTCAACCTTTTCTATCCGTGTGGCGGTTGCGCTGACGTTCTTCTCCAACGCCAACTCCAATCTTTCGTAGTCTTTGTTAAGATCCTGAAGCCGGTACTGCAATTCGATGATCTGAAGTTCGAGAGATTTATCTGCCTCCGGCTTTGTATGCATAGCCTTTTGAGCCGACAAAAGGTTGGGCTGCACTACAAGCAGAATAAGAACTAAAATCGGTCTCATGTCTGGTGTCGAAATTTTACGAGAGCATTGGAAACAAGATCACACACAGTCCTTGCAAGGCCTGAACTTAATTTTTCCATCAGCGCCCCGACAGCGGCACAACTTGGCGTCGTACACCGAGCCTAGTTCTCCTTTTAGGCTGAACGTTAATTGGAGTTTCTCGTCACCATAGAGGCTTTCAGGGAATTTTTCATTCATAAAGTCAACCAGTGATTTCAGATCGAAATCCGCTTGGGTTTTTTCTTTCATTGTTATCATAAGTTCTTCATTTTAATTTGGCGTGGGTGGTGAAGTGGGTGTGAACGCTTTTGGAGCGCCTGAAAATGTATCTGATAGTCCGTTCAACAAGTCCTTAAGGCTAAGATCTATAGAGATGCCTACAAAAGGCCAGCTTCTCAATTTTCTATCTGTGTACACACCTGGATTGCTGGCGCTTTCGGAATATTTAAAATATAGCATCTCTCCCACCGTCAGCTTCAGGGCATTGCCAAGCCGTATGCCCACGCCAGTCAGTAACGTTCCTTTTTCCTTCGCGAAATAACTGCTTACAGAATCTTTGCCCGCGGTAGGGCCATTACCAATGTTTACAAGACTCCACCCTACCATAAAGGACAAATAGTGCCACGTATTGTGCCGGTATGACCAGAACTTCACATCACGATTGATAGGCCTGAAGTTGATATGAAACCCCAGGTAAGGCACAACGTCATAGGGATTGGCGCCATCTCTGCCAATGCGCGTGGTCACAACTCCGAAGTCGGGTGCTATGCTGAGTTTGGTTCTCGTGTCGAAGCTGTTGATGTTGGTGCTGGCATCGAGCTTATCGATGGGCGCCAGGCCAACAGAAGCGACGGCGGTCTTGATGGCACTCCATGCTTTCACGATCTCGCCCATGTCTTTATCCAACGCTGCAAGTTCATCGCGAAAAGTTTTAAGCGCTCTTGTACCGGGATTCAGCGCGTTGTCGCTTTGTTCTGCGGCTGCAGAAAGAACATAAAGCTGATCTATCGCTGCGAGTGAATTGCTCAGGGCAGTCTTTCGCCTGGCATAGTCACTCTTGGTATTTGGCGTGCAGAGGTTGCAATCCATATCGGCGAGTCCTTGCACCACTTGTTGGTAATCGGCTTGACTTAGCCCAAAGAGCTTCGACAATCGCTGACTACTTTTCGGAACGCTGGTCAGGTAGCCGCCCTTGAGCTCAGAATCCAGATGATCGTTGGGGGTTATTATGTCTTCGATCAATTTTAACAAACCATTGTTTGCATTCAGTGCCGTCTGTGTAGACAGTGTCGTGACCTTGGCTTCGAAAGCGGCTACCTTCGCCCCCAGCGCTTGGTACTTGGCTGGAATATCCAGCGACTTGTCATCATAAAATCTCTGAATCGTTTTCAAATCGGTCGAATCTGACGACACAAAGCCGACTTCCACGCTGAGGGTATTTTTGTTCACGGCTATCAGCCTTTTATAAATTTTCCACGCCGCAACGAACGAGGTATCCTTGATATTCAGCGTGGTCGGGTTACGGAGTCTGTAATCGTGATAGTGATCGAAGATCTGCATTACAGCTTCAAGCTTATCTTCGACCCAAAAAATACTATAATGCTTGCCGGGGTTCAGAAGATTTTCGCCGGCAAATGAAACAAATAAGTACTTCTTTTTATCTATCGTCTTAATGGCATAGGCCGATTCGTCAAACTCATGAAGCTTGTAATCCATGTGAAACCTTTCTCGGAACCTGAGTGTGGAAGCCAAATCTCTTTTGCCGATGTGCTGCACAAACGTGAACCCGGTAATGTAGTCGGCCTTGGTGGGTATCTTGAGTATAAAAGGCTGATCAAAGGGCAACGTTTTATTGGGCAACCGGGTAGTGGAATCGATCTCAACAATATCCACCTGGGCATAAACTGCGTTGGCGACGAGCAACCACAGAAAAAGAACAGCCAAAATCTTAAACATGAAATGAGAGTTTAATAAAAAAGCCCATCACCTTCCCTGCCAGGGAAACTGTGATGGGCTCCACATACCAAAGATAATTTGATCTTCGCGCTTTACAACAGCCTTGCCGATTTTTTCATATTTTAACTTTGTGAAGCAAGCTAATTCCAGAAATGAACTCACCTGACGGATCACCTCATCAACCACAACAGGAAATCATTGATATTTTATTATCCATCCGTGAAAAGATCACCGACGACTCTGACCTCGACTGGACGATCTACGATACTGGCGAAGACCTTCGTCATGAAATTGACAAGTGTATAAAGGACTTGGAAGAAAACGACCCCGAGGCATGGCAGAATATCAATTTCCATTTCCTTCCCGCATCAACTTTCCAGGAACATTCCCTTCAAAACAACTGGAGTGAAGAATACACGAAACTCGCCGAACGTTTCGATAAAGTTTATAAAATGGTCAATAGTCACTAGTCAATGGTCATCCCGATAGCGGGGCGGCTGGTTTGAGATCGGAAATCACTATTTCTAGTGACTATTTGACCCATGACAATTGACTATCTTTGAAAGAATTGAAAGGAAATAATTAACTTTCCTACTGATTCCTTGCCCTACCTGATCCAAGCTGCCATGCGCCTTTCCCGGCAGACGAAAAATGATCGCGAGCCCACCTGGAATCCTGATTCTTTAGTATCCATTAAAACAGCGCGACTGTTTTAGATCTGACTTGCCTTTATGGCTAAAAAAAACAAGAACACACCGTTACCTGACA
>JBMOKS010000372.1:0-1706 GCA_049324355.1 Bacteroidota bacterium
GTATATATTGTCGTTAATCATTTGAGTTGTCATTAAAGATTAAATACACTGTCGAAACAATGGCGACCAAAAACACAAAAAGAAATAGTCCAACGTAGGCTTTGTCATTGAACTCATCTACGTCGAACAGACCTCCAGTTACTGTTGAAGACACGAATGAGATAATTTGAAGGAGAATTTGCTTTTTTGGTTTCTTTTTCCTTATCCCAAAATTTTTTGCAAAATAGACGGCATCACTGATGATTGCTGCCGTCACTTCGGGGTTGGAGTTAGTCGTTCGTCTACTTTCTTCAATTCTACTCGCCTCGTCTAAAACCTCTTCAATGTACGCCTTCGATACTTTTCCCACCTCGTCCTTTGCTGTTGCGCTCAGGTTTTGAAGTTTGTCATCTGGTATATCAATTTCTATTTTCATTTCCGTGTCTACAAAGTTGAGTCTTTGGCGATTCTTTCGGTTTTATTTATGATGACAATTGGTTTTAGTCTTAGGCGACAATGCTACAGTCACAGTCCGCAAAACCGAAAGGCGCCGCGGTAGCATCGAGGGCAGAACGGTAGGACCCACGTGTACATCGTTATGGCACCTTGTCGGTACCGCGTCATTTAAATACCTTTTCAAGTATTGACTCGAAAAATAAGGAAATGACTGAGATCATAAGAGACACTACTATATCGCGGATAATAGTCCACGCTATTTTGTTGTTTTTTCTTTCTGTCTCAAGTCTTGAGTTTTGGTCACCTTTTGTTATTTGAAAAATTGAATACTCTTTATAGTTGCTGACTTTATTGTAAATATTTGTTGAAATCACTTTTCCGAGCAGATCGCCTGCGTAGAAAACGGCAAGCCCGAAGCCGACAAGAGTTAGTAGACTTTGTATACCAATTTTTGTGCTTAGGTCTAATAAATCCAATTTAAAGTTCACAATGCCAATTGCGACTACAATGGAAGCCATCGGAATGATTAGATTGATGCCAAACGCAATTTTTCGTTTGTGCTTTTCGCTGAACAACTGGAATGAATTTTCTTTTTGATTGTTTGCTAAACTTTTAAACCATTCGTCCACAACTTTTAACAACTCATTTGCAATTACCTCGTTAATGAAGTCGATTTTACATACCCCGTTCGCCGTGGCTTCTAATATCTCTTCGTCTTTGTCTGCCGTTATCATCAATTCAAGTATTTCTCCCGGCCTTACCGGCGACCCTAGTCTTAGCTTTAAAGTGTGTCGCTGGGGTAATTCGTATTGTGGTAACTTAATATTAATGTCCCAGTTGATAGACATTGATTTAGTTTGTTCTGATGTTTTCCAATCGGTCCTGAGGAATTCTTGCCAGTTGTTGAAGGTCAATAATGACCTGCTGTTAAATAACACTGTCACTGTCGTGATCACAGTCTCAACATGTTCTGTTTTCAGCTTACGTTGGACCTTATCATTCAAGTCAATGATATCTTGTAAGTTGACGATTTTGTCGTCAGTTAACAGTTTGACCTGTGAGTCAGGTTTTGCATTTAGTAGATAATACAGGGTCTTAAATTGATCAAGGTCAATTGTCCTGGCTACTGCTGTTTCTTTCGGCTTGGTTGGAATCGGTTTATCCATAAGACTGTTTTAATAGTTGGGCATACATTAAAGAATGCACTTGAAAGCTTGAACAAAATTCACCGAGCTCATCTCGAAGTGGTGTTCGTAAACCGAATGTAGGCG
>JBMOKS010000373.1:0-1703 GCA_049324355.1 Bacteroidota bacterium
GCTTTCGAAAAACCAATTGATACCGGTGCAGATTGTAAAAGAGCCGATCTCTACGAAAGGGCCTCGATTATCCTGTGAGTTATCACTAGCCGGAAGATACCTGGTGCTGGTGCCATTTTCCAACGCGGTAAGCGTATCAAAAAAAATTACCAGCAGCGACGAGCGTAAACGCCTGCTTCGCCTCATTCAATCTATTAAACCCGAAAACTTCGGCGTTATTATCCGCACCGTAGCCGAAAACAAAGAGGTGGCCGAGCTGGATCGCGACCTTCGCAATCTGGTGAAAACCTGGGAAGAAGGAATGACACGCCTGCCCGTGGCTAACCCCCGCGATAAAGTAATAGGCGAACTGGATAAAACCTCGTCGTTGTTGCGCGACCTGCTGAACGAATCGTTCGACAATGTTCACGTAGACGACAAAAAGATGGCCGATGAAGTGCGCGCCTACATCCGCACCATCGCTCCTGATAAAGAAAAAATAGTAAAACTCTACTCCGGGAAGGCCAAGATCTTCGAACATTATGGTATTGAGCGCCAGATCAAATCTGCTTTTGGTCAGACCGTAAGTTTGAAAGGTGGTGGATATCTGATCATCGAACATACAGAAGCACTGCACGTGATCGATGTGAATAGTGGAAACAAATCCAACCGCGAAGAAAATCAGGAAACGACAGCACTTTCGGTAAATGTTGAAGCGGCAAAAGAAATTGCACGCCAACTTCGTCTGCGCGATATGGGCGGAATTATCGTGGTAGACTTCATCGACATGAAGAACCCCGAGAACAAGAAGCTCATCTATCGCGTGATGAAAGAAGAGATGATGGACGACAAGGCCAAATCTACCGTGTTGCCATTATCGAAGTTCGGACTGATGCAGATCACGCGCGAGCGCGTTCGGCCGCAGATGAACATTGCCACCAAAGAGTCGTGCCCTACGTGTAACGGCACCGGCAAGATCTCGGCATCGATCCTGGTTTCTGATCTTATTGAAAAGAACATTGAACATCTGCTGGTGAAGCAGAATGAAAAAGACCTGGTGCTGGCGGTGCATCCATACCTCCACGCATACTTCACACAAGGTTTTATATCGCAGCGCATGCGCTGGTTCATCAAATACAAACGCTGGGTCACGCTGGTAAAAGACACCTCCATGGCCATCGTTGAATTCAAATTTCTGAATAAAGAAGGCGAAGAAATTCAGCTCACACAATAAACAAAAGCCCCGTACCCGGGGCTTTTTACTTTTCGCATCTAACACTTACATTCACTGCATGAAAATCAGAACCCTCGCTAGCCTGTTGTCGGTTGCCTATATTTTATTGCTCATCGGCGTGGACGCCACGGCGCAATCGGGCACATGGAAACAATTCACGTCGAAAGAAGGAGCTTTTTCCGTTCGCTTTCCGTCGGAGCCCAAGGTTACGGAAACAGAGAACAAAACGCCCGAGGGTTTCACGGTGAAAGTAAAATCGCACGCCGTAACAGGCGAAGGCATGACAGCCTATGTGATCTACAATGAGTTTGAGGCGGGAGTAAACGTGATGGACGATTCATTATATCTGGCTACGGTTGTTGAACAATTCGGCGAGCGCATCAAGCAAGATATTCAGAAAGCAGACGACATCAGGGTTTATGGTTTTCCCGCCAAACACTTTAGTCTACAGATCGAAAACAGCGTTGTCGATGTTACCATCATTTTGCGT
>JBMOKS010000374.1:0-15186 GCA_049324355.1 Bacteroidota bacterium
TCGTCCAACAGCATGGCAAGGTCAAATGACTCCGGCTTAAATTCAAGATTGCCTGTTTGCGAGCGCGACCATTCCAGCAGGTTTTCCAGCAAGGCAAAAAGGTTCTTCAGCGATTTGTCGAGGTCCTTGGCCAGCATCTGAATCTCTTCTTTACTCAGCGTGTCAATATGATTGATCAGCAAGCCCGAGAAAGAGGTGAGTGAATTCAATGGACCTTTCAGGTCGTGGCTGATGATGGAAAAAAACTTGTCTTTGGTGGCATTGAGCTCTTGCAAAGTCAGGTTTTGTTGTTGCACCTTGGCATTGACCACTTGCAGTCTCTTATTCGATCTTTTGTTGACGACGTACAGATAAAATATCATGGCCACCACAACGAGACTGAGTGCGATAAAAGCCACGAGTATATTCCCGAATTTGCGTTGGGCTTCTATCTCTTTTTCGCGGGCGGCACGAATCGACTCCAGCTTTTCGATCTGTGATTCTTTTTTGTTGATCACGTAACGGTTCTGAGTCTCGAGTAGTCGCAGCTCATTTTTTTCGTTCTGAATAAAGTCGTTGATAGCCAGGAAAAGGTCTTTGTAGTGCAGCGCCTTTTTGTAGTCTCCGAGCGCCTCATAACACTCGCTGAAGTAGTCATAACTTTTACGTATCTGATCTTGCAGTTGCAGGTCCTGGGCCGCGTCCAGCGCATGTTGGAGTTGAGCAATGGCCAGCTCAAATTTCTGTTGCTGGAAATACAACGCCGCAATATTGTTATACGATTCGGCCAGTCCCTTCTTGTCTTTCAGTGTAAGACGGATCTCTAGCGCCACCTGGTGATTGGCTAATGCTTTGTCTTCATTTTTCATCAGGCGATACAATTCGCCGATGTCGTTGAGCGAAAGTGCTTCATTTTTTTTGTCCTCTGCTTCGCGTCTGATCGCCAGGGCTTGTTTGTGACTTTGCAGGGCTTCGTCGTATTTACCTTGCTGAGTGTAAAGATGACCGAGATTGAACAAGGCCTCCGCTTCGGCCAGCGAATTGTTCAACTGATCTTTATAGATTAATACCAATTCATAATTTTCCAACGCTTCGTCGATCTGACCCCTTGCGGCGTGAATACGACCGAGTCTGTTGGCAATCACTACCAGCACGTTAACGTCTTTGGACTGTTCGTTGATTCGCATGGCCTGTTTCAGGAAATCGGCGCTCTTATAATAATCACCCACCACTTCGAATACCTGAGCCATGGCCATGTAGGTGAACATACTTTCATGTTTCAATTCGAGTGAATCTTCGATAGCGAGAGAACGGATAAAAAAATCGAGGGCGCGTTCGTAGTCATGGGTGCGGGTGAGGTGAACCAGCCCGATCTCCATGCGCGCATGGGCTTCGGCAGCAGCATCATTGGCGCTTCTGGCCTGCTCCAGCTTCGCATTGTAAAATGCCAGCTCCTCCTCCACCGGCTGGCGTTTCCTTTCCTGAAAAAAATTCTGGTACCATTCCAGGTCAGCACGGTGCTCCTGGCTCCAGACAGGTTGAAGACTAGCCAGCCCGATGATCAATCCTAAAAAAATCTTTGCCATTACCGACATGGGTTCTTGTTCGCGAGCTACGAGTCACTCGTCTCCCTCGTCTCCCTCGTTTTCCCAAAAATCAGTAAAAAGACAGAGTATATTCAATGGAAGTGAGCTTTAATCTTACATGACCTGTCACGACGTGTCATATAACCCGGCAAGTTTTACCCATCACCCCCCCAACAGGTGGATCCAGACTTGCTTTAAATGATCAGCCGGCGCACCGGGAGGAATGGCGATATCCATGACCGGAGCATTATGTTTTAATCTCGAACTTGGTGCTGCCGGGTTAGGACTAATGTTCGTGTAAAGCGCGCGAAAATTCCTGAACGTCGGTTTGTCGGCGGAAGCAGTATCGGCGGTCATGAGCATTTTCATTGCTTTCCAGGTTGCATATTGCTCGGATGGCTCCACGATCTCGTCACCAGCGTGAATAAGTCCGTAAAGGCGATCGGCTGTCGTAGCAAAAGGCGCACTCAGCCAGGGCGCTACGCTGTGATATCTTATGGAATAGTCGTTGGGTGAACAAAAGAAGATGGCACGGTCAACAGACACCTTGTGTGCCAGGAAGGCCGAATGTCCGCCACCTTGCGAATGACCTGCAACCAGCAGCTTTGAATAAATGAGCCCGTTAGCGTCAAAGAACAGATCCCATTTTTCGTTAGGGTATTTGGCATGCAGATATTTCAACAGCGTGAGAACTCGATTCACAATCGCATTAGCCGGGTCCACCTTGACAACTTCGCTTTGTTCTTCGCCAAAGATCACCTCCTGATGATACCGCGCAAAACAATTTATGTCGGCTTCGCCGTCACACAACCGCACAGATACTTGGTTAAGGTAATTTATATTCACCACATGGTATCCGAGGCTCGCGGCTGTCTTTGGAAATTGCATGTAATATCGTGGATATGAATCAGTGCCTCCCAGGAACACGAGCAACTTGCCTTTCAATGATGTGCGCGTATCTACGAACGCAAAGTGGGGCTCGTTAGAAGCTTTGATTGCCACATCGGCCTCGTGTGGAAGTACGGTATATTCTTTGAAGGCTCCGGGGTCAGGATTGGTTTGTTGGGTTGTGTCGGTATTCAGGTCTGTGCTTCTTGAAGCCGGGTCAGTTGACTCCGAACAGCCGCCAATGAAAAAAAAGCATAAAATGATTATGGAGCCGGTCGTGGAGATATATCTCATTAGCTGGCTGCCTAAAAAACAAATGCCCATGTCTTTTTGTGGCTTAAACCGGTACCTGCCACAAAGAGACATGGTTCATGAAAGAGCATAAAGGCTCAAATTATTTTCAACAATAACAACTCGGTTTCAATCCGGCCTCTACACCCTGGTGGCCTGCGGTGGCGTAACCATCGCGTTTCCACCAATCTATTCCGCCGATCAGTTCCTTCACGGTAAAGCCCAGTTTGGCCAGATTCAGCGCACCTTTTGTAGATGCATTACATCCGATGCCATCGCAATATGTGATATACAATATAGTTTTGTCGAGCGATTGGGTGGTGTCGGCATTCATGGCACGATGCGGAAAATTAATAGCCCCGGGAATATGTTCCTTTTCAAAAGCTTCGGGCCTGCGTGCATCAATGACGGCAATCTTCTGACCGTTGTTGAGTGCTTCAAATAGGTCGGCCGGGTCCATCTCAAACGCCAGCTTGTTCTTGTAAAAATCAACTTGTGCATTCATAAAATTCTTGATTTGATCGATGGCTGAAAAGTACGAGGTGTCGCCACGCCATAAAAGTGAAAAATATTCATCAGCATCGTTAATTCTGCTCATGGTCGCCAATGCGCAGGAGTTTGTACCTTTGTCGAATGGAAATTCGCCACTTGAAACTCGTGAAGACCATTGTGGAGGAGGGGAGCATCGCCAACGCGATTGAAAAGTTACACCTCACGGCCAGCGCGCTGAGCCATCAGCTCAAGGAGGCCGAATTACAGTTAGGCACGCGTATCTTTCATCGCATCAACAAAAAACTGATCCTGACTGACGCCGGTCAGAAGATCTACGAAAGCGCCACACTCATTTTACGTGAACTCGATAAGGTTAATAAAGAGATAAAAGACCTGATCGGTGGTGAAACCGGTGAGATCAGGATCAGCACAGAATGTTATACCAGTTACCATTGGTTGCCGTCGTTGCTTCGAAAATTTAACAACGAATTTCCCAATATCGAAGTAAAGATCGTTTTCGAAGCCACGCATCGCCCGATACAGAAATTATTACAAGGGCAAATCGATCTGGCCATCACCAGCGACCCCGTGTTGAACGACAACATTGAATACGTCGAACTTTTTCAGGATGAGATGGTGGCTGTGGTGCCTGAATTTCATACCTGGACAAAAAAAGAATTCGTAACCGCAGAAGATTTCAGGCACGTTAACTTGCTGATCCATTCAGAACCACTGGAAACCGTAACGATCTATCAACGGGTTCTTCAACCTGCCAGCGTGAAGCCTTCGAATATCACCATTTTGCCGCTCACCGAGGCTTGTATAGAAATGGTAAAGGCAGATATGGGTGTCGTAGTGATGGCAAAGTGGGCACTGAAACCCTACCTTCATCAAAACGGAATTCGTACAGTCAAAGTGACCCAGGGCGGTCTTTACCGAACGCAGTATGTTTCGCGCCTTAAGAATGATCAAAGCCCGGAGTACTTCGACTATTTCATCAAATTTTTGAAGGAGGAAATAGAATTCTAACAGCCACTTTTGAATTTCACCATGCAACCATCCAAGGAAATTCAAGTCTCTGTGTTTTGAGTTTCCCGACAAACGTTCGATTTTATAAGGTCGAAGGGCGATATTATAAAATAACGTCGCTAGCAGCTCGCTTCATTCCATATTTGACCTTTAGCAAAAACAAAACAACCTCATGACTGATTTGAACCACCGCCCCTTCACCTCAACCGAAAAAATAACTGTGGCAACGTTTATCGGCGCCAACTTCCTGCTTCACCTGTTGGTAAACCTTTCAGGAGCTTATGGATTTTTCCGCGACGAATTTTACTACATCGCCTGCTCAGAACACCTGGCCTGGGGTTACGTAGATCAGCCACCGTTTTGTATCTATGTCTTAAAACTCAGCAGACTTTTACTGGGCGATAGCCTTGTTGCTATCCGCTTTGTTCCGGCCGTGGTCACCAGTGGTACACTTTTGCTGACCGCATTGATGGCCAAAGAACTGGGTGGAAAAACGTTTGCCATATTTCTCGCGTGCCTGGCAGTTTTTGTTTCCCCCGTACACATTGGATCAGGGTCGATCTTCTCCATGGGCTCGATCGATATTTTTTTCTGGGCATTGGCTGCCTACATCATGGTGAGGCTGATCAACACCCAAAACAATAAACTTTGGATCTGGCTTGGTGTGGTACTTGGGTTGGGACTGCTCAATAAGATCAGTATGTTGTTCATGGGGGCTGGCATTGCCGTTGGCATCTTCATGACCAACCGCAAATGGCTTGCTACACACTGGCCGTACCTGGCGGGCACATTGGCCCTTGTTCTTTTCCTGCCTTACATTCTCTGGAACATCAACCACGACATGGCTCACCTGGAGTTCATTCACAATGCGTCGTCAGGAAAATACTCCGGAAGAAGCCGCCTGGATTTTGTCGTTGAACAAATGCTTATTCACCATCCGCTCAATTCTCTGATCTGGATCACCGGCTTGCTCGCATTGTTTTTTTACTCTCCGCTTAAACCCTACAGGATATTGGGATGGATATATTTCACGGCCTTTGTTGTACTATTGGCGAACGGTACCAGCAAAGGCGAATACCTCTCACCGGCGTACATGATGTTGTTTGCAGCTTCGGGGGTTTTCATCGAACAAAAGCTGACGAGTCGATCTGTGATTTGGCTGCGCTACGTCTATCCGGTTCTGCTGGTGACAGGTATGGTACTCTTGTTGCCCTTGATTATGCCGGTTCTTCCTGTTGAAAAATATATTGCTTATACTAAAAGTGCGGGCCTTAAACCAACGTCAAGCGAGAACAAAGAATTGTCCGAACTACCGCAGTTCTATGCCGACATGTTTGGCTGGGAAGAAAAGGTCAAAGATGTTGCCGAGGTATATCGTTCGCTAAGCCCTGAAGATCAGCAGCGTTGCGCTATATATTCAACCAATTACGGACGATGCGGTTCAATAGATTTTCTGGGCAAAGCTTATGGCTTGCCTTCAACCATTGGTGGTCACAACAACTACTGGATCTGGGGCCCGAGACATTATACCGGCGAAGTGGTGATCATTGTGGGCGGAGACCTTGAAGATCATGTAGGCGACTTTGAAAAAGTTGAATTGGCCAAAGTCTCCACCTGTAAATATTGCATGCCTTACGAAAACAACGTTGGTATTTTTATCGGTCGCAGATTGAAATACGATATATCGGATGCCTGGAAGGAAGCGAAGCATTACGATTAGTGTTGATCAGTTTTCATTTTCACCAATGCCTCATTGAACAATTTCTGATGAAGGTCATGAAGTTTTGCTGCGGGTATTTTAACAACCTTGCGATCATAGGTCATCAAACCGTTTACTTCGATTTCAACATCCGTGGTTTGGGTATACACCGCTGCTGATAATCCGTTGGCGATCAAGAGTTCAAGTCGCTCGATGAACGATTGATATTTGGTCTGCAGCTCATCGCGGGTTGAAAAATTCTGATAGCCCCAATTGTCTTTGGCATTCCACGTATGTCCTTCGAGTGGAAGACCGAGGCCTCCGAATTCTCCCAGAACAATAACTTGTTTCGATCCGAACAATGCAGGATCGGGCATGGCAGGGTCGGGATAGTTGTGAAGATCAAGAATATGGCCCACAGGATGGAAATTTCCGCCACTCGCTGAGTTTACCAGTCGTGAGCCATCATACGCCACTGTCCAGTTCACGATTTCTTCGGTTTTAAATTGCCCCCAAGCTTCATTGAAAGGCACCCATATCACAATAGAAGGGAAACTATAGAGTGCATCCATGATCTTTTTCCATTCTGCTTTATAGATGGCTTCCGACTCGGCGCTCCTGTTTTTGTCTGTCGCTATTCCAACAATGCCGGGTCGTGATTCCCACCGGTTACCCAGATCGCCACTTGGCATGTCCTGCCACACCAGCATGCCCAGCTTGTCGCAGTGATAGTACCAACGGGCCGGTTCAACCTTGACGTGTTTACGAATCATGTTGAAACCCATCTCTTTTGTTTTTTCGATATCAAATTTCAAAGCTTCATCGGTTGGCGCGGTGTAAAGACCGTCGGGCCACCAGCCTTGATCGAGCGGACCATATTGAAAAACAAATTCATTGTTCAACAACATTCGCTGAAAACCTTTGCTATCGGGCGCTACGGATATTTTTCGCATGCCAAAATAACTCGTGGCCTCATCAACGATCTTTCCCTTTCTCACCACGGCAATTTTAAGATCATACAAAAAAGGATTGGCCGGCGACCACAGTTTAGCATCTTTAACCGGCAGTATGGCTTCGGTGCCGTCGGTTTCCTGTTCTGACACCATTTGCTTGTTGGCCCAGATTGAAACTTTAAAACGGTCGCCCGGTTGAAGATTATTAACCATTGCTTTTACCGTGAGCGTTTGCTCATCGATGTCAGGAATGTTTTTCACTGATTGAATGTAAGTCTGTGGCACAGGTTCGAGCCACACGGTTTGCCAGATGCCGGTTACAGGCGTGTACCAGATACTGTGTGGATTGTTCACCTGTTTCCCTCTGGGCTGAGGACCGGCATCGGACGGATCCCAAACGGCAACAACGATTTCTTGTTGGTCTCCGCGCTTTTTGAGCAACGTTGTGATATCGAGAAAAAACGGATCGTATCCACCCTGGTGCTCGCCCGCTTTTTGGCCGTTCACAAAAACTTCGCATTGCCAGTCGACGGCGCCGAAGTGGAGCAACACATTTTTATTGCTAAAGGTAGATGGAATGATCACCGATCGCCGATACCAAAGCCGATTGTCTTTGCCCACGATTTTGCTTACACCCGACAGTGACGACTCGGCGGCAAAAGGAACCAATATCTTGCCCTGAAATGTAGCTGGTGTTTTTTCATCTTTGGGTTGAATGGTAAAATCCCACAAGCCATTTAAGTTCAACCAATTTTCACGAACGAGCTGAGGCCTGGGATATTCGGGCAATGGGTTGGCGTCGTCCACCTTTTCGGACCAAGGTGAGGCAATATGTCCGGCAACCATTTTCCATTCGGATGTTTGGGCGGAGGTGAATAGAGAAAAAGAACAAACCAAAGTGAGAGCAATCAAGATTTTTTTCATTCGAATAAGATTGTTGTTATACTGCATTCTCCATCACGAGCCATAGTCGGCTTGCGTGGCTAATTCTTTCCTCCGCTGGTCACACCGGAGATCATAAAATGATGTATAATATTTCCTGATAATACTACACAACGACGTCTTATCCAACAGGTATTCCGCTACCTGTTCAATTTGTGGCATCAATAGTCAACTCAACACCACGATTCCAAAAAAATATTTAGGATATTTTAGGCTTTTTGAATGTAAGTTTGTCTTTGTCGATATGAGAAATCCTCAAGCAACCATCCGAGATCTGGCCATCAGGCTTAACATCTCTATCTCCACCGTATCGCGAGCATTGCGAAACGCACCGGATGTGAATCCTGAAACCAAACGTGCCGTGCTGGAGATGGCCCGGAAGCTGAATTATGAGCCCAATCGGGTTGCACAAAGTCTTCGTATCAAGAAGACCAACACGTTGGGCATTGTTGTTCCGGAGATCGTGATGCATTTCTTTTCATCGGCCATCAGTGGAATTCAGGAGTATGCATCCAGTCACAACTATAGCATCATGATCTGTCAGAGCATGGAGTCGCAGCAAACCGAGATCTCCAACATACACATGCTGGTGGCTAATCGGGTAGACGGACTACTGATATCTCTTTCAAGCGACACAAAAGATTATGATCACCTGCAACAATTGATTCAGAAAAAGATACCCATTGTGCTGTTCGATCGCGTGTGTGACGAGTTAGACGTGTCGAAAGTAATTGTCGACGACCATGATGGCGCCTTTCGCGCAGTTGAGTATTTGATCCAGACCGGGTGCCGACGTATAGCTTACATAGGAGGACCCACCAATCTCTCCATCACCATGCAACGGCAGCGTGGATACGCCGACGCGCTCGCCAAAAGCAACATCGCGATGGATAATGACCTCGTCGTTCATTGCCAGGATCTACATAACGGTCCGGCCGAAGCCGTCAAACAACTGCTCGGCCTTCGTGAAAAGCCAGATGCCATATTTTGTATGAATGACCCTATAGCCATTCAGGCCATGGTGGTGATCAAAGAAAAACAACTCAGAATCCCTGATGATATCTCCGTTGTTGGATTTACGAATGAGCCCGTGTCACAATTCATCGAGCCTTCGCTGACAACGGTTTCTCAGCCGGCTTATGAGATCGGAAAAACTGCGGCAGAACTTTTTCTTCAACAGATCAATGCCGAGGGCACATTCCAACCGGTGACCAAAGGGTTACCGACAATGTTGGTGATCCGAAATTCAACGCGTAAGATCAAGTAGTTCTATTTTTTTACCGAAAAAGCGTACACGGATCGGGTAGTATAAACTTCTCCTGCACGGAGCACGACTGATGGAAAAGTGTTGTGATTAGGCGAATCAGGAAAATGTTCTGTTTCCAGGCACAGTCCATAGCGTTTTTTATAGGCCACGTCATATTTCCCTACCAGTGAACCGTCCAGGAAATTGCCCGAATAAAATTGAATGCCAGGCTCGGTCGTATGAACTGTCATGACTCTGCCGCTGGTGGGCTCGTAAAGTGTGGCCGCATGTTTCAAGGTATCTTCCGATTCACGCAGCACCCAGCAATGATCGTAACCTGCACCAAACTCCAGTTGTTGATCTTTTGTATCGATGCGCGAACCGATCGTGTGCGGCGTTTTGAAATCAAAAGGCGTGTCTGCAACATTTTTTAATTCACCTGTCGGAATCAAGGTCTGGTCTACCGGAACAAACTTGTCGGCATTAAGCGTTAACTCATGCTGCAGAATATCGGCTTTGGTGTTGCCGTTGAGGTTAAAATAAGTGTGCTGTGTCAGATTAACAATAGTGGTTTTATCTGTAACAGCACGGTAGTCAAGTTTCAATTCGTCGTTGTGCGTGAGGGTATAGGTGACTTCAGCCCGCAGATTTCCGGGGTAATTCTCTTCTCCGTCTTTGCTCAGATACGACAGTTTCAAGGCAACGCCCTCGGCAGAAGGTAGTTCTTCGATGGCCCACACTACCTTATCAAAGCCCCTTGGCCCGCCATGTAAGTGATTGCCGAAATTGTTTTGTGCCAATTGATAGGCAGTGCCGTCGAGCTGAAATTTTCCTCCGGCAATGCGGTTGCCATACCTGCCTATGAGCGCCCCGAAAAAACGATTGCGCTGAACATAGTCCGTTAAAGAATCGTATCCTAAAACAACATCTTCGAACTTGCCAGTTTTATCCGGCACCATGAGCGACACAATGATGCCACCATAGTTTGTTACTCTCATGGTCACTCCGGCACGATTCGTCAACGTAAATAAAAATATATCCGTACCATCCGGCATTTTTCCAAAAAGGTCCTTCTTAACGCCAGTGATCGACCGTGTTTCCAAACTGTTGATTCCTTTGTTGTTCGTTTCTGTTTTAGGGCCACATTCCATCATAACAATTCCAATAATTTTATTAAAGCAAATGCCTAAAATTGCTTTCACATAGGGGGAGGGATGAACTAGGGATGCAGTGGGTGCTTTTTCCTTTGGTGAATATCGGAAAGTAATCGAATCGAACAAACTTCTATAAAACAGAAACGTCTGCCTGTGACATCACGCCGGCGCCAGCCCTGATCTTAACGCGGTATGCCGGCATGTCTTTAGAAAATTTTTGACGATATGCGTTTTGCAGCAATTTTATAAACAGTTCGGCTTCTTTTTTCCTCACGATATTGATGGTACATCCGCCGAAACCTCCGCCCATCATCCGAGCGCCCAACACGGCGTCTATCTTTCTAGATTCGTTTACAAGAAAATCAAGTTCCGCACAACTTACGTCATACAATTGGCTCAGGCCAACGTGGGTTTCGTACATTTTTTTTCCAAAGGCCTGCAGGTCTCCTTTTTCCAGGTCAACGCTGGCGGCAACAACGCGTTTTATTTCCTGCACAACATACAGACAGCGGTCGTATACTTTTCCCGGAAATTCTGCTTTATGCATGTTGACCATTTCTTCGGAGACATCGCGAAGGCTTTTGATATTCGGAAAGTATTTTTTTAGCACACCAACCCCTGTTTCACATTCCTGCCGGCGTGTGTTGTAAGCGGAATCTACAAGGGCATGTTTAACCCGTGTATCACACAATATTATATCATGATCGTTCAGCGGAACGGGCACATAGCGATAGGCAAGAGAGCGGCAATCCAACACCAGGGCATGATCTTTTTTGCCCATTACGCTGGCAAACTGATCCATGATACCACACTTTACTCCAGCATAGTGATGCTCTGCCCATTGTGCGATCTCGATCAGCCGCTTTTTGGGGATATCCAGGCGATTCAGTTCGTTGATAGCGTATGCGAATCCGCACTCCAGCGCCGCTGACGACGACATGCCTGCGCCCAGGGGAATATCGCCACCAAATACACATTGAAATGGTTTGATGTTATGACCATCCTTATGAATCTGAAAAAGAACTCCCAATAAATAATTCGCCCAGGCTGGAGTTTTAACCCGGTCAAGATTTGGGATATCGATGGAAATAGATTCATTGTACTTTACGGAATGGATTGTTGACGTTGCTTCGGGCGACGGCGCTATGGCAACGATCACAACTTTGTCGATAGCGGCCGGCATGACAAACCCATCGTTGTAGTCTGTGTGTTCGCCAATCAGGTTAATGCGGCCGGGAGCTCGAACAAGCATGGGCTCTTGCCTAAACAATTCTATAAACCTGGCTTGTACGGTTTTCGCGTAAAGTTCCATCACTGCAAAATTAACAGATCGTGGGGCGGAGGAATGGTAAGGAGAAAAAAAATTCTGTGCCCGTTTGCAGGCACAGAAAATTTTCAAATCTCACAGCTGTGAGTTTTACCAAACCAGCACAAAATACCGAGCTTATCTCTCAATTTAAGGGGTAGCATAAAATTGGCTGCGAAAAAACGATTCCGGTAACGTTCTTTTTCAAATGACCGGAGATTTTCTATATCGCCTGGCTTTCCAGAGGGCCTCAGACCGAATGGCATTGTGGATGCTGGCGTTGATCTCGTAGCCCAGCAGCAATACAACAGTGATCAATTGTACCCACGCCATTAATGCAATAAGCACTCCGATGGAGCCATATACCTTATTGTACGTGCCGAAGTTTGTGACGTAGTATGAAAATCCATAAGAAACCGCCAGACACAACAATGTTGCCGTGAACGACCCGATGGAAAAAAATTTCCAGTTGTAATGAATAGCCGGCCCGAAATAATAGATAGTTGATATGGAAAGGAAAAAAACCACGAAGATGACAAGAAAACGAAGCGAAAAAATGAGGAATACGGTGAAGCTGCCGGGATTTGACCACTCAGGCAAGTTATTGACAACATAGTCGAGTACGAGCTGCCCCACAACCAGCAACAGAATAGCTAGAAATAAAACGATCGTCATGTTGAGCGTCAGCGCTGTGGCAATCAACCTGGTCTTCAAGCCGGTTCGGTTTTCGATGGTTTTGTAGCAGGCGTTGAACGCACGCATCAGGGCCATCATACCGTTGGTAGATAAAAACAATGCAAACAAAAAACCTAATGTCAACAACCCTCCGCGCTGATTGCTCACGATGTCCAGAATGGTAGTGGAGGCCACATCGAACATACTGGCGGGCATAAGCTCGCCAAAAAATTTCATAATACTTTCGGTATTGATGTCCGGAAAATACTGTGTGACGTAGGGGATCAGCGTGAATAGAAAAATGATTGCGGGAAATATTGCCAGTATAAAATTGAACGCCACGCCGTTGGCACGGTCTATGATCTCATCGTCTTGCAGGTTCTTCAAGAAAGTTTTAGCGATGCGATACAGCGAAACGCCCTCGTGCTTTTCGAAACGTGTGCTCTTCAGCCAGGCAATAACCATCCTGGCGGGCGTCTTTTCGAAAATGAGTTTTCTGTATTTGTACTTCATCCAAAAAACGGCTCAAGTACCTTAGCCATAACTTCCGGAGGCCGGCAAGGTCTGTTGTTTTTTTTGTCTATGAACACCAGCAGCGTTTCACCCTGGTGAATGAGTTTATTCTCCTCGTTGTAGATCTCGTATTCAAACCTGATCTTCACCGACGGCTTTTCGCGAATCACGGTAACGACGCGAAGTAAATCATCATAACGGGCCGGGGCAATATATTTCGAATGGTTTTCTAACACCGGCATCATTACTCCCATTTCTTCCAGTTCGCGGTAGGTGAGCCCCAGACGACGCAGGCTCTCCACGCGCGCCACTTCATAATACATGGCGTAGATTCCGTAGTATACGTATCCCATCTGGTCTGTTTCGCCGTAGCGCACGCGCAAGGTGGTTTCAGAAGTATACATTATCTTCTGTTTTGGGCTGCCTTTTTCATTTCACGGCTTAACGCCCGCTGATAACGTGCAGCATTTTGCATATGTTGGGCATAGCTGTTGGTGAAATTGTGGCGTCCCGAAAAATCTTCTTTCGCGCACATATAATAATAGTTGCTGGAGTCATAATTCAACACGGCGTCGATCGAATTTATTTCAGGCATGTTGATAGGGCCCGGAGGCAAACCTGGATATTTATACGTATTGTATGGTGAGTCGATCTCTTTGTGCTCATTCAGCACACGCTTCAGCGAAAAATCGCCTACGGCAAAAACCAACGTGGGATCTGCCTGCAGCGCGATGCCTTTTCGAAGACGGTTAAGGTAAAGACCGGCTATGATAGGAGCCTCATCTTGCTTAATGGTTTCTGCCTGAACGATCGATGCCAAAACAGACACCTCCACGGGCCTGAGACCCACTACTTTTGCTTTTTCTGTGCGCTCAGTGTTCCAGAATTTCTCGTACTCATGATGCATGCGTTCCACCAATTCTTCGGGGCTGATATTATAATAAACCTCATAAGTGTTGGGGATAAACATTGCCATGATGTTATCCTTATTAAATCCAAAGGAGTTATTCATGGTAAATTGGATCAAGGCCGCCTCAAACTCATCGTGCGTCATGCCCAGGTTGCGGGTGATCTTCTCGCTCAGGTCGCTGATCAGTCGCACATTGTTGAAAGTAATGCGCACCGGCTCTTGTTTTCCTGACTTCAACAGTCTGATCGCTTCCAGGTTGGTCATGTTCTTCCGCAAAACGTAGCGGCCGGGTTTAATCAGCTCATCGTAGTCCATGAGCCGTGCTAAAAAGCTGAAGGAAATAAGATCCTGAACATATTCTCCATCATGAAGTTCTTTTTGGATATGTTTAAACGTTGCGTCCTTCTGTACAATCAGAAGCCTGTCATCTTTGCCTACCAAAAAATTGGGCGTATAGCAGATCTGAAAACCATAATAAGTAAATGAGATCAGCAGAATTGAAAAGAGAAGAAAGAAAATAAGTCGTTTACTGGGTTTCATGAGACAAACAAAAACGTAAAAATACAAATTTAGTTAACAGCGTAACGTTCAAAAAATGTGGCTTATGATTAGGTTCGGTGTTTCTTTAACTTTGAGGATTCCAGACCATGGCTGCAGAACTTTTAAAAATACATCCCCAAAATCCCGAAGGCCGGAAGCTTCAGCGGGTAGTTGATGTTCTCAAGCGCGATGGACTCATCATTTATCCTACCGATACTATATACGGAATTGGTTGCAACCTGATGAACCGGAAGTCTATCGAGCGACTTTGTCAGATCATGAACATTAAGCCGCAGAAACTCAACTTGTCTTTTATATGTCACGACCTAAGCCACATTTCAGAATATGTGCGCAGGATTGAGACGCCGGTCTTTAAATTACTAAAGAAAGCCCTGCCGGGTCCTTTTACTTTTATTCTCGAATCGAGCAGCAAAGTGCCCAGGATCCTGGACGTCAACAAAAAAACTGTCGGCATCCGCATACCCAGTCACGCCATTCCGTTAGGCATCGTACAGTTGTTGGGTAATCCGCTGATCACCGCCTCGATCAAAGACGATGATGTCATAAAAGAGTACACCACCGATCCGGAAGAAATCTACGAAGACTTTAAACACCAGGTCGACATCGTCATTGATGGTGGACCTGGCGGCAACATACCCTCCACCGTCGTCGACTGTACAACACCGGATCTCCAGATCATTCGACACGGCCTGGGCGACATTGAGCAATATCTGTGAAAACAATAGCCGATCATGGAGCCTCAGCGTTTTTTGCTTCGCTGTGGCCGCCAGAAGCGAAAGGATTTTTTGTTACAACTGTAAGCGGCATTGTCTTCGGCAAAATATTTATAAAAAAAAGTCATTCGCCGTAGCACGCACATGGAACATTTTGAATGACAAGTCGATAATTTGCGGCCATTAATCCGAGCGTCGTGTATTGTGGCTTAGTTGAACTCCAGTATCTTCCTCCCATCGCCTACTTCT
>JBMOKS010000375.1:0-15126 GCA_049324355.1 Bacteroidota bacterium
ACTTCGAACAAATTCAAAACAAAAAAATAAACCTACACTTATGAAAACATTCTGTATTCTCCTCCTATTTATGCCAATAATGACATTTGGTCAATCTGATGATGAGAAAGCAATAAATAAAGTAATTGATGAACTTGTGGAGTCCTGGAATTCCCATGATTTCAGTTCAATGAAAAATAATTCGACACCGGACATGAATTGGATAAACATTGTTGGAGTATGGTGGACCAATCGTGAAATCACAGTTGCCACTCATACTTCCAGTTTTAACGCAATGTTTAACGGTGTCAAGTTTGAAAAAAAGAGCCTTGTAATGCGGCAAATCACAAAAGACGTGATTGTTGCGAACTTAATAATTCACGTTGGCGAATTTTACCCACCTGACGGAATTGATCACGGAAACAACAAACGAGACGCAACGGATGATATTCTTACATTAGTCTTTGTAAATAAGGACAACAAATGGTTGCTCACAGCAGCTCAAAATACTGTTAGAGACCCAATGGCAACTAAGTAACAAAACAGATTCAAGTTGCCAAATGTAAGCCGACAAATTGAAATTCTCTTTGAAAGTCTCAACGCGTAGACAGTGAGTTTGGCTTCGTTGACAGTTGACAACTGGCCAACTTCAAAATAATCGACACAGCAAAAATTAGGGTGATGTGTGTCTTGGCATTCCCTGAACTTTTACCAGTAAAGATGTAGTTCACCGGAGGGTTTAGCCGGTGAATCTGTTATGCTATTATCTGTTGATCTTTTCTGTATTGATAAAATGAGTTGAATAGCACGCCTAGTAAGAGAAACATTGTCCACCTAAAGAAGCTGACAGAAAACAAGACTCTGCCAAAAACCAAATAGTCTGTGGTTGCGAAGTCTTGTACATATTTCAAATAGACTGCAGTAGCGGAGTTTAGTCCGAGAATTAACCAGTAACTAATTGAGGTTAATCTTGTTCCTTTTATATGAAGAAAATATATCTGAATCAGGCTGAACAAGCAAACAGCAAGAATCACAATTCTGATAATCAAATCTTGCTTTACCAGGTCGTTTTGAAAAAATGATTCTCTGTTACCGATAGACCAACTTGTTAACAGGAATTCCAATAGCAGCAGCGTTGATAAAATCGAATAAAGAATAGTCGGTGTTCTTTTCATAATATTCAATTTAGTTCTTTTTCAGTTCTTTTTCGTCAAAATTGATGCCACCGCGTAGTCATTCAGTTTTGCTAGCATTTCGCAAGTCTGTGTCCAATGTTGAGTTCAGAATCGGACAATATAACGTTCAGTTTTTGTGATTCTCACTAAGACTGATGCTCCGATGCTCCTGTTCTTTTACGATGAGTAGCTATTATTTACGCTTTGCTTTAATAATTCCTGTAACCAGCAAAATACCAAGAAGGTAGTGAGATACAATTGCGGCCAAAACAGTGGTCCTTGCTAAGGGGTTATTGAAGATACCTTCGTCTCTCATTGTCAACCACATTACCCAATCGGTTGTGGCGCTGGCCACCTGGTAGAAAGCAAGCGCAGTTGCTATGCCAATATGGGGAGAGTTACGAAAAATCCAGGCGACATAAGCCTGTGTCAAAAGTGCAATGCCCATTAGCTTTGTTATCCAATGCCCATCGGCAGTAAGTTCCCAACCCGTAAGTGACTTTACCATGCTCGGTGGTGTCATAGCCGCCACAAAATAGAAGAACTCCAAAATTGCAACAGCAGTGAATAGAATCCTTAGATTGGTCGGTGATCTCATACGTTTTTGTTAGTTAAAAGTGAGGATATAGATTTTCCGGTAGCTGCTTTAACAAAGTAGATTGTGAGTATACCTAAAGGTAAATCGCCAATGGCAAGCCATAATACAAAGCTGCCGACCGAATCCTGGTAGCCAACAATAAAAACGACCGTTACAAATACAAGCCTGACAACGCCATTCCAAAATGAAAATGAAGCGTACTTCATCACATCACCAGACGAAAGCCAGAGCACAATAGCTCCATATGCAGCCAATAAACCAGGCAGAACTCTCCAAAATGAGCTGTAGGGCTCCATCACTCCTAACAAGGATAGCCCGTTCGGAAGCAAGAAAAAAACCAGGGCACTTGCATTGTAGAGCGAGGCTATTCGCACAATCATTTTAGCGTAAATGAGATTATTCATTGCGTCTTGATTTTATGCTTTTGGTCAAAATAAGAAGTAAGTTTGTCAACTGGCAAGTATAGAGTATAGTCTATACTTTGAATTTATTTTCAAGAATCTGGAATATGCTAATAAATGAATTATCGAAACGCAGCGGACTCTCCATCCATACTTTGCGGTACTACGAGAACTTTGGGCTTTTTAGAGGGGTGACTAACGAAAACGTGAAAACTAACAACTACAAGAGCTACGATGAAAGTCTTGTTGAAAAAATTCACCTGATCAAGGAAGCAAAAGAAATCGGTTTTACCCTGTCGGAGATAAAAGATCTGCTGGACGGTTGGTTCAACAAGAGGTTTTCGAAGGAAAAGAAAATTGAAGTACTCAATTCCAAAATCACTGAGATTGATCTTAAAATCCGGCAACTAAAGCAAGTTCGAAAACTACTGGTAGAAGGAATTGACGATGTCAGAAATGGCGACTGTTAGTCGTCTTCATAAGATTATTCCTTATTTTCGGCTGCTATTAACAGCAGGCATTCATGAAATCGTTTTGATTCCTCCCATTGCGGGGAATGTCCGCTGCTCTCGAACCAGAAGAACTTTTTGGTGGGTGCCGCAATGGTTTTGAAGTACTCTTCCACAAGAGCCGAAGGAGTATTATAGTCGTACAGGCCAGCGATGAAATACATGGGTATTTCGAATTTTGTGTATACCGAAATATCCAATCTCGCGGAATTCATATAGTCCACCAGTTCTTTACCATACGTCATCAGGGGCGTGAACCAATCGATTTTAGAATAATGATAATCGGGATATAATTGTGTCATGTCTTCCAGCGCCATCACTGCATCACTTCGGATATATGGAGCGGCCAGTTGGTAAAACTTCATAAGATCCTCAAAGGAGAGGTAATAGGCATTGCTCGGTGTGATATGCAACTGTCGGATTGCCCGAACGGTAGCGGTATCCTTTTTTAATTCGGCCTGTTTCAAAGTCAGGTCGCGAACAACCTGTAGTGCCTTTGGCTGGTTAACAACCTGGCCTACCCCGACATACGCCCAGTAGTCCTGTGGATATTTCGTGACAAGCATGATACCGACAACACTTCCCCAGCTATTACCAACCACCAGTATCTTTTTAGCGGCCAGTTTCTTTTTCAAAAACAGTGTTACCTGGTGGGCGTCTTCTACAAAGAGATCGGGCGTAAGTTTGGCAGAAGCATCGGTTCCGGACTTGCCGCAATTGCGCTGATCCCAGGAGACAACCACAAAGTCGTTTGTAAGGTCCTGGTTGTATCGCCTGAGCATGGGTGTTGCCGGCCAGAACGGGCCACCATGAATAAAAAGAAGTACAGGTTTGGAGCGCAAAGCCCCTTTGATTTCCAGGTATTGTTGCACTCCGTTTACCGGTAGCAAAAAGGAGGTATCGATGGGCATTCTATTTTGCTGCCCAACAGAAAAGTGCGCCTTCAGGAAAAGTACGATGGCGATTGTCATTAGGCGGCTGATCACGGACTCGTTCATTGTTTTGAAAATTTTTGACAACCTGCGAAAAAACGCCCAAGAGAAACAATTTTCCTTGTAGAAACCCGAAAATCACTGACGAACCCCTAAATTGAAATGATGAATCCGGCACCTTCTTAACCGAGCCGCCATGAAAAAGTTGGGGTCTTTCAGGGAAATAATTCGAACACCAGGAGGCTTGGCGCTGCTGTTAATCCTTGCGCTGGTGCTGAGCGGCCTGTTGCTAAGTGTACTCGCCACGGGCTATTTCGAAACAGGTAATTTAACGCAGGGAGTTTTGGCATTCGTATTGTTTTCGGTAATGGGGTTGCTCATGGTATCGCTGATTAAAACGAGCCACCGGCTTTTGTCATCATCGAATACTTCCAGTGAACAAATCTCACCGGTTCCTGAACCACGAAGTGTTACTGACAACACTAAGGATGATACTCACCTATTTATCCGCGTAGACGGCAAAATACACAAGATTGATTTTGATTCGATTAACTATGCCGAAGCGCAAGGCAACAATGTCAAGATTGTTCTTGACGATAAAATCCTTTTACCGGTCATGACCCTCACTTCACTGGAGGACAGTTTACCCAAAAACGTCTTTGCCCGCGTCCACCGGTCGTTCATTGTCAACACGCGTAAGATAACCCATATCGAGGGCAACCGGGTAGTTATTGGTAAGAGTGAGATACCCATAGGTTCCAATTACAGGGAACAGTTCTTAAGATCGATAGGTGTCAATGCTTAGCGCATTTACTTCCAGCTTAGTTACGCGGGCGCAGCCTATCAATTATCTTCGTGCTGACCCAATAAATCACGGACAGATAATATGGACAGGCGAATAAATCCCCCACCTTGGTACCAACTTGTGAATTTCACAATCGGCTAAATCTCATCTTCGCTTTTGTAAATGACAGTTCTGATCTGATCTTCTATCCATAACTTTCAACAAACAGAACAAACCGACATCAAAGTGATCGCCTCTGCATTTGAAGAGGTGTTCAATATCAGCCTGGGAGATTACTACAGAACATTTCAAGATATGCGCATTCGCAAGAGGAGCCAGACGCCATTTTTGGATCACCTTAGGGAGAAATTTACTTATCGTATCAGCGATGGGTTAAAATAGTCGATAGATTCTAAATCTACTGTGACCTGAATAGCGTTAAAGGATAAAGAAATTGAAATGCGAAATACGAACCCCTTGAGCCTATTGAGGCCTTATATTCATCATTATTATGGAAAAAAGTCACTTGCGCTTCAGTGACTTCTTTAAGGCCATGTGAATAAATGAAGTTTACCTGGAGGTGATCCTTTCGCAAGTTGAAGAACTGGATTCCTAAACCCACGAATACAGAAGCGTTAGTTCCATTGTTGTTCAGTTCTCCGGGTATACTACGCAGCAAATCATACGAAGTTCCAGAAATAATCTTACTCCTAAATAATAGCAAATAGCGACTTGAGACTGAATTTTGGCCACGGTTACCGAATATTCGCTCTGCACGCTTCACGATCTCACTGTTGCTATTAAGCTTGAAAAGTCGATGAGTCCCAATTGTTTTATGAAGACCCAATGAGATCCGGTGAGATAGTGAACCAGTAGTCCACCACAAGTTTGGTCCTGTATCTCTGTATTTGTAACCCAGTACAGGGGTAGAGATATTCCATCCAGCAAAATACATCCATTGGTGTTTCGAATCCAGTTGTATATTCAGACCGTACGAGGGAGAAAAATGTCTGTTGTAACTTTTAAACGTTGGGTCCCCTGAATTGTCGATTACATAACTTTGTATCGACTCATAGGCCAATTGAGGGGACACGCTGATACGAGTTTGGGAGAAGACTTTTTCGTTTAAGTCACTGCCTAGTGTTATAATAATGAAAATGAAGATTCGGGATTTCAAAAATGATTCCACGGACAGGCTATTTAATTAATTATCATACTAATCTGGAGTGTATTGTATGCTGCAAATATCCCTATACCCCCATTGACATTTGAGAATAAGGGTGTTGGTTCACGGAAATTCGGGATCAAATTACCATTATTACTTGTCCAGTCGTCTAACTTACGGAATGAGTCATAGTACAAAAAACATATTACGATCAAGCGATGGCCAATTTAATTTTGTTGAGGGTCTGCATTTTTAAAGTTGTCTTTAGCTAACGAATAATATCATTGTCGTCCTCCGTAGGTAATTTGGTCTTTAATTTTTATCTCGTTGTCGATGCCGTAAAACGGTCTAAGATGGAATGACGTTTGGGCACAAAAGAATCCGGCAGTCGAAATATAGCACAAATTTTGTCATGATTAACTCACCTGCAATGCTAGAGTTTTGTACCCTTAAGAAGTTAGAAAAAACCTCCCACCTTGGTACCAACTTGTGAATTTCACAGTTGACTAAATCACATCTTCGCATTTGTACTTAAATACCATTCTTCCGTAGTCTGATCTTCGGTCTTTACCCTTTCAACCATGAACAACTCAAACGAAATATCCAACCTCGACTTTCCGGTAAGTCGTGTTATCGGCGCAGCCCTGAAAGATTTATCGGAAGAACACCGGAAATCCATTCTCGACAAAATGACGGAGGGTGAGTTCATCAGCCACCGGGTTGATGTTTACCTCGCAGCGCTTGAGACTGCCATGCACAACGGCTACGATGAAGCCGGTGCAAAAGAAATCGCCTTGAAAGAATGCCTGGCCGGAATCAGCGAAGCCGATGAATAAGTTCTCGAAACGGCAGGCGTATGAGAAAGGGCTGGCGCTGTTGGAAGCGTTGCTTACACCCGGTACATCCAACGGCAGGCTTTCGGAGATGCAACTCAATGGGTTTGGCGCATTGAAAGAATTGCTGCTGCCGTTGGACAACCGCTCCGCATGGAGTGCTGAAGACCTAAGATATGAATCGGAGGTCAGGAAGTTTCACGACCTGCTGAAAGACCGGTTTGACGGGCGTTACAACGAGGCGCTGTCATCATTAAAGAACAGCATACTCACATCGTTTTACACACCGCCATTCATTACGGAGCCTATCGTTGAAGCAATCCAACGCAACAGCGAGTCCATCGACTCTATCCTTGAACCGGCAGCAGGAACGGGGAATTTCGTGAAGACGCTGAAAAAGAATTTTCCGCAAAGTTCCATTACCGCTATTGAAAAAGATCTACTGGCTTCAGAAGCATTGAAAAAACTGCACCCCGACATTGAAGTTATTCATTCCGGATATGAAAATTTCAAGAACAGGAACTTCGATCTCGTTGTCAGCAACATTCCGTTCGGAAGCACAAGTGTGTATGATGACCAGATTTTCCGCGAAGCGGTGCCGGTGAAGATCAAGGCCACCACACGCATCCACAACTATTACTTTGTCAAATCACTGGACAACTTGCGCAATGGTGGAATACTGGCCTTCATATCTACCAACGGCCTGATGGACAGTCCGGGCAACCGCGAGATCAGGGAACATATAATGAAGAATGCCGACCTGATCACAGCGATAAGATTACCTTACGACACATTCGCTGAATCAGGAACCTATCCGGTCACAGACATAATATTACTGCGAAGGAACGCACAAAAACGAAATGCGTCCCCGGCTGAAAAACTTTTCATCGAATCGGAAAAAATCAATGTGCCCGATGATAAAGGATTGTCGGTTGAAGTCAACATCAACTCGTACTACAAATCCAACAGTGACAACGCACTCGGAACGTTCACGGCCGGTGGACAGTACCAACACGATTCGCTCAACATGCTTCCGAGGGAAGGATTTGGTGAGAATGATTTCCGCGAGTCTATTGCTCGGCTAATCGATGAAGGTTTCCGGCAGTTGGAACATAAGGTTGTTGCAAAGAAAGTAACCGAAGATGAATCGGTTACTTCATCGGGTAGTGTATTGCCGCACAATCATCCCGACTATGACATTCTGAAAAGGGGAAACCTGGTCATCCACCAGGGAAAAGTCGGTGTCATCGACTACTCGGGGACGGAAAAGATCATCAATCCTGAACCAGTCATTAAGGACATCGACCAAGCCTTTCATTTTACAGGACTGCGAAAAAGCCTGGTGCGGCTCGTACAGTCCGAGTTGGATGGTGATGAGAAAAACATGAAGGCATACCGTGCAGAGCTGAACAATCAGTACGACCTGTTCACCTTCCGCTATGGAAACCTGAATCACCCTTCCAACAAGAAACTGATCCTGTTTGATGCGGAAGGATTTAAGGTGCTCTCCCTCGAACGCCTTGAGAATAAACGCTATGCCAAAGCGGATATTTTTTCAAGGCAGGTCAACAACGTTGAGAAAACTTTTGCGAAACTGGAATCAATTAAAGATGCTGTCCTGCTTTCTCTGAATGCGCACAACGGCATCCATGTGGAGTTCATCGCTTCGCTCATGCAAAAGAGCAAGGAGGAAATCATCCGCGAAGGCTTTGACCAGGAACTTTTATTCCGCGACATCGAAAGTCACGCAGGGCGTTATGTTACCAAAGATGAATTTCTCAGCGGCAACATTGTGCAGAAGATTGAGGCCTGGGAAAATCTTAAAGACACCGGTCAAAGAAATCAATTTCCTGAACTTACTAACAAGGATATTGAAACACACCTCGAACGATTAAAGGAAGTTCAGCCGGTTTTTCTGAAACGCGAACTGATTGACATTAACATAGGAGAGCGCTGGATACCCATTGACATCTACCAAAGCTTTGCAGAACATTTGTTCAAAGAAAAGGCGGACATCAAATATTTGGAATCCACCGATCAGTACCTCGTAAAAGTATCCGGGTACAGCAACGAAGAGAACATCACCTACGCGGCCACCATCCATAACGGCAGGATTTCAGGAAGCAAGATCATGGAGTACGCCATGGCCGACACACAGCCCTATCTGCAGATCAGGATTAACGGAACCAATCCTCCGCAGTACAAGCCCGACCAGGATGGCATGAAGAACGTGGAGATGAAGATCAATGAGGTGAAGGATGAGTTTGAGAATTTTTTGAATTCGCGACAGGATATTGCCGGGCAAATAGAAGAATTATACAACCGGGATATTAACAATGCAGTAAGGCGCAACTATGATGGTTCGCATCTTCAGTTGACAGGTTTAAAACATTTTGCTTTACGTTCTCACCAGAAGGACGCGATCTGGATGCTACTGCAGCAGGATGGCGGCATCGTTGACCATAAGGTGGGAGCCGGAAAGACATTGGTGATGGTCGCTGCCGCTATGGAAATGCGCAGGCTCGGTATCACACAAAAGCCATTGATCATTTGCATGAAAGCCAACGTGGCCGATGTGGCCAAAGACTTTCTCAAAGCGTATCCTTCCGCGAAAGTATTGGCGCCTGATCCACAGAAGGATTTTACAAAACAGAAGCGCCAGCGGCTCTTTGCCAGTATCGCTTCCAATGATTGGGACGCGGTAATCATGACGCACGATATGTTCCAGGCCATTCCTCAGTCACCGCGCATGAAGAAAGAAATCCTGGAACAGGAGCTGAAGAACCTGGAAGATGATCTCAAAGCCGTATCCGAAGACCGGTCATTGTCCAAGCGTGTGCTGAAGGGGCTGGAAGGCCGTAAACAGAATTTGAAAGTACGCCTCGAAATTGCTAATGCCGCTATCAGGCGTGATGAAAATATCCTCGACTTTGAGAAGATGGGCTTCGACCACATCTTCGTGGACGAGAGCCAGGCGTTCAAGAATCTTCACTTTACCACGCGGCATCAACAGGTAGCAGGGTTAGGCGATCCTTCCGGCAGTCAACGTGCGCTTAATCTCGAACTGGCTATCCGCACCATCCAGGAGAAAAAAGGCGGAGACAAAGGAGCCACCTTCCTGTCAGGCACTACCATCAGCAACAGCCTCGTGGAGTTGTACCTGCTCTTCAAATACCTGCGGCCAAACAAACTGAACGAACTTCACATCAACTCCTTCGATGCATGGGCGAAAATGTATGCTCGGAAAAGCGCCACGTATGAATTCACCGTTACCAATGAACTGAAGATGAAGGAGCGCTACCGCGAATTCATCAAAGTACCCGAGCTGGCCCGTTTCTATGCCGAGATCACACACGTGGTCACCGACAGTAATTTAAAAATTGAAAAACCGGGAATCGAAAATATTGTGGTCAATATCGACCCAACGGAAAGTCAACAAGCCTACACGCAAAAACTGGTCAACTTCACCAAGACAAAAAATCCGGCTTATGTTGACCTGGTGTTTGGTGAAAATGAAAAGAATGCGTTCATGCTCATTGCCACCAACCTAGCCCGCAAGATGAGTATTGACATGCGGCTGATCGATCCGCTGAAATATTCATTTGAACCTGATGGTAAGCTGGCAAAGATGTGCGAAACCGTGAACTCAGAATACTGGGACAGCGAACACTATAAGGGCACACAACTCATCTTCAGCGACATCGGCACCCCGGATGGAAGCAGCTTCAACTTGTATGCAGAGATCAAACGTGTACTGGTGGAGCAGCACGAACTCCGTCCGGACGACATTCAGTTCATTCACGATCACGACTCCAAGACGAAAAAGGAAAAGCTGTTCCGGGATGTCAACAACGGCAGCGTGCGCGTGCTGATCGGCAGCACCAAGAAATTGGGTACGGGCGTGAACGTGCAGGAACGAGTGATCGCCATGCACCACCTCGACATACCCTGGCGGCCAAGTGACTTTGAACAGCGCAATGGCCGTGGCGGCAGGCAGGGAAACCGCATGGCAAAAGACTTCCGGGAGAATACGGTGCGGAACTATGTGTATGCCGTCAACCGCACACTGGATGCCTACCAGTTCAACATCCTTTCGAACAAGCAGAAATTTATTAGCCAGATCAAGAACAGTTCCATCGACCAGCGCAAGATCGATGAAGGAGCCCTCGACCAGGAAGGAGGAATGAACTTCGGGGAATACGTGGCGTTGCTCAGCGGCAACACCGACCTGCTGGAGAAGGTGAAGCTGGAAAAGAAACTATACGACCTCGAACGCAGCTACCAGGTTTTCCTGAAGCGAAAATCGGAGGCCTCGTTCTACATCGACATGAACACCCGCGACATGAAGCTGAAAGAGTCCGCGCTGGTAAAACTGGAATCCGATTGGAAACCGGTTCAGTCCATCGATTTAGAGAAAGCTCCGGTGATCATTGCCGGCAAATCCTTTGACGAAAAGAAGGAAGCCGGTGAACAATTGCAGGCAACTATTGAACAGCTAAAACAGAAAGGCGTTGTCACTGAAAGAGAAATAGCCCGGCTGTTTGATTTCAAACTCCTTTACAACCCCATTCAATCAAAAGTCCATGTCTCCGGTCCGTCCGGGATGATCTACAACTATGCCGATGGCAAACTCAACGAGAACCCGGCCCTCGCAGGCCGTTACATGATGGACTCCATCAAACGGATTCCCAAAGTGATCGACAACACCAAAGACTCGATCCGTGATTTTCAAAAGAAGATCAATACCTACCAGAACGAATTGTCCGCTGACTTCAAAGAGAAGTCTCTCATCAATGACCTGAAGCATCAGATTGACCAGTTGTCGGAACGGTTGGAGAAGGCGTTTTCGAAGGAGCCGGAGTTGGAAGGAGCAACCGTTAATGAAGATCAACCCGAATTCAAAACCTCACAAAAGAGAAGTAAGAAAATCAAATTGTAGGCTGGTCATTCAAAAGTCGAACAATTCCTTCGGAGGAACACCCAACGCTTTCGAAATGTCAAAGCAAGTCGCAACCGTGGTATTCAGTCTTCCTGCCTCGAGCGTTACAATAGTATTTTCTGAGACACCTGCGAGATCGGCCAATTGCTCTTGGGTAAGATTCTTCTGCATCCTGATCTTGCGGATGTGACTACCGAAGGATTTCAGCTTCTTGAGATTTCGTGATTTGACTTTGTGCTTACCCACTGAGTCAAAAATCCCTTAAAAAGCGTTTGATTATCCTACTAACTTTAGTAGCTTCGTGTTCATTGATTTAAGTTTCTGAAAAAAAAAGGAGATGAATCCGTACCACAACCATATGGATACGGAGCTGGTAGACCTGTTCAGGCAGGGCAACTACCAGGCTTTCGAGGTGATCTACCGGAGGTATGTAAAGGAACTCTTCCGTTATGCGCACAAAAAGATCAAAGCACGGGAAGATTGCGAGGAAATTATTCACGATGTGTTTGAATCGCTGTGGAAGCGGAAAGAGGAGTTGGTGATCAATTCACTCAGACACTACCTGTTCACATCGGTGCGTTACATGGTGATCCGGTATTTCAGCCACCGCGATGTCAAGCGCAAGTTTGCCGAGCATTACCAATTGTTCGAGGCAGTGTATGATTCGATGGAGCAAGACGAGCAGCGCGACCCTAAAGCCATTCATGCACGTCTCCTGCTGCACATTCAAGACCTACCCGACCGTTGCCAGGAAGCCATCCGCTTGCGCATCACCGAGAATCTCTCCAACGGTGAAATTGCCAGGCGCATGAACATTCACAAAGGGACGTTGCAAACTTATATATCTAGGGCGTTCGCTCACCTGCGGGGTTCTTATGATAAGGTTTATAGGGCAGTGGAGTAGCTGGTAGTGTTTGGACTAGTTCATTCGCTGAAGCACAAAAGTCTCAAAGTCCTTAACTTCCACAGTCTCAAACCGACTCAAATCAATTCCCGCTTTAACAAGATTTTGTTTTACTTCATCAGGGTTCGGATTCACAATGGTTATCTTTCTAAGATTGTGCGCATGGGCCTTCAACTTACGGTTGAATAGAGCTTCGTTTCCTTTCCATCCTATCAGGAACAATCCTTTGATTTGGTCAAGGCATGAGGTGAGTGCAAATTGTTGCTGATATGGTAAAACAAATTCGTCTTTATCCCGATAGGGCAACAACAGTGCTGGCAAGTAGGGAGCGGAAGAGTTTTTTGGAATTATTTCAATGAGGTTCTTATTTAATGAATATCGTCCATTGTCATGGATATTGTTACCGGATTCTACGCCCCAACTGCCATACTCCACAGTTTCGGTGAGATTACCAATGAGCTCGTAGTAAATTTGCCACGGCTCGATCTTTTCGTCCCATAGATCTTTAACTAACTGAGGGGTGCTCCGATTTCCAATGTTATTCTTTCCGAATTTCCAACCCCAATTACATGAACCATGTGGCTTGAACAGGATCATGTTTCTGTGATGCCAATCAAAGTAATCATTCATTGTTCCGAATGGAGATGAGAACAATCCGATAGAGTGATCAAGAATGGTGTCATAGTTAAAAGAAACCAGGGTGGCCACTTGATCAGGTTGCTTACTCAATTGCTTTTGAAGATTCTTGCAAAAGAGATTGAACAAGTTGTAACGGTACTCCTTATTAATTACTTCCTCGGAAAGACAATGAAATAATTCCTGGAGGTAGAATTGGATATTGATGTGTCGTGCAGGGATTTCGGGGGTATAAGTATCCTTGTAAGCACACCACTCTTCGTCCAGACATCCCTCGATGTCCCTGTTCTTCGATTCAAATTCAGATATGGACATCAAAGCCGCAGGATATTTTTCAAAGAAGGGTTTATACTTGTCGTCAAATATTTCAAATCCTGTCGGTGGATTGTATTCCGCTTGACGAAATACCCTAGCCCGGTCACCAAACACGCAAAAGGTGGAAGCGGCTGCACCAAATACATACATTTGGTTGAATTGCTGTCCGGAGAAATGCAATGGTTTTACCGGAGAATGCCTGAAGCTTTCGTTGCCATTCAATATTTTTTTTATCGTTCGATAATCCCTGATTTCCCATCCTACCTCTCTGAATTTCTCAGGGGTCCTTTCATCAGGAGCCAAGTCAATCGCTTTTCGTCTTTTGTCGTTTTGCACAATAAAGAAACCACTATCGTAACCTGGGCATTCCCACAACGATCCGAAATAAATGTCTCCAAAATAGGTGATGAAATAGGCAGGCCTGTTTTGTAGCTGAAACCATTGGTAGGGAATTTTAGAGTATTTATTCATTTTAACGGAAATTAAAAAAGTAACTCATTTATTCAAGGTCTGGATAATTCAGTGTGGCAATGCTATTAAGAATCAGAACGAACTCTTTTTGATATATTAAATTACGATATATTTAATTATTGTATAATAATATTTTATTTACTTTTTTATCAATATACTTTTGTAATGGTCCAATAGCAAAACCGAGATGGGTGGTAGGCAACAAATGAACAGGATAAAGGAAGTTCTTAGGGAGCAAGGCAGAACGCAGACTTGGCTTGCAGACAAAATAGGTAAGAGCTATGTGGTTTTGACTAATTACTGTAACAACCACACTCAGCCAACGATACCTGTGTTAAGGGAGATAGCGGGAGTGCTTGATGTCGATGTAAGAGAATTACTGGAACCCACAAAAAAAGTAAAAAGTAATGGCTGACGTTCATTCAAAAGAAACGCGGAGCTTTAATATGAGCAGGATCAAGGGCAAAAACACTTTACCTGAAATTCTAGTGAGAAAGTTTCTGTTTGCAAGGGGATTCAGATACAAGATACACGACAAAGCTCTTCCTGGAAGGCCTGACTTGGTGTTTCCTATGTATAGCATGGTGGTTTTCATCCACGGTTGCTACTGGCACGGTCATGAGGGGTGCAAATATTTTGTGGTTCCAAAGACAAGGACTAATTGGTGGATTAACAAAATCAATGCGAATAAATTGAGGTACAAGCAAAATGTCACTGCCTTAAAAAATCATGGATGGAAAGTGCTTACAGTATGGGAATGTGAATTGAAAGATGATAAGAAAATTAAAACATTGGAAAACCTTGCCAGAAACATTAAAGGAAATAAATGAGTGAGTTAAGATACATTGATTTATTTGCCGGGGCTGGAGGGCTTTCAGAAGGATTCATGACTGCTGGCTTTCATCCTGTTGCTCACGTTGAGTTGGACAAGGCTGCATGCAACACTTTAAAAACTCGAATTGTGCGACATCATCTTAAGTCAGAGAATAAATATGATACGTATATTTCATATCTAAAGGGTGAAATTTCAAGAGACCAATTGTACTCTGTAGTTCCCGCAGATCTACTGGATACAGTTATAAATCTATCAATAGGATCGGAGCATAATCCGGCAATTCACAAGGCGATTGAAAAGCAACTGCATCGAAAAGAAGTTGATCTAGTGATCGGGGGACCACCTTGCCAAGCTTATTCAGTGGTAGGAAGGGCCAGGTCGAAGAACAGAATGGCCGGTGATCCTAGAAATTATCTTTATGTACAGTATGCCAGATACCTTGAAAAATATCGGCCCAAAATATTCCTGTTTGAAAATGTCTTAGGTCTAAAATCAGCAAAAGAAGGGTTGTATCTGACCAATATGGAAAAGCTCTTTCTGAAGAAGGGATATAGAATGGTATTATTCACGCTTGAAGCAAATGATTTTGGTGTTCTGCAAAACAGAAAAAGAGTTATTATAATTGGGTGGCGAGATGATTTTGTTCCGGC
>JBMOKS010000376.1:0-15095 GCA_049324355.1 Bacteroidota bacterium
TCGGTGTGCTGGTGCTGTTTACCGACGATCTGACGCGCGCGTTTAAATGGGTAGCAAACTTCTTTTACAAAGGTGCATCTGGCGATATGCCGGGCCAAACCATTCCTCGCTCTGAATTCCTGACCAAAGCCGCTCTCATCGCTACTGGAATTCCACTGGGCACCATGGCTTACGGAATTCTCTCCGGCGCACACGATTATCGCGTGAGGAGAGTAACAGTGAAACTTCCGAACCTTCCCAAAGCATTCGACGGCATCACCATCGGGCAGGTGTCGGATATTCACACCGGAAGTTTTTTTAACAAAACAGCCGTGAAGGGTGGTGTGGAGATGATGTTAAATGAAAAACCAGATTTGATATTTTTTACCGGCGACCTGGTGAACAATGAAACGTCGGAAGTTAAGGACTACATCAATATCTTTAATAAACTTAAAGCCCCGTTGGGTGTGTACTCTGTTACCGGTAATCATGACTACGGCGATTATCAACAATGGAATACACTGGAGGAAAAGCGCCGGAATTTTAAAGACCTTATCGAAGCCCACAGGCTTTTAGGTTTTGACTTACTGATGAACAGAAATCACGAGATCATACAGGGCGGTGATAAACTTTCGATCATCGGTATCGAGAACTGGGGTGCCGGAAGGTTCTCCAAATATGGAAAAATAGATCAGGCTTACTCAGGATCCGGAGAAGCCGCTGTGAAACTTTTGCTCTCACACGATCCCAGCAATTGGGACGCTCAGGTTCGGACACTATATCCGGATATCGATGTGACCTTCTCAGGACACACGCATGGATTTCAATTTGGTGTTGAGATCGGCGGCATTAAGTGGAGCCCTTCACAGTATGCTTATAAGCAATGGGCAGGACTTTACCAGGAAGGAAACCAGTACCTTTATGTGAATCGAGGTTTTGGATATCTGGGCTATCCCGGTAGGATCGGAATGCCGCCGGAGTTGACGATCATGGAATTGAAGCGAGCGTAAATGAGCTGCAAAACTTCATCCCGATAGCTGTTGGAATTCAGCCTTCTGGTTTGTTCCATATTCAATATCCCAAGGAATCCATAACCTATTTTTTCTCCACGGCGTGTCCACCGAATTCATTTCTTAGGGCCGCTACAATTTTTCCGGCGAACGTATCATCCTGTAAAGACCTATAGCGCATCAGAAGTGACAGCGCAATGACGGGTGTTGCAATCTGTTTTTCCAAAGCCGCGTCCAATGTCCATTTTCCTTCGCCCGAAGAATGCATGATGCCTTTGATCTCCTCGAGTTTCGGATCTTTTGACAGTGCATTTTCCGTTAGCTCCATCAACCAGCTTCTGACTACGGAGCCGTGGTTCCAAACACCGGCGATTGATTTCAGATCGAGGTTAAATTCACTTTTATGCAACACTTCAAATCCTTCGGCGATGGCTTGCATCATGCCGTATTCTATGCCGTTGTGGATCATTTTTACGAAGTGTCCCGAGCCCGAAGGGCCGCAATACAAATAACCTTCCGAGACGGAGATATTTTTGAATAGCGGCTCGCAAAATTGAAAGGCAGATTTGTCTCCACCTACCATGGCACAGACACCCTGAAGGGCGCCCTCGGTGCCACCACTGGTGCCACAATCCAGGAAATACATCCCGGCACTCTCCAGATCCCTGGCTCTGCGCATAGAATCTTTGTAAAATGAATTGCCACCATCGATAATAACATCGCCTTCGCTCAAGTGGGGTTTCAAGGCTTCGATCGTTTGGTCTATCGCCGATCCCGCCGGGATCATCAACCAAATGATCTTACGGCTATGAAATTCTTCTGCCATGTCTTCAAAGTTATCGACGGTTTTGATGCCTCTGTGGATGATGGCTTCTATGGTAGCCGGATTAAGGTCGTAGGCAATTACGTGATGCCCTTTCTGATGCATGTTCAATGCCAGGTTGAAACCCATTTTTCCCAGGCCAATTAGACCAATTTGCATGCGTTTTGCGGATTAGTTTATAAATAATTTGATCAAGACATATCGTAAGTTAACTATACGCCGCGTGATGTGAGCTCATGTGAGCATATAAACTTTGATACAATTGCCTGTACAGTAAAAAATGTTTTTGGTAGATCTGATGACGTTCGGTGTTCGGCAATAGCGTAGTGATCATTTCGGGCATGAGCTGACTATAATCTTCGATGATGCCCAGGGTCTTAAAGCCAAGGTAGGCGGCACCAATAGCCGAGGCGTCGGCTTCCAGGATAAGGCAAACTTTTTTGCCAAAAATATCAGTCAATACCTGGATCCACTCTGGCGCATGCACAAATCCGCCGCTAACATGGATCCGCTCCATGGCGAGCCCGGTACGTTCCAGGTAAAAAGCAATATGATATAAAGCGAAACATATGCCCTCTACTACCGCACGCGTAAAGTGTTTTTGTTGATGGAGGGACGTGATGCCAAAAAAAACACCTCGCGCCTGGCTATTCCAAATCGGCGCACGCTCGCCTTGTAGGTAGGGGAGGAAGATCAGCCCGTCAGCTCCCGGCGACGTTGTCTTCAGGTCGTTTAAGAGTTCACGATAATCGGCGTCACTGTTTAAAAGTATCCCGCGAAAGTTTTCGGCATACCATTTCAAGGCAGCGCCACCGTTATTGCTGGGGCCTCCCGAAATGAACAGATTCTCATCGAATCGATAGTTGAAGGTCATCGCTTCGATGCTGTGCGTAGGCGATGTGTGCGCTATTCGGATGGCGCTGCTGGTGCCAATGGTTAACGCCGCCACACCTGGTTCAATTGCAAAGCTACCCAGGTTGGCCATGCAGCCGTCGCTGGCGCCGATGATGAACGGCGTATTTTCTGTGATCGTTAACAGTGATGCAGCGGCGGGAGACAAATTGCTGCGTCGGTGATTTGTATTGACGGGCTTCGAGAGTTTATGAGGTGAGATTCCACAAAGACTAAGTGCGTTGGAATTCCACTGCAGCGATTCGATATCGAATAGCCCCGTGGCAGAGGCCACCGAATAATCTATTTCAAACGTATCAAACAACTTAAGCCAGATAAATTCTTTGATGGAAATGAACTTATGGGTTTGTGCGAATAATAAGGGTTCATGCTTTTTGAGCCACAGGATTTTGCAAAGTGGCGACATGGCGTGAATGGGTGTTCCGGTCTGTTCGTAGAGCATTTCGCCCGACGAAGATTGCCGCAGTGCCTGGGCAATTTCGGCGCTGCGATTGTCTGCCCAAGTGATCATATTCATCAGGGGCATGGCATTGGCATCGGTTAGCACCAGACTATGCATGGCGCTGCTCAGGACAATGGCCGTTGGGTTGTACTTGAGTTCTTTGACAGTGCGGCTGATGCATTTGACGAAGGCTTGCCAGATCAACTCAGGTACCTGTTCGCAATACGTGGGTTTGGGCCGAAGAGTTGGGTAAGAAGATTGGGTGGTGAACATCACTTTTCCCGACGAGTGAACAGCAACTGCTTTAGTGCTGCCGGTGCCAATGTCCACGCCGATAATGTAATCAGCCATTATTCTTTTTGGTGAAGATATAAAAAACAAAGGGCATCTCTTTAGCGAAATGCCCTTTTAGGTTAGGTATAGGTAAGGGAAAATCAATGATGCAATGCTGTCTCTTCCATTTCCTTTCTGCGTTTGGCATCGATAGAAAATTTTCCGGCACCAAAGACCATAAACACAATGAGTCCGGCTAACACGATCAGCGAGATCTCGAGTTCCATGTGGTTTCCGATAGATAGAAATCCTTTAGGGAAATTCACAAAGATCACAGCGCCCACAAGAATGGGAAGCTGGATGAAGCTCACAATGCGCGTGTACAGTCCGAAGGCGATCATAGGTCCTCCTAGTATGTGCGCAAACACGATATAATGTGCCAGCGTTGCTCCGGCAAAGTAGGTGTTGATACCCGACGTTGTCATTTCAAGCTGATTCATGTTGGTGATAAAGACCAATCCTTTGTAAGTAAGGAACACGCCGAGTACAATTCGAAAGATGTCCAGAAAGCCGGGGCGATGACTATTACCCCATTTTTCAACGTTGGTGATAATACTCATAAGAAAATAGAGTTTTGATGTATACAAAGTTTACGAAAATTAATGCGGAAGATCAATGAAAAACCTGATAATTGTTCGTGGTTCAAGTCTCAACATCTTGTGTTTCTGAAAATCCGGTTTTCACGTCAATAGCGACAAGGTTGAGGGGGGAGCTTGGTTGTTGTGGGGAATAAAAAAAGCTGCCCCGATTCCAGGACAGCTTTAGTTTTTTTCGAATATCGGCTAATTAATACTCGTTGTTGCTCTTGCGATTGAATCCACCGCCGCCACTTCTGTAACCGCCGCCACCGCTGCGAGGGGCATCAGTTCTAGGTCTTGCTTCATTTACAACAAGATTTTTACCCATAAAATCAGCACCATTCAAATCGTTGATGGCCTGACGAGCAGCAGTATCATCTTTCATTTCTATGAAACCGAAACCGCGGCTGCGCTGCGTTACTTTGTCCATGATAATCTTGGCGGAGCTTACTTCACCAAATTCTTCGAATAATCCCCTCAATTCCTGTTCGGATGCCTTAAAAGGGATGTTGGCAACATAAATGTTCATTGTTTTTGATAAATAAATGAGAAATAAAATTACTGAAAACTGACAAACTTTGACTGGGAACTACACAATGAAATTGATGAGCACAGAGAAAGGTTAATCAATTAACGCTATAAAGGTAATAAAAAAAATATAATATGCAGACCTAGACCTTTTTACGACTTTTTTGGCCGCTGTGACAGCTTAAATATAGGTCGGAAAAACTGGTTCCATTTTTTAGCAAAAAACAAAAAAAGGGGCTCTGCGCCCCGTTTTATGTGCTCTTAATATGCCCGTTCAACGCTTCCGGAACCGTAGATCTTCTTTTGTGCCGTTTTGGTATTCCCTTTATGCTTGATCTGGCCATTGCCCAAAATCATGGCATCAATGGTGGTGGTGACGTTCAATTCACAGGTACCGGGGCCACTCACCTTTACCTTTGATGTTTCCACAGGACAGTTAAAAGCGTTGAGACTTCCCGATCCGCTAACCAACGCATCGACCGAGGTGGCATAGCCACGTAGTGCAAGTGAGCCGGAACCTGATACTTCGGCTTTCACCACATCTCCTTTGATGTCAAGATCCATACTGCCATTTCCGTTAACGGCCAATACAAGGTTAGGGGATGCGATAGAGTTTTCTGAGATCACTTTTCCGCCGCCATTGACCATGATCTCATTGATGTTCTTCACACTTATGTAAAGTTTCATGGTTGGGTTCAGCTTAATGTCATCGATCTTAGCCCAGAGACTCTTGTTTGGATTCTCCGGTTTGCGCTCGATATTGATCATTAAAATGCCATTATCCACTTTGATGTCGCTCACAGAAAAAATTTCCGTGAGTGCCTCAACATTAACTTCCTGTTTGTTGGTCTGCTTTAAGTAGACTGTGTAGTTTGAATTCACATAGATGCTTTTGAATTCAGGAAGTTCTAATGTTTTTTTAGTTACCTGAGCAAATGACGCATTAGCGACAATGAAGCATGCCAAGGCAATGATTCTGGTTTTCATGGGGTTTATTTTTTAGTGGTGCGTTGGATTTTGTGAATGTCCATATAACCTATACAAATAACATGGGATCATTTAGAATTAAAAAATGTGTTTGACGATAAAAACTTACATTGGGCGTAGAATTTCGGTCCTATACCCCTTATTGGTCAACGCATCAGCGCTTATCTTTCCTGAAAATAGCCTTCAATACCAGGATAAAAATTATTCCTCCGATGCACATTACGAGCAGAACTTCGGGCGTGATTTGATCGACGGCGTGCATCTGTTTAACCTTTTTTCTTCAAGTTTTGGTATAAAAAAAATCAATACCGTGGATCCTGGCTGTGCCTATGACGCCCACGACCTGCTCGGCCAATAAATTCGCCTCATCCTTCCCATTTGAAGGGTACCTCTTTAAAACAGCTGGGATCATAATCTCCATCGGGTCTGAAATTTAATATCATTTCTTGTATTTCCCTCAATGAGGTCTACATCCGAACCGATGGATGTTTGGTTAGTATATCGTGTTCTTGCATATCGAAACCAGAAACTGAGATGTTTATTTGCTTTAAACTCAATCATGGCATAGTTTCTAATCCCCATGCCGTCTAAAGCAGGTAGAGCGTAAGCAAGCCAGACATCATTTTCATATACATAATGGCGGTTGTCATAGTTGTCTGTATCGAATAACGCATGCCGCAGTGTGAGTTCTATACTTTTATAATGAAAAGTCAAATCCTGCAGCAAAAGCAAGCCTTGAGAAAACGTTTTATTGATGTTGTAGGTACTGAACTGGCATCGTGTTTTCAAGCGTAGATGCTGTGCAATGCCAAAGTCGACGCTGATCCAGTAATTTCTTTTAGTGCCTTTGTCTGTGTGATAAAGGTTTGTGTTTACGTCATTCGTATTTCGTGTTTTTACTTCTTCTCTGGCTTGAAGGAAACACAGAACCTTCCTTGATGGTTGATAATTGAATCGCAAAAGCCATTCGTGTCCGTGCGAGGGTTTATAGTTTCTGAACCTGATCCATGGGAAACGAAAAAGATCCGCATATCCTGTCATTGTGTAGCGTCGATTCCACCGGTGGCTCCAGCCCCAGTATATCCCGGACTCGTTTTGGGGTTGTGTACTTTCGGATAGGGCATTCGTGTGGAATGAATAAAAATCCTTATCGTATTTCCTCCACACCATCGCCATGTCGAAGGCTGTGCCGAAGCTGGCGAGAAGACCGGCAATAGCGCCGACCCCGGCGTGTACGGATTTTCCGACTTCACCAAAAAATCTAATGTTGTCAATTGAGCAGTTAATGAATGCACCCAGGTTGGAATTGTCATCGCCTTCAAAAGAAAATTGCTGATGAATATTGCTGCCAGACCGGCTTATCGGCACACTCAGGTGGGTGTGGTTGAATATAAGTCCAGCATCCCATGATGATCGGCGGTGATGTATGATAAAGCCAATATTCTTTTCGGCGACGTTTTTGCGATGGGCCAACTCACCTTCATTGCGATGTAGGCCTGAAACGTTTAGTGATGAAAAGGATGGATTCTCCGAATCTTGGTTTACACCGGCATCTTGTTTCAATCTTGAATAAAATCCGGAAATGGAAGTGTGCTGAAAGACATCATACGTTATGGCAACGCCTCTGAAAAAACCGGATTCCTGCGCCGAAGAGTAGGGGACGAATCCATAGACACTTTTGTGCGCGGTTGTTACGGCTTGAGATCCCTTTCCGAAGCCGGCAGCAGCACCCAACAGAAGTCCCTGAGAAAATTGTGGTTGGTAATCGCCGATCAGCAGATTTTTCAATTTCCCTTTATTCATCAGTTGTGTGTGAAAGGACAGGTGATCAAAGCCATAGAACTTACGGGAAGGTTGCCATTGCAAAGGCTCACCGGGATCATTTTCTCCAGTAAGACCGATGCTGAAATCACCAGGCCGGTTAGACCGGAAACGCAGGTAATATCTTCCCGGAGAGCCTACAAAACGTTTTAAAGAGTCGCTTTCGTGAAATCCCCGGGAAGATTCAAGGATTCTTTCGTAGCGAGCCACTACATACATGTTATCAGTATACAGTATTTTTTTTAATACCGAATGATCGACCCTCAGCGAAGGATCCTCCATGTCCACCAGAGGCAACAGTGCATAGATTGTAGCAAGATCAAAATCATCGATGCACTGCAGTTCGTAAATGCTTATCAATTTTCCATTCTCTTCCCGGTAGCGCAAGAGGTTGTTGATTTGCTGTTCGTTCAAACATTGAAGGGCGCGCAGTTGGCCTTTGTCCGCGCGATTAAGATCAACTTTAAGGGAATGAACGTGAATATAATTTTCGAGTAGACCCTCATAATTAAGGTCATGATCGGCGATCATATCAGCATCCAATGCCGTTGGATCCATATCGCTTAAATGAGTTTGGGCTATGCCCTCCAGAACGAATAGGAAGGTGACAGCCAGAAGGCAGAAAGTTTTCATTTCGATTTGAATTGATAGATTACCGTTGTCTGGAAATTGCTTCCCAGGCTTTCATGGTACTGCGCGGCAAAATCAAAATTCAATTTTTTCGGATGAAACCCGATCCCGAAAAATGCCGCATCGGGGCTGAGGTTAAACCCCGTCCGGAAGAACACTTTCTTAAGCGCGGCGTACTCTACACCCGTCTTCCAGGTGGCAGCATGGGTAAGGTTCTTTTCGATCTCGGTAGTAACAAAGATCTTTTCTTGAGGTTTAAATCCTAACCCGGCACATAACCAAGTGGGAACAGCTTCATCTTCGGAAATACGCGGTTGGTTGATGTTGCTGATGTGAGCGCCGACTGATAGTTTGTTGGTGAGTCTGGCGATTCCGCCAAAACTCAGGGTCACCACTGCACGTGTACCAAAGTCGGAGGCATGATATTGAATGTAGTTCAACTTAAGTCCGAGCGATGCCAACCCGAAGGTGCTGCTGTAAACTCCTGATAGAATTGTTTCGTTGTATAGATCGTCGCCAAACTTGTATGTTCCCAATGCGCCAACACCCCGAGCCAAAGGTAACGCTGCCATGGCGGCAATCCGGTTGAATGATTTAAACCACGGATGTAGATCTAACGAGACCGACGCCGTGGTATGCTCTACCTGTACAAGCCCACCGGGATTGTTAAATACCGACCATGCATCTTCTATACAAGTGGAAGCATAGCCCAATCCATTGGCACGGGCGCCTATCAATGTAGAAGCGCTTTGGGCATTTGCCAACAGCAATACAAAGAGTTGAATCGTTAAGAGGATCGATTCTTTCAAAGGAGTTTTTTTACACCAAGAATAGTGAGTAGTACTGTATTTCTCCTGCAGTTTCGAAGAATCAGAATTCTTTTTTGATGTGAATGAAGAATCCGCGCTCGCCTTCGGCGTTGAAAGTATATTCAAAACGGATCACGGCATCGTATGATCCAACAATGTCGATGCCGGCACCAAAACCTGAGATCCATTTGTCGCTGAGCCTCATGTTAAGCGTGTAGTCGGGATAGTTTTTTACGTATCCGAAATCGGCATACCCCTTCAGGTACAACGAAAGCGGAATGTGCCTGAACTGAGGAATAGGCATGGCTCGCCAATGGTAGGTTCGAGAAAATATTCTCTTTTTAAACGTGGTCTTGTTGAAGAAATAACGTGGCCCTTCAATCACGTAGATTTCATAACCACGGATGAAATTCCTCTTGTAACCCATGGCGCCGTAATTGTAGTAGGGAAGGTTCTTGCGGTTACTCCAATATCCTACAATATTGTTGGAAAGGTAAAAACCTTTCTTCAGATCGAAGAAGCGCGCGAACGTGAGATTGCTTTCGAGCCTGTCGAGGTCGTCGCCGGCGCTTAGTCCTGATTTGATGGCGTTAGCAGCGAGATAATAACCCCGCAACGGATAACCAACATAATCGCGGTGATCGGAAATGAATTGATATGTCAGGGCGGCGTATTCCTGTTTGGTGTGTTCTTGTCCTAAGTAGTTGGGGTTAAGTGTGGCAACGGTATCTGAAATGGAATTGTTCCGGTATTCGGCTTTCACAGCATGTGACTCATAAAACGAATTGCGATACGTATAGGATAAGCCGATACCTTTTGTCACGCGTAAAATATCCTGCGATTTGGCGAATTCCAGTTTATGGTCGAGCGTTCGGAAAGGAAGGTTTTTTGTTTCCGAAAAATCCATCTCGATCACCAGGCCTTGCTTTTGTTTTTTGTCGATATACGGAAATTTATAGGCCAGTTCAAATCTTCTCACAAATCCAAACTGGGCCACAAACCGCAGCGTTTCGTTGCGGCCGCGCATGTTGTATTGAAAAAGTCGCAGTCCATAATTCACACGTCTGAAGTCGTGGTTGTATGTCTGCCACCACTCGTTGAAATTTCGATCCGAGAGTTCGAATATTAACGAAGGGAAGGTATACCACCTTTCATTAAGATCGACCAGCAGATCGATCTTCTGAGGTTCAAGTTCAAGCGTACGGATATCGACGGTATTAAAAAGCCTGGTGTTGATCAGTCTTTTCTTGCAGATCTCGAGAATGGCGGGGAGGTCGTCGCTGTGAACGACATCGCCTTGTTTTACCGACAACTCACGCAATATGATGCCGTCGCGGGTTAGGCGGTTTCCGATGATGAAGATCCGGTTTACCTGTACAAAAGTTCCGGTAGAATCGTGGACTAGATGACGTTTATTGGGGCGCTTAACTGAGTCGGACAAGAGGGTTGAGTATGGTCTGGCTTCCAAACCATTGGACGAAAACACGCTGAAAATGCTGAAAATAATCGCCAACATCCCTTATCACTAAGACTCGCACCTGACAAACAAAGTTTAATGTTAAGAATTTTGTTTGTTATTTTCCCGATAGGAGTAGATCAACACGAAAATACCCGCAATCACCAGGGGAATACTCAGAATCTGCCCCATATTGATTGGAAGATCGTCTTCAAACGAAACCTGGTTTTCTTTCAGGAACTCGAAAACGAAGCGCAAACCAAAGCATGCGATCAGGAATATCCCAAAAAGGCGTCCGGCCGGTAGTTTTTCTTTATACTTCGTCCAGATCAGCAATAACCCGATAAACAGAAGCACGCATGAAAATGATTCATAGAGCTGTGCCGGGTGTCTGGCGATGCCAAAAGTTGAGATCCGGGCCGCCAGGTTTCCATTTTTCTGTGGTGCCAGCTCATAATTCAGCGGTTCGGTGCCCTCATCAAAGTACTCATAAAGTCGGTTGGCCAGCAAGTCTTTTACGCCGTATTCGATCAGGTTGCGCGCCTGAGTTTCTTCGACGCCAGGGTGAAAGAACACATAGATAGACAGCGGAATGCGTCCGTTAGTTCCTGTAGGTATAGAGTCATTTCCTTTATATTCAACTGATTCGATTACCTTTTTACCATCGATAGTTTTGTCTTTTAACACCTCGGTCAGACGGCTTACAAACACAATACCCTGCTCTGTAGGTTTTCCGATGATCTCTGAGTTGAAGTAATTTCCTAAACGGATCAACGCACCCGTTAAAGCTACCAAAATCACAATCCTGTCTAATACCTGGAAATAGGACTGTCCGGGCTTCTTTTTACGACTGTATAACCAAAGGGCAAACAGGATACCTATCGCGCCACCGTGGCTAGCCAAGCCCTGGAGTCCGGTGAAGCGAAACGGGCTGAATTCGAAAGGAAGAAAAATTCCCAGAGGATCTTCCCAAATGATCTCGGGCTGGTAGAAGATCACGTGCCCAAGGCGGGCGCCGATGATCGTTGCCACCACCATATAAATGGTAAGCGTGTCGACATCTTTCTGGGGTTTGCCCTCTTTCTTATACATGTGATAGAGGATCTGCTGGCTTATTAGAAAACCCAGCGCGAAGAATAAACCGTACCAACGAAGAGCGAACGTTCCCACAGCAAATATCTCGGGACTTCCGTTCCAAATGATATAACTCAGTATAGCCATAAGGGGCAAATATAGTTAAATTGACATTTCTCGTAAATGTTCATGGTTCTTTGTTCGAAGTTCATGGTTCCCGGTTTAACGTTGACGTTTCTTGGTTCTTGTATTTGTAAACTTCGAACTTTTTAAACCCGGAACCTGGAACCTAAAGGGAATCCAACTCTTCCTTGAAGGCGGACGAAAGGATTGGAAACCTGCACCAAGTTCTTGGATCTACGTTGAGGTCGTCGAGGTGAAAGGATGGAGCCAGGCGCTCTCTTTTCCATTGGTTGGCAGCCCAAAGCCGGAAGAATTTTTTAATGTAATTTTTAAGCTGACCATGGTCATGATCATTTTTCATGGCATGGAAGACCTGCGACGGCGATTTGCGGTTTAAAATAGCATGTGTTTCAATGTCAGCCAGTATCGCATAAGGCATGAGGTCGGCTTCGTCTGTTTGATGGCGCTCGTGTGGGCGAAGCTCGGCTGTGGGCTGTAGGTTGTTGACGGCATGCAGACCATGATGCGCCAATTCTTTTTCGGCCCACCTCAGCCATTGCAGAATGAAAATTTTACTTAACCCTGCAATGGGTGCAAGGCTGCCGCTGGTATCGCCGTCCATGGTGGCGTACCCAACGTTGCCTTCGCTCCGATTAGATGTAGTGAGCAACACGGCTCTTTTGATATTGGCCAGCATCCAAATGATGGGAGACCGTGCGCGGGCCTGAATGTTTTGTAGAGCTATGTCGTCTTTCTCCCATGACAACTTCCGGCCGACAACGGTTTCTATTTTAGCCGCATATGAATTTACTTCATCATCGATTTTCCACTCGTGAAATACGGCACCGATTGACTCCGCCAGCGTACGGGCAGAATGAAGGGTTTCGACTGAAGAATTACGCGTGCCCTGATAGGCGCAGGTCAATAATTTGTTGACAGCTTTTTTCCAGTCGCCACCAATCTCCGTTTCATCCAAGCCCAAAGACTTGCAGAAATGTGCCCATCCTAACTCGGCAGCGGCACGCTTCACCATTTCAGCGACAAGTACCGCGCAGATACTGGAGTCGGCTCCGCCGCTAAGAGATAATACAAATCCACCCGACTTACTCTTCCTGAGATAATCGTAAAATGCCAAAGACACCGCGCGAGCCAGTTCTTCATTCTCAGCTTTGTTGTCTGCCGACGGAAGGGGTATCGTGCGGGCAGGATCTTTAAAATCGACATCACAAGCTACAAGGTTGAAATTTTTGAATGATAATCTTTTGTTGATTGCGACCAGTCTGCCGAGTTGTCCAATGATGATGTCGCCATCGTAGATCATGCGGCCCGCTTCGTTTCCGAGTAAGTTGACAAATAGATAAACGCACTGGAACTTTCCTGAGCCTTCGATCACCACTTCGTGTTCACGCAGTTCGCTTTTGCCCATAGCGAAATGGCTGGCGCTCGGATTCATGATCAGATCAACACCACGCTCACAGAGCCGGTATCCGGGACGGTTAGTTTTACGCCAGGCGTCCTCGCAGATCTCGAAGCCGAATCGTATGCCTTCCACATCATAGATGAGGTCTCCGACTTGTATGCTGTGACCCATTGTCGTGTGGATAGTGGTTGTATCGTTAGCGGGCCATTCTTCAAACCAGCGCGGCTCGTAGTGCACGCCATCCTTGGCGAGATTTTGTTTGAGGGTAATGCCTAAAATCTTCTGATGACTTATCACGGCCACTCCGTTGTAAGGCGTATGGTTGATGCGTACGGGGAGGCCGACCATGACGGTGATGTTCTCGCAGCGCGGAGCGATGGCGTCTAATTCTTTCAATGCCCGCTCGGGAAGCCACTCGCTGAGAAACATATCCTCGCAGCCATAACCCGTAATACAAAGCTCGGGGAAGCATAGTATCTTCACTTGCTGCCGTTTAGCTTCTTCAATAGCCTCAATAATGTTGCTGGTATTGTTGGTCCAATCCAGCGGGATTTGGTTGACGGTGGCACCCGCTATTTTGGTCATCTCTTAGCGTTTCAATTTAAGTGACTTGAATTTGAATATTGAACAAGGAACACCGAAAAAGGAATTTAGAAGGAATTGCTTATCCTATTCCTCCAGCTTTAAATTCTTTCTCGCTGTTTCAATACTTTTAACAAATATTGAAATCAGTTCGTTGCTTTCCTTTAGGGATCTCCCGAGCGACTCTTTATTGTCCAGGTAACCTTTTTTGTTGATGATTTTCAAACAAATGAATGATTCCCTGAGTTCTTTTGCTGCGATTTTCATCTTATGAATGAAGTCCCTTCTAGATTCTGCGCTTTGTGCCTCACCATATTGGAGAGCCGGCGCCGTTCCCGAGCGAACCAATTGAGCGGCCAAATGACCGCCTCCTCGATCGGTAGGAAGCAAATCAACGATTTCAAGAATTAGAATAGAGTAATTAACAAGCCTTTCTTCCAAATCAAATTTCATTTGATCATTTTTAGTTCAAACATTATTTTTGAATGAGGGAGCAAAATTCAAGGTTCATTACTTTCATAAAGGTGCGTGTTGGTAGCGCATGTTCGTAGATTCAACAACAAAACTTCGAAATTCGATATTCCTTGTTCCTTGTTCAATATTCCCTTTCTTCCTACGAAGGCTCAGTTAGGTTGTTTGGTTGAGTTCACTCCTAAATTCAACAACAAAACTTCGAAATTCGATATTCCTTGTTCCTTGTTCAAGATTCCCTTTCTTCCGACGAAGGCTCAGTTAAGTTGTTTGGTTGAGTTCACTCCTAAATTCAACAACAAAACTTCGAAATTCGATATGCGACATTCCTTGTTCGATATTCAATTGGCCATCAAATTCAACATCTCACACGTTTTCAACGCGGCATCTTGTTCTGCTTTTTTCTTGCTATTGCCATAGCCGGTTCCCATTGCATCGTTATCGACGAGAACTTGGGCAGTGAATTCCTTGTGGTTCTTGGCTTTCTTAACATTTACAATCTCAAAACGTACTTCCTTGCCTTCGCGTTGGGCCCACTCAATGATTTTACTTTTGAAATTGGAATTGGAATTCACCAGTTCATCAAGATCGTAATTAGGATTAATGAGTTTGTCGACTACAAATTTCCGGGTGCGAAGATAACCCTTGTCGAGGTAGATGGCGCCCACTATTGCTTCGAGCGTGTTGCCCAATATAACCTGCTGCAAATGAGCGTTTTTGTGGTCGAACTGTACAATATTGGCGATGCCGATTTTTTTTGCCAGCTGATTTAATGCTTCACGGTTAACGATCCTCGACCGGATCTCGGTTAAAAAGCCTTCTGGCTTGAAAGGAAATTTTTTAAACAGATAATCTGCGACTGCAGCGCCCAGTATAGCGTCGCCGAGGTATTCCAGTCGTTCATTGGATTCTTTTACACCTTGTTCATTTTCTTTCGCAATAGAACTGTGAACGGTGGCGAGGCGATATAATGCCAGATTGGAGGGAGTGAGTCCTGCAATGTTCTGTATAGCCCTGATCAACTTATGATCATTTGCTGTCTTGCCTTTTGGGATTTTAAGGATTTTCCAAACCAAGCTAAAATCAATTCATATATGTAGGATGCTAATTTAGTAAT
>JBMOKS010000377.1:0-11886 GCA_049324355.1 Bacteroidota bacterium
TCCCGGGAGGTAAGTGATCCTTTAAATTTATCCGGCGCAATAAAAATATTCATCAGGAAAAATACTACTATGGTTGGTAGGGTCAAAGTTTTCAGGTATGTCGTATTTGTCCAATTTCGAACAGGTGGACAGGTTTACCTTTGTGACAAATCTTAAATATGATGAAAGAATCAGCAACAAAAAACGGAACAAACACAGGCGTCTCTATGGTGTGTCCTTACCTGATGGTAAAAAGCGTTGAAAAGCAGATCGAGTTTATGCAGCATGTTTTCCAGGCCCGGCTGCGGGAAAAAGAAACACATCAGCAAGCCGACGGATTCATAGGTCATGGCGAAGTGTGGGTGGGCCATACAGTGATCATGATGGGCCGTGCAAGCAAACAATTTCCTGCTCGCCAAAGTATGAACTATGTATACGTTGATGACCCGGATGTAGTTTATGCCCGCGCGCTGAAAGTCGGAGCGACGGCTGTGATGGAGCCAACCGATCAGCCTTACGGCAACAGGTCAGGTGGATTTATAGATCTTCACGGCAATGAATGGTGGATTGCACGACCATTAAAGAAATAAATTCGTCGTCAGTGAATTGATATTTCGCTGGGGATAAAGACCAAAGAGTTTTTTTGCGCTCCTACCTGGTAACTGTTGTAACTCGGGGATATTGGCAGTACCTTTCTAAAGTCTATAGGTTGAGGTATGATTTTTTAGTCTTGGAAAAGTATGCGCCTCACAGTAAACTTCCACGGTCTTTACAAACAGTTCAAGGTCAGTAGCAGATCATTGCTTTTGGTTTTTACCTTCATCATTCAATCTTTATACGGTCAACAAACCCAGCAAGTGAGCACGGCTGGAACTAAATTCTTGCTTTACACCCCTGCTGGATATACGCCGTCAAACACTTACCCTTTGCTGGTGACACTTCATGGACAAGGCAGTATTGGCGATGACTACAATCTGCTGGTCACCGGCCGTGACGAGACGCCCGCCTGGCTTATTAATAAGAATCGCTGGCCTGGGTCTCGCCCCTTCATCGTATTGTCGCCCCAATTAAAACGCGATCTTTCGGTACCTGACTCACGAGACCAGGTGTGGCCTCCGGAGATGGTCGATGAAGTGATAGAATATGTGAAAGCGAATTGGAGTGTGGACGACGATCGTGTTTATCTTACGGGTTTGAGTCTTGGCGGGGCCGGCGTATGGACTTATGCGGCTACTTACCCGGAAAAAATAGCAGCCATTGTGCCAATTTCGGGAGTAACAGATACTACCCAAGCCTGCTTATTAACCGACGTACCCGCATGGGTTTTTCACGGAGGCTCCGATGGCCTCGTTCCGCCAGCGCTGTCGATTGACATGGTGAATGCCATCACCGAATGTCCGGGAGCCGCTTTTGTACCCAAACTCAATCTGCTACACGCACAAAGGCACGAGGGATGGAGTGAAGTTTATAACCTGGCTCATGGTTACGATATATACAATTGGTTTCTGAAGTTTACCAAGAACGATGCTTCTAATAAATCGCCCTATGTTTTTGCCGGCCTCGACCTGAAGATCATGCTACGAAGCGAATCGTTTACACTGCATGGTGAATATTTCGATTCCGATGGAACCATCACCAATGTAGCATGGACACAAGTCAGTGGCGCGTCTTTAACGCTGTCGGGAACCAATACCAAGATCTTGAAATTGGATGGCCTCTCTGCCGGAACATTTGAATTTGATTTGAGCGTAACTGACAATGACGGAACGGTGAGTACCGACAGAGTAAAGCTTGATGTTTTGTCAAGTGTCACGGCCACGCAGCCGATCGTGACAGACCTGACATTGATCAATGGCAGCACCAACGCAGATATTGGTGCGCTTTCGGAAGGTTATGTGATCAATACGGTGACGTTAGGGACCAATCAATTCAATGTTCGCGCCACCGCGGGTGGTACTGCTTTGAAAAGTGTGATGGTATGGACGAACAGTGACCATGGCACACAAACTGAAAATATTCCCGGACCTTATCTGATCATCAATCAAAGCTCACCGAGCCCGGAGTGGATCATGGTTCCCGGAACCTACACCATTTGCGCTACGCCTTACGATCAAAGTGCGTCTCGTGGAAATCCAGGCGTCACCCAATGTTTTACGGTGACCGTCACAAACGAATCTCAGACCACAACGAATTATTATGCCAAACAGGATCAGGATATCAGCGTGTTGGCGTCATGGGGAACCAATCTTGACGGGACAGGAACTTCGCCAGCATCCTTTTCTGCCAACAATCAGATATTTAATGTCACACGAAATGTAGTCATGAATAATCCGCTTACCATTAGCGGAAACGCGTCTGAATTCTGGATGCGGAACAACGGTCTGCTCACGATCAACGCTGCTTTCAACGGTACGATCAATAGTGAGGGTAATGCAACGATCCATGTCAACGCCAATCATTCGCTCACCTTTGGGATCATGGGTATCAATACGATAGTCAATTTTAATGGTGCGGCCACCGATATACCATTGGCGCAATATGGAAATGTATTTTTAAAGGGAGCGGGCAGCACTAAAGTGTTACCCTCGGGCGTCACCACCGTGAGCGGAAACCTCACGATTGAGAATGACGTCACCGTCAATGGAGCGGCATCGCAAGCCAGTACTATTGCCTTGTATGGAAATCTTACCTTACAAGAAGACGACAATTTTGTGCCAGCATCACTGTTCACCGTATCGCTGGAAAGTGGTGCTCCTCAAGTCCTGAATTTTTTAACACCCCACGCGGAATTTTACGAACTCATTGTCACGGCCAGCACCATCGCCGAGTTGGATGGTGTGCAAACTTCGCTGGTGCTGGGTTCTTCTGCCGGCGGCGGTCTTACTATTCATGAAAATGCACGGCTGTTTATCGGCGGTCATAATCTTTCTATCGTCGGTCAGGGCGGTATCAACAGCGGCAACCAAACAGGACAGCTTGGTTTTTCAGAGGGTACATTGTCTGTGATCTCACAAAGCGCGCAGCATTCTTACCTTTATCCTGTCGCTGCCCAGGATACCTTAGACTCAATTACCATCGATCTCGACGGAAGTGGAGAGCTATTTATCCAGGATACGGTCTATATAACTGATAATTTGCGGAGCATGGGCGGGACCCTCAACGCCAACGGTTTTGTGTCTCTGGTATCAACAGCGGCTAAGACGGCGCGCATTGCGCCAATTGAAGGTGGCGGCGTTATTAATGGGGCAGTAATGGTACAACGGTTTATTCCTGCCGGAAGATTTTATCGTTATATGAGCTTTCCGGTGGCCGTGCCGGTAAGCGAACTACAAGATTATATCCCGATAACGGGGAATTTTACGGGAACGTCGACGGGCCCAGGCATGTCTACTAATCCTTCTATGTTCAGATATGTTGAACCTTCAGGTTGGACAGCGTTTCCGCAGGCTTCTAATACTGAACTGTTGACCATCGGCAGGGGGTATTCTGTTTTTATTCGCCAAAGTACATTGGATACCAAAGTGATTGTTAAGGGCGACATTCACCAGGGTAATTTTAACTACTCGATCACGCCAGATCCGAATCCTGGCAATGTCAACGACGGATGGAACCTGGTTGGTAATCCTTATGCATCTCCCATAGCGTGGGGTGGAGCGGGATGGACCATGTCAGGTATCAATGCCACAGCGTACGTCCGCGACAATAGTATTGAAGGTGGGCGCTACCTGGTGTGGGATGGTGAGACCGGTGATGAAGAGTTCTCAGGATTTATAGCCCAAGGACAATCCTTCTGGGTACGCTCTACCAGCGACACGCCAAGCCTTGTTTTGCAGGAGACCGGCAAAACTGTCTCCGGAACTTTTTTCCGCAAGCAAGAGCAAAGTGCCAGCACAATGATGCTCGAACTTAAATACAGCGGCCTGGTCGATAGAACTTATATCAAATTCAGGAAAGGTGGAGACGATAATTTCGATCAACTGGTCGACGCCGTGAAACAGAAGAACGGTTATTTTAATATCTCCACCTTCTCCGCCGATGAGATTTCTCTCGCTATTAATAATGTTAACGACGTTTTTTGCGACAAGCAGGTAGACCTGCTGTTGGACGTTGCTTCAACAGGTTCGTACATGCTCACTGCAAAAGGTGCAATTTTTGAAAACAGTAACATCAGGGTTTATCTTCAAGATACTTTCACGAATTCAGAGACACGTCTACAGGCCGGCAATCCTTACAGCTTTCAGGTTACGGGTGAGCCTGCGTCGAAGGCAAGAGATAGATTTGTTTTAAAATTCACCACGGCGCCTGCTGTTCCGATGATTACAGAAGAAAATAACACGCTTGTGTCAGATGCGCCCGAAGGAAACCAGTGGTTGCTCAATGGCATTGAGATCGCTGGTGCCACCGCGGCCACTTTCCTGCCCCTCGCATCGGGCGACTACCAGGTGCGCGTCACAGACAACGGTTGCAGTACGCTATCTGAGCCAGTGACATTTTCTGTGACGTCGCTAGAAGAATATCCGGAAGGTGTGAAAGCATTTCCAAATCCGGCATTCGATAAAATTCGCCTGGTGGGCAGACTCCCGTCTCCCGTTCAATACACGATCATTTCCGTTACAGGCCAGGTCGCCCAGCAGGGTGAACTCTTGCCGAGTGAACTACGCCATGGAAAAGATATTGATGTTTCAAACCTTCGATCGGGAGTGTTTTTGCTCAGACTACAAGGCGATGGATATCAACAACAGATAAAACTTGTCGTCAAGCTTTAGCCAAAAAATAAGGAAATGAACCGGCCTCCGCTTTGGAAACATGTCCGTGATATACTCATTTTACCCTTCACCGTAACTGTTGTTGTTCCCTATTTTATTTATCAAAACAATACCAAACTCATATTGGACAATTTGATGACAAAGATTACCGGTGCGATATTGTTTGTTTTTGGAATGTCACTATTTATTTATGCCGTTTCTCTTTTCCGTAAAAAAGGAGAGGGAACCCTGGCTCCATGGACACCAACACAAAAACTGATAGTATCCGGACCCTACCGGTATTGTCGTAATCCAATGATCACCGGTGTGCTTTTTATGTTGACGGGTGAGTCTCTTTTTCTTAATTCTACAGGCATCCTGGTTTGGGCTGGTGCGTTTTTATTGATCAATACTCTTTACTTTGTGGTTTACGAAGAGCCTAGTCTTGAAGCCCGTTTTGGTGACTCGTACAGGCATTATAAAGCCCATGTCCCGCGATGGATTCCGAACATCAAACCCTACGATCGCTAAACAGAAAATACCGGCATCAAGTTGAGTAATGGCGTTGGGAAGTACTAATCGGCACATCCAGTATCCAGCATCGATTATTTTTTTCTTACCTTCAACGCTCCTAAACATTAACTATGAAAAAGCTACTACTTCTCTTTTGGGCAACTATTTGTTTTGCTCATGCGTCGGCACAAGATCGAATGACGCCTGAGCTGCTGTGGCAATTGGGTAGGGTAAGCGGTCTGGGCCTTTCGCAAGATGGTAAGTCGGTTGTATACCGCGTCACAACTTATAATCTTAGTGAAGATCGCAGCAGCGGAAAATTTTTCGCCTTACCCTTGGCAGGCGGCACACCGCAGGAAGTTCCCAGCCCCAAAGAAATATTAAGAGAAATTGGACTCTCGCCGGACGGTAAATCCAAAGTAACCGTGCAGGAAGTGAAAGTGATGAAAATAACAGGAAAAGATCTTTATCCGGATCTGCAAAAATCGAATGCCCAGGTTTATGAAAGTTTGAACTACCGGCATTGGGACGAGTGGGAAGATGGTTCGTTCAACCACTTATTTGTACATCCTGTTGTCGATGGAAAGCCAGGGGAAGGCAAAGACCTGATGAAAGACGAACCGCATGACAGCCCGCAAAAACCGTTTGGCGGCGATGACGATTACACCTGGAGTCCGGATAGCAAAAACCTGGTGTACGTAACGAAAAAGAAAGCCGGCACTGACTATGCGTTGAGCACGAATACAGATATCTACGCCTACGAAGTGGCAACCGGTAAAACTACCAATCTTACCGAGGGGATGATGGGTTATGATGTTAGCCCGAAATATTCGTCTCAGGGTTCCTTGGCATGGCTGAGTATGAAACGCGACGGATATGAAGCAGATAAGAATGATATTATTGTCCGCACGGGAAATGTTACCATGAACCTGACTCAACAGTGGGACGGCACTGTCAACAGCTTTCTATGGAATCATGACGGCAGAAAAATTTTCTTCAATGCTCCGGTCGGAGGTACCGTACAATTGTTTGAAGTAGATTACCCCGGTAATACGAAGAAGATGCCGGTGGTAAAACAGCTTACACAGGGAGATTTTGATATCAATGCGCTGATCGGACTCTCCGGAACCACGCTGGTCGTTTCACGGACCGACATGAATCACCCGGCAGAACTTTATGCAGTGAATATGACTAACGGCCAGATGCAGCAACTCACCCATGTCAACGACGGTGTGCTGTCGAAACTTAAGCTGAGCAAAATCGAAAAAAGATTTTTCCCTGCTACCGACGGAAAACAATTGTTATCGTGGATCATTTACCCACCGGATTTTGACCCAAATAAAACGTATCCGACTTTGTTGTACTGCCAGGGCGGCCCGCAGTCGCCGCTGACACAATTCTATTCGTATCGTTGGAATTTCCAGTTGATGGCGGCCAATGGTTATATCGTTGTTGCGCCCGACCGCCGAGGTATGCAGGGCTTCGGTGTAGCCTGGAATGAGCAGATCAGTAAAGATTGGGGTGGGCAAGTGATGAAAGATTACCTCACGGCTATCGACGAGATGTCGAAGGAGAGATTCGTAGATAAGTCCAGGTTAGGATGTGTTGGAGCAAGCTATGGCGGATATTCAGTGTTTTACCTCGCCGGCATTCATAACAACCGTTTCAAAACGTTTATTGCCCACGATGGTGTGTTCAATTTGAAAAGTATGTATGGTACTACAGAAGAGATGTGGTTTGTAAACTGGGATTTTGGCGGTCCATATTGGGATAAGAATAATACTGCAGCCCAGAAAACTTATGCTGAGTTCGATCCGAGCGGAAAAGTGGAAAACTGGAATACACCGATCTTGATCGTGCAAGGGGGAAAAGACTACCGAGTGCCTGACGGCCAATCATTCGAAGCCTTTCAAGCCGCGCAGCTTCGCGGTATCAAAAGTAAATTGCTCTACCTGCCCGACGAAAACCACTGGGTGCTGCATCCCCAAAATGCGCTGGTGTGGCAACGTGAATTTTTTAAATGGCTGAAGGAAACACTGTAGGAAATTATATCAGCGTACTACTGGCGATCTGCGGGAATTTCTCCCGCAGATCATTCCTCCTCCTCAACTCCGTTTACAAAACTGTACACAGCATTGTACACTTCCGAACAACCCAAAGCCTGGTGTTGTTTTCACGGTAATGATTATCAGTGGCTTGTTCCCAATCGGAAGTTTGGAAGGTACTTTGCATAGTTGCGGGCTTCTAAACTCTTATGAATGAAAACTAAAATCCTTCGTTACCTCAAACACATTTCATTAACCATTCTCGCGCTCCTTCTTATCGGTGTTGCGGTATTGTTATACATGGGCAACAGTGTAAAGTTCAATCGAAACTATGCGGTGAACAGCGAGAACTTGGACCGGGAGGGGCCTTATATTTTGTATCAACAAGATTCCGCCGTAACGGTGAACTACGTGCAGGGCACAGAAAAAAACGGATACGCTGTGAAGCAGGAAAAGAAAACAAGCGCTTTGACTGCAGACGTATTTTACTATGGCGACAGTTCATCCTTCACGGTAGACATCGACCCCAGAAGAAATTTTAGTCCGGAGCCAGGACTTTACCATGCACCCGGACGAATTTTGGCTATTTCTGATATAGAAGGTGGCTATCGATCTTTTCGCAATCTGTTAATCAATGCCAAAGTGGCTGATGCGCAGCTGAACTGGATCTTTGGTCATGGGCATCTTGTGTTATTGGGAGATTTTGTAGATCGCGGTTATTTCGTCACACAGGTGTTGTATCTCATTTACCGTCTCGAGCTGCAGGCTGAGAAGGCTGGTGGAAAGGTGCATTATATTTTGGGTAATCACGAGATCATGAACATGCAGGGCGATCATCACTATGCTGCCGGCAAGTATAGCTATGTTTCATCGATGCTGGGCTTGCGGCAATTTCAGCTTTACGATAGTCAGCATACATTCCTCGGTCGATGGATGCATTCGAAAAACGTGATCGAAAAGATCGGCGATTATATTTTCACCCATGGCGGCTTGCATCCCGACTTTTCAACTTCCGGTTTGAGCATCGACAGCATCAATCGTGTAGCCAGGGCGGGGTATGATAGAGTCTACTACCCGGCACAAGGTTCCCGTCGTAAGGAATCAGAACTGGTTTTATCGTACGAAAAGAGCCCCTTTTGGTACCGTGGCTTTTTCGAAGATGATCTGTCTGATTTGGCAATCGACAGCCTGCTTGATCATTTTAACGGAAAACAGATCATCGTGGGCCATACTATTCAAAGCCGTGTTAGAACACTGTATGATGGACGTGTTATCGGCATCGATGTGCAACACCCGCAAGAGCAATGGGGAAGGTATTTTCCTGACGTCAGTTCACAAGCTTTGCTGATCGAAAACGGAAGATTCTTCCGCATCAACGACGACGGAGATCGCGAAGCGCTTTAGTTCAATATTCCCAATGTTCCCTGTTCTAGGTTCTTTGTGTCAGGTTAGGGTGCTTCAAAGGAAAATTCTAACTTCGACACAGGAACTTCGTACTAAAGAACGAGGAACACTGCCTATGTTCGGCATAACCAACTTTACAGCTTTTATCGTTGCCGGTATTATTCTCAATCTTACTCCCGGTGCTGACACGCTATATATTTTAGGAAGGAGTGTCTCGCAGGGAAGAAAGGCTGGAATATATTCAGCGTTGGGAATTTCGGTGGGTTGCCTCATTCACACCATGCTTGCGGCCTTTGGTTTGTCGATGATCATTGCCCAGTCTCAAACAGCGTTTGCTGTGGTAAAATATGCGGGAGCCTTATATCTGTTTTACCTGGGAATTCGAATGATCCTTAGCAATCCGGCAATGGCAGCATTTGAGCTGGACACGCAAACCCGGCAGACCAGTTTTCAGAAAATATTCCTTTCAGGAATTATCACCAATGTGCTTAACCCCAAGGTGGCGCTGTTCTTTCTCGCATTTCTACCGCAGTTTGTGGAGTCCGGTGAGGCCAATAACCCTGTGCCCTTTCTGATATTGGGCTTTACATTTATCACCACCGGCACGCTGTGGTGTTTGATGCTGGCTTTCTTTTCGTCGATGCTGGCGCGTAAGATCAGGCAAAACTATTTTATGAAACGCTGGCTGGACCGCCTTGCCGGAATTTTATTCATAACATTGGGCGTCAAACTTGCCCTGCAGACCCGGCAATAGTAAACGTTTTAGTCACGTGCCAGCCTTCGATCGCTGTTGTCATGTTTACTATCTTTCGTCTTATATTAATCTGCTATGCAAACTGAGTTGTCTCCAACATGGCTTCGGATACCGCCCGAAGAAATGAATGTCATCTTTTTCGAGGTCTTGCTTCGATGTGGTTTTAGCCACAAGGATGCCGACACATGTTCGCGTGTCTTTACAGAAAGCAGTATCGATGGTGTGTACACTCACGGTGTAAATCGGTTTCCACGATTCGTTCAATATGTGCGTGACGGCTACGTAAAGCCACAAACGAGGGCGGTGAGGAAAAACAGTGCCGGCAACATCGAACAGTGGGATGGTCAATCTGGAGCGGGCCCGGTTAATGCCTTGATCTGTACGGACCGCGCCCTGGAAATAGCCTCTGAGCAGGGGCTGGGTTGTGTGGCGCTTGCTAATACCAATCATTGGTTGCGTGGAGGCACTTATGGGTGGCGTGCAGCAAAAGCAGGCTTTGTATTTATAGGATGGACCAACACTATTGCCAACATGCCGGCATGGGGAGCGGTGGATAGCAAGCTTGGAAATAACCCAATGGTAATTGGTATTCCCTATCGTAGTGAAGCCATTGTTCTGGACATGGCCATGTCGCAGTATTCATACGGGGCGATGGAGTTGTATGCAATGAAGAATGAAAAACTTCCCGTACCGGGAGGGTATACCGAAGATGGCCGGCTTACCGACGATCCAACAGCGATTCAACAATCCAAACGTACATTGCCCGTGGGCTACTGGAAAGGTGCGGGGTTGTCTTTGTTGCTCGATATTTTGGCTGCGGCACTATCGGGTGGACTCTCCACTGCGGCGATCACCGCTCAGAGAACAGAATATAATCTGTCGCAGGTTTTTATCGCACTCGATTTATCGAAGTTGCAGAATTTTAAGTCCATTCCAGTCCTTATAGATAACATCATTGACGACTATCATCGGTCACGAACTGAAAGTGGTTACAAGAAGATACAGTATCCTGGTGAACGCGTACTCCTGACCCGAAAGGAAAATTCCGCAATGGGGATACCGGTTTTAAGAACGGTGTGGGATGAAATTCTGACGCTATAAACGTGTTCAGGGTTGAAATTGTACTGACAATTCGCTTATTTCATAGACCCTAAAACCAATCAACCTATGAGAAAACTTATGTTTTTCGCGATGGCAGTTTTAGCTGCCGGTTTATTTTATGCTTGTGGCCCCAAGCCCGAAGAAAAAGCAGAAGTAAAAAACAACGATGCAGAAATGAAAGCAAGGTTTAACGCGTTGAATGACTGTTTCAACACGGGTAACACTGATGCTATTGATACGCTGCTCACCGCTGACGCGGTAGATCACTCTGAAGATACTTCTATGCACCTGCCCAAGGGGCCGGCCGGCTTAAAAGAACTGGTCAAGTTCTTACGCACTGGTTCACCCGACTTGAAATCCGAAATCAAAATGATGGCTGCCGACGGCGACATGCTCATGGTTTACGGAACGACATCGGGCACTAATACCGGCTCGATGATGGGTATGCCACCTACCAACAAAGCCTGGACTTCCGACTTTGTCGATATCGTTAAATTTGATAGTGACTTGAAGATGACCGAGCATTGGGGTGTGTACGATCAGTTTAAAATGTTGTCAGATCTCGGAGTTCTGTGTCCTCCGCCACCCGATGCAAAAAAGAAAGGGAAATGATCGGTAACGGTACAAAAAAAGAAAAGCCACTTCAAAATGAGTGGCTTTTTTTATGACAATCTAGATCGTCGTTTCATCATCGATCTCAGTTGGCGATTCACCCATTTTTTTCTCGTTTACGGGCTCCGTCTTTTTGGGAGGACCTTCGTTTTCTTTGCGCTTGTTTTTTTTGTGATCCTTGCTTCTGCTCCGTTGGTCGGGCAAGCTAGGATCTATGATCTGCGGCGGATTAGGGGCTCGCTGTGGGTCATACGGCTCCTCGATCTTTGACTTGCCGGGCTGTTGTTTATTCTTATCGTCTTCCATGAATTATATTTTTAGATTAGTGATTCTTCCGAACCCATCACAATGTCAGGCGGTCCAACACGTTTAGGTTTAGGATCGGGATTCTTTTCAGGCTCGCCGGGTTTCACGGGTTGATTAGGTTCCCCTGGCTTGTCTTCGCCCTCGCCCTTATGTCCTTCGTGTTCCTCGTGCCCCTTGTGTCCCTCGTTGCCCTCGTCTCCCTCTTGTGCATCGTTTCTCTCGTGCTCCTTATTTTTCTTGTTTTTGTCATTTTGGGGCGAATAGACGTCTTCAACGCTGACATCTTCTTGCAAATGATCGAGGTCTCGTTGACTTGGATCGATAACAGGAGAAGTATTCAATGGATTTTCCGGGCTAAACGCCTCGGGAGTATTTCTTCTGGTTTTTCTCATAAATGTTTTGTTGATGGCCAACTCCTATGACCAAC
>JBMOKS010000377.1:11896-15010 GCA_049324355.1 Bacteroidota bacterium
CGTTAAGAACGCGTTTTTCGGGCCCTTATGGATTGATACAGCAGGGAAATTTCTCCCCAAACAACGATATACGGCCGTTGTCAAATAGCGGTCATGCACTCATAACATAGTTCAAAAGAGGTACCAAAAGTTATGTAATGTCCGCCTGCTGTTTTATTTTTTTTGAGACTATGAATAGCCCATCATTGCAAACGAAATAAGTTCAGCTACGAAAGAACGAAAAATGCCGGGCCCTTTGAATATAAATGATAAAACAAAAAAAATATGAAAAAATTAATCTTATCGCTGTCGCTCCTGACTGCTGTTATGACGTTAACGTCATCAACAAGATCAGACTTGAAACAAACTGTCACTTTTGCCTGTCCGGGACCTGAGCAGGTTTACTTAGTGCGGGTTGGTACCGGAAAACCGTTGTATGCAGGAATGCATTTTTTATATCCAAACACTTCCTATAAGGTATATGCGATTGGAGGGGCCAACAGCGCGGTAGTTTGCGTTACTCCCGGCGCCGGATACACGATATCGGGTTCGGGATGCCAGGACCTTGGAGAAGGCAATGAATATGTTGTAACCGTTATCCAAACCGCTGCCAGCATCGCGCCAAGCATAACTATTAATGTAGGTAATACCTGTACTTCAGGTAATGGCACCTGGACCGGCGGGTACACTTATGGTGCCCGATAATTATCGGCAATAGATCCGTTTGCCTGGCATTTTTTCATTTTTTTTAATGGTACCAAAATCTTCCTTGGGTTTTTCGAACCTCCTGCCATAGGGCTGTCACACCTTGTGTTTTTTTTTGCATAAAAAGAATATGAGGACGACTCTGATCATCAAAAAACGACTCAAGATCAAGGCCGATAAGACAGCGGTTTGGAATGCTTTAACCAACCCCAATTGGCCGCAGCAAGATATGCAAGGAGCCGAAGTGATCTCCACGTGGAAGATCGGTGCCCCTGTAACGTGGAAAAGTTCCAGCGGTGACCAGCCTTATTTGCTCCAAGGTGAGGTATTGGATATCATTGAAGGTCAATATCTTCAGTTCACAAATGTCGACCGTCAGGTTTCCGGAGAACCCAATTTTCTGGTGGTCACCTACACCTTGCACGAAGAAGGCCGCGAAACAGAATTGACTTCGATCATCGAGAGCGTCGATGGCGCCGTTAGAAAATTTTCACCCGGTCAATATGCCTGGATGAACAACCTCAATACAATGAAGTCGTTGCTAGAGCTAGCCCAGGCCGATCGTGGCTTGGCTACTACACTTTAATTCATAAATTCACTCTTTAACTTTAACACGCATGGCAATTAAGACAGTAGGTTTGACACAGGCAGTGGGTTGGGAAATGGGTGCAAGAAAAACTTTTCAAATTTCGCATGAAGAGGCTTGGGATCGGTTCTTTTCAGACCGTGGCTTAAAAATCTGGCTTGGAAATACTAAAACCAAATACCAAGACTGGGAGCCGGGTATTGCATTGTCGACAAAGGACGGTATCACCGCCAAACTCAGGGTACTTAAACCATATTCACATATTAGAATGGCCTGGCAAAAACCGGAGTGGAGCAACGAGTCGACCTTACAGATCAGGGTAATGCCATCAAAGGATAAAGCCGTAGTCAGCTTCCATCATGAAAAGCTAAAAAATAGCCGTCAGCGGGCAGAGATGATGGCCCATTGGCAAGTTGTGCTTGAGAAACTGGATGAACTGTTTCAATAACATTCGTACGTTTTGTGGGAATCATTTACACAATGCCACTGTTAATCAGGGCAAACAAGGCATTTTCTTTAATTTAATCAGTGACCGACTATGGCAAACTCATCATTTTCTGAATTGGTAAAAAGCGACACACCGACATTGATCGATTTTCACGCCGAATGGTGTGGCCCCTGTAAAATGATGAAACCTATACTGGAGGATCTTAAGAGCAAAGTTGGCGACAAAGCCAGGATCATTAAGATCGACGTAGATAAAAATCCGGAACTTGCCAATGCCTGGCAGGTGAGGGGCGTGCCCACACTTGCGCTGTTTAAAAACGGCGAGTTAAAATGGAAACAATCTGGTGTTGTGCAGGCCGAATCTCTAAAACGAATTATCGATCAATATAGTTAGGACACACAACGCCTTGTGTCCTAATAAATATATTTCTTAAACACACCCTCCAGTTCTTTATAAAAAAGTTGCTCGTTGCTTTCGGTCAACGCAGCGCTGTCGGTATTCCGGATGTGTGAAATAATAGGTTGATAATGATTGGTGTTGACCGGGGCGATCAATAACTCCTTCAATTCTTTTTTGATAAATTCCAGTTTAATATTCGATAACTCTCTCACACTGAAATGTGTGGCGATATACTCCTTTAGGAAACGCTCGTCTAAAAAATCTTTGATCAGATCATTCCGTAATTTTCTGACCAGGTCGATGATACTCTCATCTGACCATTGGGTGTTTACTTCGTTTATTTCCATGCTGCAAGTATGGTAATTTAGATGACAATTTGTGTCAAAACGATCCTGGTTTATTTTATAATTAATTTTGTGCCCGACTTGGTAATGGCAAAAATCCCCCACGGCGGCAGTGAAACAATAAAACCTTTCCCTGCTGCTTGCGTCTTAAGTAGCAGGGAATGATGGTGAATTCTTTGCTAACGATTGTTTTGGATAAACGGTATATACCACCAACCGCTGCTGCCGGCACAACTCAAAAACGAGCTAGGACGGCAATGATTACTAGATGTTTGATCTTCTTCATAGGAAGCGCGGAAACGTTAACACATTGATTTACACTATTTGTATTCATTCGTCAATTGTCGATTGTCATTCGTAATTTAGGTGTTTATGGATCGGTCATTTTTACAAAAACTATTCAGCGCCCATCAGGCCTGCACCACCTGCCCGTCGCCGGCGGAGGTCGGCGTATTCTTTGTCGATCTGCTGGGCACACTTTTCTCCGATTTTTCTCAGCTGTCGTTCGCTTCGTGGGAGGAATTCGAAGCGCACATGTATAAAGTAAAAGCCGAGCTCGACCGCATTCTTCGTCACAATCCGAATAAGGGTCAGAACAATGCATCACTTATCGCCGAAAATTTTTTTGATAACCTGCATTTGGTGTACGAGAA
>JBMOKS010000378.1:0-14966 GCA_049324355.1 Bacteroidota bacterium
TTAAAGTCGGTTCTACTCGATACCAAAACTTCAAAGACGTGGCCTACTATGGTTTTACCGCGTCGGGAGGCGAAATTGCCTTGCCTGCGGTGTATGCCGGACAGGGCAGAAAAGAAGATTTTGACCAGGTCAATGTTGATGGAAAAGCGGCGCTGGTGTTGGTCGGTAAAGATGAAAATTATCGTGCTTCGCTAGACATCGCACGCCAGCGGGGTGCTGCGATGGTCTTCATCTTTAATCCCGACATTGAGATGTTTAAGGAGGTCTCGGGCCAAATCGAAGAATTTCTTTCAGGCGGGATGCTGTCATTAAAGAAACCTGACGATAAAAGCGCAAACACCAAACGCGCGGGAGTGTTCTTTATAGCGCCGTCGGTGGCTGAAAAAATTTTAAATACTTCGATGGAAAAAATAATGAAAGCGGCCGAAGAAGACCCTGCCAAAGAAGTGCTTAAGAAATTCAAAACTGGTAGCCTGATCTATCACACGGCCAACGAAGTGAAAACCACAGGGTCAGAGAACGTGTTGGGTTATCTCGAAGGGACTGATAAGAAAGATGAATTGATCATCATCACGGCTCACTACGATCATATCGGTAAACAATCCGGAAGTGCTGAGGAAGACCAGATCAACAATGGCGCAGATGACGATGGCTCAGGTACTGTGGCGGTGATGGAACTGGCCAAGATCTTCTCAAACGCCAAAAAAGACGGTAAAGGTCCGCGCCGCAGCATGCTGTTTATGACGGTGACCGGCGAAGAAAAAGGATTATTGGGATCTGACTATTATACTCAGCATCCTGTTTTTCCGCTGGCGAATACTGTGGTTGACCTGAATATTGATATGGTTGGTCGCCGCGATGGTCAGCACAAAGACAGTGCGCCTTACGTGTATGTTATCGGATCTGACAAACTTTCCAGTGAGCTTCACACGCTAAGTGAGTCGACGAATAAAACCTACGTGAAGCTGCTGTTCGACTATACTTACAACGATCAGAATCATCCGGAGCGGTTGTACTATCGCTCCGACCATTGGAACTTCGCGAAGAACAATATTCCCATCATCTTTTACTTTGATGGCATCCACGAAGATTATCACAAGCCGAGTGATGAAGTTGAGAAAATAGAATTTGATCTGCTCACCAAGCGGACACAATGCGTGTTTTACACAGCCTGGGAGATCGCCAATCGTGAGCAGCGGATTATGCCGGATAAAAAACAGAACTAAGTTTAAACACGAAGTCTAAGCCAGAATTTGAAAGCGGGTGCTGCTCCGGGCAGTGACCCGTTTTTCTTTTTATTCCCTGTAATTAGCAGCCTGTTATGAAGACTAATTAGGTGCAACATTTTTCACCAGGCACTTGTCTCACCTCCCAACTAAAGAAACTGTATGAATATTTTAAAACGAAATCTCGCAATCCTCTTAGTTTTTTTCGTGGCGTTTTCTGCCGCAGGACAGGATGCTGATAAAAGGGCAGCGGAAGCCATCGACCAGTATTTGAAAGAAAAATTTCCTGCTACCGAGCCTGGCGCCAGCGTGCTGGTAGTGCACGCCGGAAAGGAGCTGGTTCGAAAAGGTTATGGCCTCGCCGATATCTCGGCGAAGACTTCGAATGACCCCGAAACGATCTTTCGCATTGGTAGTATCACCAAGCAGTTTACGTCAACCGCTATTTTGAAACTTGCGCAGGAAGGTAAGCTCAAGCTGGAGGATGAAATAATCCAATACCTTCCTGATTATCCAACGCGAGGCAAAAAGATCACCATCACGCACCTTTTGCAGCACACCTCCGGCATCAGAAGTTATACCAGTTTGCCGCAGATCATGAACAAAGAAACAAAAGCCAAAGCGTTTGCTGTAAAAGAAATGATCGACGCGTTCAAAGATCAACCGGCAGATTTCAATCCTGGCGAAGAATATCGTTATAATAATTCCGGCTATTATTTGTTGGGCGCCATCGTCGAGAAAGCGTCGGGCATGACCTGGGGTGCATACTTGCAGAAAAATTTCTTCAAGCCTCTGAAAATGAAATCCACTTTTACCGACGATAAAAATCTTTCGGGTGCTGCCCGCGGTTATGTGAAAACTTCAGGGACAGAATTTGGTCTTGCTGATTATGTTCACCCGATGGTGCCTTACGCAGCCGGTGCAATTTTTTCAACCGTTGACGACCTGTGGAAGTGGAACCAGGCTGTTTTCAGCAACGCCGTAGTAAGACAAGAGTGGCTCGATAAAGCCTGGACGCCGCTGGTGCTGAACGATGGCGCAAAACAGAGCTACGGTTTTGGGTGGCAACTTGGCAGACTTGGCGATTCCAGAGTGATCGGCCACGGCGGAGGCATCGATGGGTTTCTATCGTTCTCAATGTATGTGCCCGATCAGAAAATATACGTAGCCGTGCTGGCCAATAGTATGACAATTTCGCCAGAAGATATTGCCTATCGTCTCGCGTCTCTCACTGCGGGTTTATCGGCAGAGCCACCGGCAGCCATTGCGCTAGAGGATAGTAAACTCGATCAGTACGTTGGTGTTTACAAGATCAACAACAATGAAGATCGTGTTATCAGCAAAGAAGGGAGCCAGCTTTATTCGCAGCGTACCGGAGGACCGAAATATGAGATCTATGCTTACGGTGAAGATGCTTTCTTCTTCAAAGAATCACCATCGCGATTGAAATTTAAGCGCAACACCAAAGGGGCGATCGAAGCTATTGAGATGACAGGACGTGAATACATCAATCAGGTTGCCACGCGCACAAACAAAGCTATGCCCACGGCAAGAAAGGCCATTAAAGTCGATCTGTCGTTGTACGATCAATATGCTGGTGACTATGAGCTTGCGGCTGGTTTTATCATTACGGTAAGAAAAGAAGGTGAGAAATTAATGGCCCAAGCCACAGGCCAGGGAGCGTTTGAAATTTTCCCCGAAAGTGAAACAAAATTCTTCTACACAGTTGTAGATGCACAGATCGAGTTCTTCAAAGAAGGAGGAAAAGTTTCCAGTCTTACGTTGTACCAGGGTGGGAGAACTTTGCCTGGCAAAAAATTAGGTGAACCTGCCGGTCAGAAATAAAATCTACGCGGCAAGTTGTCGTACTTGGAGATTTCATGTGAAGATTCTCGATCTACCGCAAAGGCACCAAGCTACCATCAAGTCGTTATCGCAGCATACTTCCATACAATTGATTAACTTTGAGTATGGCCGTTGCGAATGAAACGAAGGCAAGAGAAATTCAACGAAGGATCAACCTGTTTTCGAAGGTTAACAGAACGGCTGTATCATTGCATAATGCTAACCCCAAGCTTCGAAAGATGACACCCATTGATTGGAATGACAACGAAGTTCAGGCTTTTTTAAAAAGTCTTTATGACAACGATGTTCAATATCTTTTGGTGGGTGGTTTTGCCATGGCCTTTCACGGGTATGTGAGAGCGACTCAGGACCTTGATCTTTGGATAAAAGATGATGAGTTTAATCTCGAGAGGCTGCGGAAAGTTTTAAAAGAACATGGCGTTGCCGGAATAGATCAAATGAGATCGATGGACCTCGTTCCCGGGTTCACCCAATTTGCAATCGGCGAATCAGGCTTTGTCATTGACCCTATGAAAAACCTCAAAGCTTTTAGTGCCTACGATTTTGATGCCTGTTATCAGCGCGCAGAACAAGGTGAGTACAACGGTGTAAAATTCAAGGTAATTCACGCACAGGATTTTTTGAAAGAAAAGCAAGCAACCAATCGCCCCAAGGACCAGGGGGATATCGAATTTCTTAAATCGCTTGACTCCTAGTCGAGCGGAACATTCACGTGACGCTCGGCGTGATATGACGAACGAACGAGTGGGCCTGACTCCACGTATTTTAACCCACGCTTCAATCCTTCTTCTCGATACTCGTTGAACGTATCGGGATGAATGTATTCGATCACCTCATGGTGTAGTTTGGTGGGCTGCAGATACTGGCCGAGGGTGAGTATCATCAAGCCGTTTTCTGCGAGGTGATCCATTGCGGTGAGAACTTCTTCTTTGGTCTCACCCAGTCCTAACATAATTCCCGACTTCGTTCTTTTTCCGGCCTCGCGGATTCTTTTGATCTGCTCGAGACTTCGTTCATACTTTGCCTGCGGACGAACATTGCGGTACAAGCGGCTCACGGTTTCCATGTTGTGCGAAACAACTTCCTGGCCGCCTTCTATCATGCGATACAGGGCCTCCCAGTTTCCTTTGGTATCCGGAATAAGAGTTTCAATTGTAGTTTCGGGACTTACTTTTTTGGTTTCAACCACCGTCTGATACCAGATCTCGGCGCCGCGGTCTTTCAATTCGTCGCGGTTTACCGAAGTGATCACGGCGTGTTTTACACCCATTAGTTTGATGGCTTCTGCCACACGTTTGGGTTCTTCAGCGTCGTATTCGGTGGGGCGGCCGGTGGCTACGGCGCAGAAGGTACAACTCCGCGTGCAGATATTACCCAGGATCATGAATGTGGCCGTGCCCGCTCCCCAGCATTCGCCCATATTGGGGCAATGGCCACTTTCACAAATGGTGTGGAGTTTATAATTATCCACGAGCCTGCGCACTTTAGCATACTCGGGTCCCACAGGTAATTTTACGCGCAGCCAGTCTGGCTTACGCTTGCGGGTCTCTTGCGATATTACAGGCAGTTCAATCATGTTCCTGGTGACATTTACCCACGTGGGTGTTTTACGCTAAACAAATTAAAAGATCGATAAGTTTAGCGGCGTCTTTAACATCCCGTCAATGCGGGAAATAGATTTATTTACCGATCAGCTCTTTGTATTGGGCAGCAGAAAGCAGTCCGTTCGCAGAGCCCTTGAGTTCAATTTTGATCATCCAGCCGTCCCCATAGGGGTCTTCGTTTACCTTCTCGGGGCTGCCATCAAGAATGGGGTTGACTTCCATTACTTTTCCTGCTACAGGCATAAAAAGATCGGATACAGTCTTTACGGCCTCTACGGTTCCAAAAACTTCATGCTCTGCCACTTCCCGGCCTAGGGTTGAAATGTCAACATAAACGATGTCGCCCAATTCGCCTTGTGCAAAGTCAGTAATACCGATAATGGCGGTGTTGCCTTCAATTTTAATCCACTCGTGGTCTTTGGTGTACTTGAGGCCGTCAGGAATATTCATGATTTAATGATTTTTTAAATGTGGCCCAAAAATAAGGGAAGTAACGAACAATGGAAAGTCTTGGGACTAGATACTGGCTTGATTACCGAATTCTTGATGCTTGATCCTGTATGTCTGATATGGATTTTAAGCGTTAATATCCAATTATCCAACATCGAACATCCAGTATCCGGCATCGGCTTATTGGGCCAGGCTAAACCTGATCTGTATGCCGAAGCGGGTAGTGGCCCTACGGAATGAGTTAGAGATCAGCGGCTCGTTGATGGTGCGCTCGAAATACCCCTGTATCGTAAGTTTTTGATTGACAACGTAGCTGACATTGGGTCGCAACTGAAAGTTGATGTTACCGTTGGTGATGTAGTTCAGGTCATTCACTTTGCGTTGGATGGTCTTGGTGTTACTGATGGTAATATTCATCCGGAAGGTCACGTCGTTTTTCAGCACGATGGTGCGGCCCTGCGATTTGAACGGCAGCTTCATGTTGTTCTTTGTGTAACCCAACTCAAATGAGATGTCTTTGCTGACGAGTTCATTTACTTGCGAGTTAGACACGCTCAACGATAGATCACGTTTGGTTTTGTAATCCAGTCTGGCGGTCATGCGACTTTTCGTTCGCACGTTGACGCCGATCAGCGGTGCGAATTGTTCGGAGATCATGACTGTTGGAATAACGAATATCGGCAGGATCTTTCCTTTAACGTTGGCCCCGAAATAAGTGCGATTGTAATTTTCAATAGAATGGTCCACGCCTACCAATTCAGGGCTGGCGTACTCCTGCGCGTTGATGTATGACGAAACAGCGTAAGACGATGAATAACTATGCGACAATGTAATGGATTGGAAAAGTTCTTTGAAGACTCCAATCTTGTTCAGACCTGTGTAGTCGACGCGCCAGTTGGGAAGCGGTGTGCGTGGGAATGGACTGAGACTTACACCATTGGCGTCTTTACCACTGTATGCCGCGATGAACGCGGGGATGATCACATCCTGTGAGGTGCTATCATACTCTCCGTTGTGCGGCAGAGCGCGGAACCGGTCTTTCAAAATGTCGAGGTTCCGCTCGAATTGCTGGAACACCTCCGAAACTTTTTCATCGTTGGTACCATTAAAAGCAGTTCTGATGCTCAGGAAGGATACGCGGTAGCTTCCGCCGCGGTTGGCGCTAAGCGAAGCATAACCCGTTTCGTCGGCGTTGGGATTGCTGGGGTCGAACCTAAAAATTTCGGTGTAAGTGCTGGCCCCTTCCTTCTTCACATCGATCTGTATTTTAAAATCGGGAGAAAGATCAACATTTGTTCTTAAGCTAAGTGTTTCGCTGCGGTTTTGCACAAATGGATCGCTCATATTAGGCAGTTTGACGAGCCAGCCTTTCCTGGCAGCCTCTTTGCGTATATCGGCGTTCTGACCTCCTAATACAAATCCCCAGCCTGGAGCACTCCAATCCTGGTCCATGCCGAAGTATTTTGGCGCGGGGTTGAATCCATTCAAAACTGTGCCCTCGGTCAGCGTGTAAGTAGCGTTGATAGATCGGATGGACATCAATAAGCGGAAGAAACTTTTTACAAAAGCCGGTGTGGTTTTAACTGTATCCGCTGCAGGTTTTGTTGCTACGGGTCTTCCACCCTGTGTGGTTTTTGCAGGTGGCTTAGGAGGCGTATTGAGCTCCTTCAGGAATTTTATTTTGTTATAAAGTTTTACCAGGTCGATCTTGCCATTCACACTATTGTCGCGATTGTTCTGGATAGTGTTCTTGAAATCCAAACTGTCGGGCAAGTCCTGAATTTTTTTCGCCTCTGCTATGGCATCGGGAATGTTGATGTTTCCGGCTTTCCAGTTGTAGCCGGCCTGATAACGATAGTCGGCGCCAAGCCAGTCGGTCAGCGGGAATTTGTCTAACGGCACAGTGTAATTTACCTGTACGGTCTGATCGAAGTTCTTCATACGGCCCAGCCGCTTCAGGTTGTAAATAACACTATCGCGTTTTTCTTTAGTGTCGATATCTTTCTCCGGTTCATCCACGGCAGCATTTGCCCGGGCATTGTATTCAACAGACAATCCCTTTGAAATATTCCAGCGCATGCTGTAGGTTCTGTTGAAGATAAAATGCTTCAGATAGTTCGGAGGAGACTCCACGTAATTTCCATACACACCCGTAGAGTTTCTGTATGATTTTTTGTTGAATGAACGATCCAGATCAAAACGCACCGAGAGGTTGCTGGGCATTAGACTTAAATTAAAGTCTTTGATCAATTTCAGGTAGGGAGATGAAAGTGCTTTTGAATTCTTAAATGGCTCGATGCCTGTGCCCTTGGGCGAGAAATTATACGCGACCGAAGCCTTGTACTGCCGCAGGCGATCTTCGATCGTGAAGAAGTTGGTTCGCAGTGCTTCGCTGTAAGAATAACTGAAGGCGAAGTTTTCGATGTCATAAAGGTGCGTGGGCGCGTCGGTGCGCACTTTTGTTTTGCGCACATTGATAAAGTTCAGACTTCGTCGCGTGGTGCGGTCCTGAATAAGTTTTTTGAAGTTGGTTTGTTCCTCCACCGGCAGCGATTTAAGCGCTGCCTCGAGTTTCATATCGGGGTTTGATGGATCGTAGTTGGGATTGATCGTAGTGTTTTCATAGCTCACGAACATCGGCAGTTTTATGCCTGTATTACCGGGCAATAGCTTGTCGACATTCACGTTTGCGGAGACGTCGTATGCTGTGGTTTGCTCGCGTGTACGTTCTCCGATCTTTGAACTTACGTTGCCGAACCCAAAAGTTGTATGGCGGAATGCTCCGGTTACGGTGGCGAAGTCGGCCAGCTTGGCGCTGAGGGTAGTGCTCACAGCCCATCCGGCTTTGCGGTTGAAGTCGGTGACGCGCAATTCATTCGCCCAGATACAAACCGAATGCGCACGTTTGTCGTCGCTCTTAGGATTTCGAATACCGATCATCATCATTTGCACACTGCTGAGGTCGGGCCGACCCAAGATGCGAATGATATGGCGGCCACCAACGATCACAGGGTTTTCGTACACCGACGTTGTTGGGAACAAGATCCGGTCGCGGGTTCCTTTTAGCGCATAAAGGTCGTCGAGGTCTATATCGATTTCGTTTTCTTCGGGCCATACCGCGCGCACATCGATGCCTGCAGTGCTTGGTTCTTTGGTGATCTTCAACGGGATCTCTACTTCGTAGTAGTTTTGATCGAAGTCTGTACCCAATCGAAGGAACGCATGTAGTTCGCCATCTTCAGATTCGCTGTCGGCATGCAAAAACATCTTGATGCGGCCGTAGTTGAAGAGATCTACGCCCACGTTCTTGAAGATTGCGCGCGCGTCGCCGTCTTTTAAATTATCCACGCAAACACGAACCGACTGTTCGTTTAGCTGACGCGATATTGACGAGGTATTGTCACGATCCCTGCGCACACCCGGGGGAATACGGTAAGGTGATTTGGCGTTGGTAGGATCAGGTTGACCGTTCTCTTCAAGATTGACAACCGAAACAGTGAAGTCGTTGAATTCCGGTTCTTCATCGCCGCTAAAACCGCCGCCGCGGAGGTCGGCCAGGTATCTTCTCCAGCGGCTGCCGATCATCCTGAAGTTGGCAAGGCGTAATACCACCGGTTGTGAAAATCCGGTAAGCAGCATACGTGCATAACGGATCGATTTGAATCCGGTGATATTACCGAACTTTCTCTCGAAGTCACGAACGGGAATACGGTATAAGTACCAGGTCACAGATTCTTTGGCCACGTTATCGGCGGTGGTGATCTTGTCTACAATGTATTCGCGACCGATGTCGAGTTTCCCTTTCTGAAGATCGAAATCATATTCATAATATTCGTCGAGGTCGCTCAAGGTGTTATCGGCGTTCAGATCTTCATTGTCAGGTGTCTGTGTACCTTGCGTGATCGCATCGTTGCCGGTGATAACAGGTGAGTTGCCATCCATGCCGTTAATGTTTTTGTAACGCTCCAGGATCTGTGCGTTATTGGCATCGTGGTCGCTGCCGCTCCAGCCATGAAAGTCGTCAGACGATGGATCGTTTTGAGCTGCCAGTTGCGCTTCCTGGCTGAGTCCACTGAGTCCGCCGAGGAAGCTATTGAATTCGGCAACTTCTACTTCTGAGGGTACGCCGTCTAATCCTACGTCTTGGTTTGCGCGCGATTCAGGTGAATTATCAAAAGCGTTGGTGATATATTGCTGAGTGGTGACATAGCCCCACGCATTTTTTTGTACCGACCCGTTCACCAGGTCGCCATCCGGTGGGAGGCCGTTTTCGAAAGCGTGTTTGGCATCGCGCATGACATCTTCGGAAATACTTCCCAGTTGAAGGATGACCTTTCCACCGGTGGTGTTGTTCACGCCGGTGCGTTGGTTAGTGATCACTTTACCATTTTCTCCATCGATAAAGGGATCGAGCAGCCAGAATTCTACATACTCGATGTTGGCCTTGTCAAAATCAACTTCTGTGCGAATAGCCGTGGTAATACCTCCCCAGTTATCGGTGGGGTTTAGCAGTTGGCCGTCATTTGAAATACCGCTTGTTCTGTAATTGTACGGACCACGTTCGGCGGGATAGAAAGCAAGATCTAAAATCTGCTGAAAGAAATTTCCTTGTGTTCGCTGGTAGTAGGGAAAGATCTCTTGTGGATCGACCGGGCGCACGTAATGGTTCTGCAGGTCTTTTTCAGTTATGTTGTCGGGTTTATAACGACCGGTGTTTCGATAGAGTTGGTTATCGACCTGGTACCACGCCAGTTTAGCACGACGATAACCGGAAGTTACGTCCTGTGACCCGCCGCTGTCGTCGAACCTCGAATCGTTCAAGGGTGTGGCCGCAAGTTTCCAGGCCAGCGGCGCCATCAGCGAATAAGGTGTTGCTGTATTTTCAAAATCGTCCACGTAGGCTGTTCCTTCACCATCGACGATGTTGGATGTTCCCGGCAGCAACTGGGCATATTCGCCGGTAAGATTGATCGACGATTTTTCTTTTGTGTTCAATATCGGAATAGCGTCTACGATCTTGGTGAGCAGGCGACTGTCTTTACGAACATTGAAATCGAAACCGTATTGAAGGTTGCGCGCGGGCTCTGTGCCGATCTGGTTGCGGCTGATGAGCGGACGTTCGTTATAGTAAAGCAAAGTAGAACCAAGGTTCACGTCTTCACTCACCTTGTAGTCGAAACGTGTGCCTACAAGGCTTCGGGTTTGAAACGCAAAAGGGTCGGATTGTTCAAACTGAACACTAATGTTCTTGCCAGAGCTCAGCACACTTTCGTTGATAATCGTAACTTTTCCAAATGTGTAATCAACAGTATAGTCCGTTCCTTCCTGGAGAGGCATTCCGCCGGCGAATATTTTCACGGAACCTTGCGACACGCCAAAACCCGGGATCAGAATTTCTTTGGCCGATCCCGCATTGTACTGGCCTACAAGAAAAAATTTGTTTTTCGTAGCAAATAATTCTGCGTCGGCTTTGGTGGTGCGGTAGAGCGTGTCGTAAGTGTATTTCTGAATCAGATAATTTTCCTGAGGCTCGTTGTCGAAAGCTTTCCTTAGCGCGCTGCTGAAGGGCTCGAGGTAAGGGAAAATGATCATACCCGTCTCAGAGTTGATCGTAATGTCTTCCACAAAATCAAAGTTGCCGTCGCGTTGGGGGTCGTTCAGAGGGTTAAGTCGATCCAGACCAAAGATCTCGATAAGTTGTTTTTCACGTAGTGCGCCGCTACCTTCCTGGAACTGCGGGTTGTCGATGCCTGAGCGGTCGTCGCGGTAGATTACGCGTAACTGGAAACTTTCGCGCGCGAGCTGATTTACATTCAGGTTGTATATGTTCTTCATCATCAGATCCCAGGTCGGAATGATCTGCTTGTTGGCATCGCGAATGCTCACCTTGCGCGGACGCAACAGCTTCAGAAAGATCACATCTTCGTCGCCTATATCGGCATAGTCTTCGGTGAGTTCACCTACCTTGTAAGGTCTGCCGTTGTAAGTGTATTCGTAAGCCACCGCGAGTGCTTCGTCGTTTTGCAACTTGCGTGTAAGGGTGATATAGCCGAGTTCGCGATGCCAGGTGAATTCTGTTGTGTTGAGCTTACGCGCGCCGGTGATTTTTTCGAAGTCAGTACCATTTTCCAAACCAATGCCCTGTAATGCTCCGTTAATGTTGTCTGGAGTTCTGGTGATCCCGGCCAGGAGGCCGTCGAACCACAGGTTGTTGACTTCGTTGGAGGCCGGAAGGTTGGCCCCGTTAGATATTACAACACCTTTGTTATAAATCCTTCTGGGCTCTCCTACATCCATCAGACCCACTACGTTTCTCAGGGTTTGCGTATCGTTATTGCGGTTTAAAATGTAGACTTCGACGCGGGTTACGATCACATTAGAATTGATCCGCGGAAGGTTGGCAATGGAGCGTTCATAGTTGTCGCGAAAAAAGTGCCCGAGGAAAAAATGGCGGTTGTCGTCATAGTTGGAGCCTACAATGGAAAACGGCCTTCCCTGACCGTTGTTACCTCCTTGAATGTCGATAGAAGATGTTTTACCACGCTGTGTCGAGGCGATGGTGGTGACGTTGAGTTTGCCAAACTGCAATTGTGCTTTGATACCAAACAGGTTTTGCGCCCCCTGGATCAACGTGTTGTTCAAGGGCAGACTGACGTTACCGATCTCCAGTTTTTGCAGGATATCTTCCTTAAAACCGGTGTACTCGACCTTCATGTTGTTTTGAAAGTCGAAAGAATTGTTGTTGTCGAAGTTGGCGGTCACTGAAAGTTTTTCTCCCACCTTACCGACAACACTCATGTTGATCTGCTGATCGAATTCAAAACCGCCATTACGTTGCTGACGAACCGGAATGGCAGGGTTGTTGATCTTTTGAAACGAGCCGCCAAAATCAAGGGTCACAAAACCGCGGGGTACCAGTTCAACATAACTGCCGCCAAAGATGCGGTCTAGAATGGGACTGATGAAGATCTTGGGTGTAAAGCCGCGCCCGCTCACGGCACTTTCGCCGTCCATAGCCCGCGACCGCCCCTGCCAATATTCTTTTAATATTTGCCGGTCCTGGTATTGTTTGAACTCCTCAAACGACATACTCGAGGTGGGGCGGTAGTTCAGGTTTCCGATCTTCTCGTAAATGGTATAATTCAGCGCGGTGTCGATCTCGACATCGAGTTTCATTTTATTGGGGTCTTTCAAGAACAGTGGCGATTCTGTCGTAGTGTTGGAGAAGGGGTCGCCGTATCGGTCTCTGGGTCGGAAGGTGGGACGCTTGGTAGGTTCGTAAGGTTTGTTCAGGGTAGTGTCCTGGGGGGCGGTGCGCGTTGTATCGCGCTGGGCCAATACGTCGTCGGGCAACAAAAAAAGGGCCAGCCATGCCAGCAGCAAACGGCTCAGTATGAGCGTAACGTAATTCTTCCGGGCGGTAACAGTCAATCAATTATTAATTTAAACTGTGCCGATAGTCATCGCTCAATAGTCTGATATCGCCAAGAGACGAGGGATTGTCTGGATCAGGGACTACTATCGCGAACTATTACACATCTGAAAATTTTACACACCAAGCTAAGCACTCTTCAGGGCCTGCTTTACCAAATCTTCTAAGGTAATGGTATTTCCTGATTTTTTCAGGACGGTATCCACACTTTTCTCGGCCGCGGCTTTGGGCAGACCCAGCGTGAGCAAAGCTGATAACGCTTCCTTTCGCAAGGTATTGTGCGGCCCCACTGAAACTGTAGGCTGACTTTCTTCCCAGCTTTCTTTTTTGAGCTTATCTTTCAGTTCAATAATTACGCGTTGTGCCGTCTTTCCGCCAATACCCTTGATGGACTGCAACGCCGCAGCGTTTTCCTGCACGATTGCGGTCTTCAACTCGTTGCTGTTCATGTACGACAGCATGACGATAGCAGTGCTCGGACCTACGCCATTCACCGAGATCAGTTGTTGAAATAGTTTCTTTTCAGACTCCTGACTAAAACCGAAAAGTACGTGGGCGTCTTCGCGAATGTTCAAATGTGTGTGCAGCAAAATATTCTCCTGATCCTTGATCTCAGAAAAAGTTTGCAGGGAAATGTTGGCTTGGTAGCCAACACCGTTGACATCGATGATGACGAAGGTTGGTTCTTTATGGACAAGTCTGCCTTTAAGAAAAGAGATCATGGGTAGAGCAGGATGTTACAAGTGATCATTTTGGTCATGGAGCTGCGCATCCACGACGGCAATCGCTGCCATGTTCACGATCTCGCGGATGGAACTGCCGAGTTGAAGAATATGCACAGGCTTTTTCATCCCCAACAGGATCGGACCGATAGCCTCAGCGCCGCCAATCTCCATCAGCAGCTTGTAAGCGATGTTGCCAGAAGCCAGGTTGGGAAAGATAAGGGTGTTAGCGCCTTCTTTTGATAATGCACTGAACGGATAGGTCTCTTGTTGGATCTCAGTATTCAATGCAACATTGGCCTGAATGTCGCCCTCAACAATCAGTTCCGGATGTTTGGCTTTTGCTAGGCGCACAGCTTCGCGGGTCTTATCCGGTACTTCGCCTTTCGACGAACCGAAGTTGGAGTACGACAGCACTGCGATGCGAGGATCCATATTGAAGAACTTTACGCCCCGCGCGGTGAGTTCGATGATCTGAGCAAGTTCTTCAGCGGTAGGGTCGAGATTTACCGTCGTGTCAGAGAAGAAATACGTACCGCGTTTATTGGTGATGATGTACATTCCGGCCACGCGACTAACGTTGTCAGCCACGCCAATTACCTGCAGTGCCGGCGAAATGGTTTTTGAATAGTCTTTGGTAAGACCTGAAACCAATGCGTCGGCATCGCCAAGTTCCACCATCATGGCTCCGAAATAATTTCGCTCGCGCATCAACCGCTGGCAGTCGAGATACGTGCTGCCTTTGCGCTGGCGTTTTTTGTACAACACTTCAGCGTAACGTTTCACCGTTTCCTCATCTTCCCGTGGATAGATGATCGGGCAATCCTGAAGGTCGAGTTTATGTTCCTCGATTAGTTGTAATATTTCTTTTTTATTTCCGAGCAGAATCGGTTGGGCGATCCCTTCGTCTTTTAATACCTGCGCCGCCTTCAGTATCTTATGGTGTGTTGCTTCTGCGAATACTACACGTTTTGGATTTTTCTTCGCGCGATCGATAATACGCGACATGAGCTTTTGATCGATACCGATGCGCTTCTGCAATTCATCGTGGTAAGCTACCCAGTCGGCGATTGGGCGGGTGGCCATGCCCGAATCCATAGCCGCTTTTGCTACCGCCGGAGAAACGGAGGTAATCAAACGCGGGTCCAGTGGTTTTGGAATGAGATACTCTCTTCCGAATTGTAATTTATCGGCGCCATATGCCTTTACTACCATGTCGGGTACGGCTTCTTTGGCCAGGTTGGCCAATGAATAAACGGCCGCTAACTTCATGGCTTCATTGATCTCCGTCGCACGCACGTCCAGCGCGCCGCGAAAAATGTATGGGAAGCCTAATACGTTGTTCACCTGGTTAGGATGGTCAGAACGGCCCGTAGCGAGGATGGCATCAGGTCTGGTTTTGCGAGCCAGGTCGTAAGCGATCTCGGGATTAGGATTGGCCAGCGCAAAAACGATCGGATTGTCCGCCATATTCTTCAGATCCTCTGGTGTAATGGCATCGGCAACTGAAAGTCCGACGAATACGTCGGCGCCTTTCATCGCTTCTTGCAGTGTCTCAAGTTTTCGCGAGGTGACAAATTGTTTCTTTATATCGTCGAGGTTGGTGCGGTTCCTATGCAGCACGCCCTTGCTGTCGCACATCACGATGTTTTCAAGCTTAGCGCCC
>JBMOKS010000379.1:0-4747 GCA_049324355.1 Bacteroidota bacterium
TATAATGGCTCACGAATATGCCATACTACCTTTGCGCCCGAGAGTTTGGCCGCCTTGCCAGCGGCGAGCAACAGCGAAGTGTTCAAATGAATGATATCGAACTTCTCCTGTGTTTCTAAAAACGATAACATCTTCCTTACAGAAGTATCGATATCCATCAGGAGCGTGACCGGCTTCCAGGGCTTACGGCCAATGAACGAGATTCTTGAATTCTCAGCATGAGGATATAACGAGATGCCCGGCAACAGGTGTGTTTTTATGCCGTGTTCGCGATAGTATTTTACACCTGCTCCCTCTCCATCCAAAAACAGAACTTCGACTTCAAAGATCCCGGGATCTAATTTTTCGATGATATAAAAAAGGCTCATCGTAGCCCCCCCCATCCCGGAGAAATGATGAACAAATAATATCCTGATCTTTTTGTTTGGCGACATTAATTGCTAAGATCTTTAAACCAATCCCAATACCGACGGAGTCCGTCGGTTAACGATACACCGGGTGTGAAGCTCAAATGTTTCGTCGCTTTCTGAATATCCGCCACACTGTGCAACACTTCACCCTTTCGCGAACTAGTGTAGTTCACCTGAAGCTCTTTGCCGGAAACCTCTCGCAGTACGCCGATGAGTTGATTGATCGAAGTTCTTTTTCCGGTGGCCACATTAAAATATCCCTGAAGATCACTCTCAGCTGCCTTCCAGTTCGCTTTCGCAATATCAGTCACTTCGATGAAATCGCGGGTTTGCTCACCGGTTCCATAAACCGTCAACGGCAAGTTTTGCCTGATGCGGGTAGCAAAAATAGGTATTACATTGCCATAAGCATCGTAGCGCTGATTTACGCCATATGCATTGAAATATCGAAGGCAAACCACCCTGAAGCCATAGGTTCTGCCATAACACAGGGCAAGCTTCTCGCCTGCTATTTTTGTAATGCCATAAGGAGAATCTGGATTGAAGGGATGCTCTTCGTCAATAGGTAACCTTACGGGCTCACCGTAGCCCGCCGCAGTAGAAGAATAGACCAGCGTAGGCACTTTGTTTTTGCGTATGGCCTCAAGCACATTTAGCGTACCATGGTAGTTTGCCTGAACATCGGCATAAGGATCTTCCAGCGACCTCACATTGCCCACAGACGCCGCCAGATGGAACACGCAGTCGATTCCCTGAGTAAGTTCATCTAACAGCGCACGGTCTGCAATATCCCCCTGAACAAATTTCACGGGCAATCCGTTGAGGTTCTCACGATAACCGGTGGAGAGATTATCCACCACGGTAACATGATGACCCTTGCTTACACCTAATGAAACTATATTCGAGCCAATAAAGCCGGCGCCACCAGTGATCAGGACCTTCATGTTATTAAAACTTGTATTCTGACTTCATCCATTCTACCGTGTTCTTAATACCAGCTTCGAGGGTAACAGTAGTCTTATGTTTCAGATCGTTGATAGCTTTTGAAATGTCTACCTTTTTGTGTCTGGTCGTGAGCATCTCTGCATCTTTATAAACAACCAGCTTAGGATCGGCACCGGTTACTTTCAACACCAGGTTAGAGAATTCTTCTACGGTATGATACTGATCACCACCAACGTTGTAGGTTTCACCTGCTTTGAAATTGTCGACGATGTTGCAAAGTGTTTTCACGGAATCTGCAAGGTAAGTCGAGGTGCGGGTATAGCCACGGTAAACTAGCCACGGAATATTTTTCAGTGCACAATAGATAAACCGGCAATTCACCGAGCGATATGGACTATAGTATTCGCCCGGACCGTACGTGTTGAAAATGCGAACGATCACCGATTCGGTTCCGAACTGTGTTGCAGAATTATGGATCTGCATTTCGTTTACCCACTTGGTCATGGCGTAGTCGTTCATCTGCTTGATCTCGTACTGGTCCATCACACTTTCCACCATCACATTGGGCCAATCGCCATACACTTCTGAAGAGGAGAAATGGACCAGCCTGAACTTATGCTTTTCCTGTAATCGGATTATATTTTTAGTGCCTACGGCGTTGGATCTCCATAACTGCTCGTAAAAGTCTTCACCGTTCCATCTTCCGAACTCAGCGGCGCAGTGATAGACGTAATCAAAAGGGCCCCAGGTTTCGAACACCCTTTCGAGTTGTCTGTACTCTCCCACATCACATCTTGCGTAACGGGGTCTGGGTTCGTCTGTACGGAGCGAAAAGCCTATCTCTCCGATGTCATGGTACAGGTCGATGGAATAGACATCATAACCTCTGGACGTAAGCTCTGAAACAAGACCTTTGCCGATGATACCCAAGCCACCGGTAACAAGTATTTTTTTCGACATATTTCTGATTTATCGTTAAGTTTTAAAGTTTACAACCTGCAAAAATAGTATTCCCTTTCATAACCACAATCCTATCGGCATATCCCTGAAAATTTCTCGCGCATCTGTTTTTCCCATTTCAAGAACAAAAAAACGATCCACAGGGTATTGTCCACGTGGTGAGTTCGCAGGTACGTATCCTTCATATGTTGCAGCCCCTCAGATGAGAAGTAGTTGCTGGTTTGTTGATCGCTTAAGGTGTCTAAGATATCGTCTTTGAAGTATCTGTTCAACCACGAATAGATCGGGAGATTAAAGCCCCGTTTCTTGTTGAGTAAATAGTCTGACGGTAAATATTCTTTGAATGTATCTATCAATATTCTCTTGGCTCCATAACCCGCATAAGTGTGCTGTCCTTCTTTATATTGGCGGATCTTTGAGGCTGGATTGATCTTGAAGTGGTCGGGAAATCCAAAAACGAGTTCGGCCACCTGGTGATCGATGAGCGGGAACCTGACTTCCATGGAATTGTACATCGACACGGCATCCATGTCGCGCAAGAGCTGAGGTGTCATATAAGTATTCAGCTCAAGATAGCTGACCTGGCTGGATGAGGTGGCGCCATTCAACCTGAAATGATCGAACTTATCGAACATTTCGAGCCAGTGCGAACGCTCGAACCCTCCATGGTTCAAAAGACTTGATACTTTTTGGATCGACGCAATGTGCCTGCAAATGAAATAGTTCCAAACGGGGTCAGACGGATGTACACCGTTGAACAATCTCGACACCAACGGCAACTTCTTCAAACTATTCTGATGGCGATGTCCGTAATAATTTAGCCTCTGCGAGATCTGACCCGGTAAGAACTTAGTATTGGCCGACCAGTCAAGCACGGCCCTGTCGCGTAAGTATCCATTCAGCAACTCATCACCTCCTAATCCACTCAGCGCAACAACAAGATGCTGACGCGCATATTTTGTAATGAGGAAAGTATTCAGGCCATCAATGCTGGGCTGATCGATGGCCATGACAAAATCGCCGAACAGGTCTTTGAACACTTTGCCGTCGATCAGTATGCTTTCGTTTCTGAAGCCGAGGTGATGGGCCAGGTTGCTCGCATCAGCGGCCTCATCGTGTACGCCCGATGTATCATCTACAAATCCGACGGTAAACGTGAGCACGTTGTTTTTACCTAACAAATATGCCGACGCCAATAACGACGCCGAATCGATGCCACTGCTAAGAAATAATCCCAGCGGCCTGTCGCTGATGAAGCGTAGTTCTACGGATTCTTTGAGCTTCTCACGCAGCAAGTGCTGGGCTTCCTCGTAGGTGACATTACTCCTTGGCCTGGCAGCAGAAAGCTCCCAATATTTTTTTGTTGTAAATTTTCCTTGATGAAAGCGAAAGGAATGTCCGGGGGCCAATATCTCAATGTCTTTTACGATGGATTGTCCAGGCAGCACGCTTCCAAATAACATTAGACCCCGAACAGCCTCCGATTGAATCGAAAAGTCGATATAACCCGACGCCAAAAGTCCTTTGATCTCTGATGCAAATAGGAATTTATCGTTTATGATCGAATAGTAGAAGGGTTTAACTCCGAATCTATCTCTGGCCCCAAAAACTTCGCGGGTGTGACTGTCATAGATGATGAATGCGAACATGCCTCTAAAAAACTGGAGGCAGTTTTCGCCATACTCGAGATAAGCTTTCAACACTACCTCGGTATCGGTAGATGAACGAAACGTATGGCCTTTGCTTTTGAGTTTCTCTCTTACCTCGGCAAAGTTGTACGCTTCGCCGTTGAATACGATGTGGTATCTGCCATCGTCTGACTGCATCGGTTGATGCCCTGCAGCCGAAAGGTCGATAATCGACAACCGGTTCATCCCGATCGTGAGAAACTCATCTTCCATGATGCCGGAATCATCAGGGCCCCGATGACGGGTTGCCTTTAGCATACTTTCAACAGCATGCCTGTCTGGGCGTCCTATTATTCCGGCAATTCCGCACATATTATTCTTCGAGATCTTTAATTTTCTTTACCGGTATTCCGGCATACACAGCATTACCTTGTAACTCGCTTTTTACAAGGCTCATGGCGCCGATCACCGTATTGGCTTGTACAATGCTGCCCCGAAGCACATTCACGTTGTTGGCAATCCAAACATTGGGGCCGATCGTAATCGGTGATGTTAAAAATTTGTTCTTATGAATAACCGTTCCCTCCATGAGGTGATCGTTGTCATAAAATTTTACCGACTCTCCGCAGATCACGTCATCGCCAATTTCCATCGAAGAATGAACAACGATAGACGAGAAGCTGTTAAAAAAACAACGTTTTCCTATTTTAACATGTGCTCCCTTACCGAGATCTACCGAACAGTAATGACGCACGTATAATCCTCCCTCCAATTCCAGCAGTGCTCCCTCACCTAGCTTCAGCT
>JBMOKS010000379.1:4757-14964 GCA_049324355.1 Bacteroidota bacterium
AGAAAAATGAGTCGTCGCGCCAACTTTACCATATTCAAATATAGGATTTAAGTTTTCCAACTACTCTTTTGGCGGCATTTCCGTCTATTTGGTAGAAGAGTTTTTCAATGTATGCCATTCCTTTCCCGATCAACATCTGCCGTTGCCCGGTCGTGCCGGTAAGATCCACCAGATTATATTCAAGCCTATCCAGGTCAGTACAATAGGCAACCGCACCACTTTGTATAAAATTAAACGAATCTAATTTCCTAAAGGGGTCGAAAGAAACCGCGGGCACTTTGCTCAACATGGCTTCCAGGCAAGACGACGAGCCACCCGTGAGCAGAATATCCGATATCTTCAGCCAATTCAAAATGGAATATTTTCCGAAAAGGTGCTGCGCGTCAACTACGATCGTATTCAATACACCTTCTGACAGCAGTGGTTCATAATATTCGAGCTTATCTTTAGTGTGAAGCTTCACGATGAAGTTATAGGCATGGCTTAGTCGCCTGATCAGCGAGAACAACTGTTGGAGCACAGCAATATGTTCTTCTTCACCCAGGGCGTGCCCCGGTCCTGATAAAGCTACAAGGACCACGGGTAAGGTTGTATTCAGATTAAGCGGTTTTAATACCTCATCCTTCTTTATTCCCTGCTCACGTAAAGCTTCGTCGTAGCCCGGCGAACCCACCACGTGAAGTTTTTCTTTAGGGAAACCTAACCGATCGAATTCTTCAATGTACAGATCGCCAAAGAGAAAATATTCGTCGACGATCAAATTCCTGTGCAGGGGATTGTCGCCTGTCATATTACCATGCATGATGGCAAACGTGGGGCGGCTGTAGTGCTTGAATATAGTCACGGCTGTTCTCGCATCGCGGATAATATCGTTACCTACAAACAAGAAGGCAGGCCGTGATGAGCACATTGACGTGCAATAGTCGATCACCGAAACAATGTACGGCAAATTAGACAGCAGGGAGCGGGTGAAGATGGTCCAAAGCTCTTCGGTCAGCCATTCCAGCTCAATGCTGCCGCGATCTGCCAGTGGCAATGCAGGCCCGAACAACGCCGGAAAGATCAGCCGCACTGCAAAATTCTCTTTCTTGATCTTTTCAACGAGTGTTGCTTTTGTCGTCACGAACAATGGCGAATGACCGATCTCTGCAAGTTCTTTGGCTATTGGCAGTATCTGCCTAAGATGGGTGATATCGGTAGGGAAAAAAATAACTTTATCGCGTGCATCAACCGGTCGCAGAGACCGGTATCGCGCAAACTTGATATGGTATTTCAATAGCGACTGAAAACCCAGAGCCATAGTGTTGCTATCTGCCTTGGGATTTAAGAATGCCACATAGAGTTCTGCCAGGCAAAGATCGGGTAGAAAAAATCCTTTGTAGGAAAACTTCTCCTTATGATGGGTGAACAGATAAGTGTTGAGTTCAGTCACCCGATCGTATACCTGAAACCTATTGGTCATGAAGCTTTAGTAATTTTTTAATATTCGACACATAAGCTTCTGCCAGGCGCTTAATATTTTCATCGTACGTATACTCCGATTGCACCAGGTTCTCGAAACTCAAGCTGGCTTCCACCGTGCAGTCCTGCAGTGCTTTGAAGAACAGCAGCAGCTCCCCTTTGTCGATATTTACACCCTCATGAATTTTCAAGAGTGCATTTTTGCATTCTTCGTTGGTGCGGATATTAAAAACACCCGGTGCATGCATATAGTAATGATATCCAAAACTCAGGCATGGCTTATTCTTGAAAAGCCCTTCCAACCCTGCACTTCCCGTGATGGTCGCCGTAGCCACAGAATATTTTTGAAGCTGGAAAGTACTCACCTTCTTGCTGATCAATTTCACCCTGGGATTGTTGCACAAGTCCTGATAAAAATGAACGCTTCTGTGCTTATTCTTTTGCCACGGATTTTCCTTCACGTACAAGAACCAGCCTTCCGGCAAATAGTAACTTAGCATCTGGATCATCAACGACTGATCAGCATAGGCTCCGCCAACCGGCGCCGTGGTGGCTTCGGGTTGCATGTGGAGTGGAACGTAAACGTATCGGGCCTTGAAATCAGGTACCCCGCAAAGTGATTCGTAATAATCTTGAAACCTCTTCACGAATTTAACCGCATTGCCGATCTTCAATCGGTAGTAAAGAAAATCAACATCCACTCTCCGCATAATGGCATTTTTGAGCCATTTCAGATCTTTCTTCTTCTGATAACGAAGGGTGTTGATCTTCCGGGACTCCTCGGCTAGTTCGCGCTCCTTATAAAAATCTTTGGCTTTCTCCTCTATCTCCTTTCGCTCTTCCAGGTTGAAATACCATGGCAACGTTTGCTTGTCTTCCTCTGCCGACATCCTATCCCACTCAAACTGGAAATATTTGTTGAGTTTTACGTTCTCCGGCTTTTCCGTCTTCAGTAGCTGCTCATAGCGCTGCCTGATATCAGGATTGTTCTCTTCGATCGTGTTGTATATCTGGCAATGTTGATTCACCCTCGTATACGATGCGATGACTGTCGGCACCCGGTGTATCTCTGCCAATCGAAACGCCACGTATTCATATATATAGTGAGGATAATAAGACGCTACAAAAAAATCGATCTTATTCCGGGTGAAGAAATCATTCCAAAATCTTACATGCCGATAGTAGATGCGATGTCTCTCTTCATAATCCATCGTAACCACCGATCCCAGCATATATTTGTTGATACGAAATTGAACATGGGGATCGATAACATCTCTTGGATATTCGTTCTGATCGAAATAGGTATGCGAGGGAATATCTTTTTCCAGCATACGGATGATCTCGCATTCTGTAAAAGACATTCTTTTGAGCAACGCTTCATCCACCGGGATCAATGAATTAAAGTCGGTCTGGGTATATCGCGCAGCATTTACGTCGTATGCAAACACATGCTGAAATTTACAACCCCGCCCCTCGTCGTCGTTGATCTTAAAAGGCTCAGGCACAATGTTCACACATTCCTTCACACCAAGTCCTCTGATGATATTCAGAAGAATTTCTTTCTGATAGGTGCCCGAAAAACGATTAGCTAGTATCTTCATCTTATCTCCTTTTCGCAATGATCCACATATGAGAAGAGAGCAGGTTCTCTTTGAGGTACTGCTGGAAATTCAGCAGCTGCTCCGACGATGCCACGTGGGTCAGATAGTTGAACAGCGGAACGCCCTGCATCAGCGCCTGATCTTCTTTAAATGCATTGACCAGCAGCTCCACATCCAGTTCACCGGGAGTACTCACTTCGAGAACTTCGAGGCCATTGCGCTCCAGGAGCAAGCTTAACGATTTCGGATTGAAATAATTAACGTGCTCATGATCTACCACCTTTGCTTTTTCTTTCAACACCAGTGTCCCCAGGCCTTCGCCGTTGGGACAGGTACAAATAAACAAACCACCTTTTCTCAGGTAGCGGATAGATTGTTGAACAAAAGTTTGCGGATTGCCCAAATGTTCGATAACCTCGAAGCTGGCGACTACATCGACACTGTTTTCAGGCAATGTGAGCTGTTCAACCGGTTGTTGTAACGTTTCAATTCCTTTTTTGCGGCAGGTAGCAGCCAGATCGGGTGTGGGCTCAACGGCAATGATACGCTCGAAGTAGTTAAGTTCTTTCGCGGCCTCACAAAACGTCCCGAAAGCGGAACCGATCTCTAGCAATGTTCCACCTTTTACGCCTTGTTGTTGACAATACGATTGCAATCGTTTGGCGCGGGGCACGAAAATCTTTTGCTTTCTTGCCTGCTCCGATGCCGGAAAAATATGTTTATTCCAAAAAGCGTAATTCTCAGACTGATCGTAGAACTCATAGAGAATATTTTCGGGTGCTCTCGGGTTCATGTAGATCGTACGACAGTCGTTGCAGAGATCATAGCTGAAGCCTTCTTTGGTAGCCCAGGCCGTACGGCTCATCGATCCGCATGCGGGGCAGGGAACCTGAACAAACTGTGGTATCCGGTCTCTTAAAAATTTCTTATCATGTTCCAGTGCCGGCTCTTTCATCTTCATCAGGTCTGCCGGCCTGATATCGTTCTCCTTAAAACTCATACTATTATTTTTGTATGTACTTGCTGCGTAACGTTTCCGGCAGTCGCACCTCACCATAGGCGCTGGAGCTTCCCCAGATATTTTGCTTCATCCACTGGCCGTTCTCTATCCACCACACACGCGGGTCTCTGAACCTGTCGCACGTCATATCAAATTCGGCCTCGGTCATGTTCACATATTCCAGCCAGCGCGTAAGGTCACGCATGGGTTTCACATGATCGTATTTTTTCACCATCGATACACCTTCTTCGCGCGTCATATAGCCCGAGCGAATATCTTTTGAAGCGTGGTCGGTGGCCCTACCATAGCCAAATTTGATAAATTTTAGATAATCGTGAATTCCATTCTCGTGCATGTCGTCGAGATTAGACATCATGCGATACGTTCTTTCAAATGGTTCTTCGGCGAACTCAAAGCCATATTTCGCTTTCATGTCGTGGGCATGGACGTTGGGATCCCATTTGAAGAAATTACCGATGTAAATGCCAATGGTGCCGGCTTCTTTGAATTCCTGGTCAGACGGCATCATGAGCCAAGCCAAATCTTTGTGTGTAAGACCCGGAATCTTCTTCACCATATCTTCAATGGTATAGCCTCGCATGTCGTGCTCGAACACCGTGCGTTTGTTGTATTGTACGTAATCGTCCGGATCGAACATACCTGAGACCGTCCACGTAATTTCTCCCCAGATCACCAGCGGTATCTTGAACCTGACGGCAATCTGCATGGGATATGTCTTGATACCGGCGTGTGCGTGCCAGTTCATATCACCCATGATCTCAAAACAACTTTTGTTGAGTTTTTTCAGTGTGTCGATGCCTGGGCCGAATACGATGTGGTCGACTCCAAGTTTATCTCTCATCCTGTCGAGATTGCGCTGACCTTCCGGTAAATAATTATTGCCATGGTAAGTGACCAGCAACGGCTTCAAACCGTATTCCAACGCTTTGTGAACTTGAAAATAACTGTCTTTTCCGCCGCTCACAGGGACAATGCAATCGTAGTTGGCGGCGGACTGTGATTTCGCCCAGTCGACAAGTTTCTGAAACTTTTTCTCTTTGAGCGCCCAGAATTCAGGTGTAAGTTCATCAAAAGCTTCCTGCATGCGACACGCGCTGCACACATGCTGATCATCAAGGATCAGGTTGACCGACACTTTGGGGTAAACACATTTCGAACAATATTGCATTGCTGCCTGAACCATACCGTTTTTATAAATTTTTTCTTTCTACAGACAAATTCATGGGTTTACGAACGTTGTATCCCTTTTCATACAGGTGTTGCTTGGCGTGGTAAACACTGTTTTCCGAATGGTGAAAAATATTAGCAGCTGCCACAGCACTCGCTTTGGTTTGTGTCAGCACTTCTTCAAAATCACTCCAGCTGCCGGCCCCTCCTATGGCGATCACGGGTATGGTCACGGCGTGGCACACTTCATTGATCAACTCCAGATCAAAACCCGCTCCGGCACCATCTCTGTCCATCGCGTTTAGCAATATCTCTCCGGCCCCGAGGTCCTGTACCCGACGAGCGAGCTCTACCGGGTGCACATTGGCGGGCGTCCTCCCTCCTTTGTAGACAACGTATCCGCTCTCTTCCCTTTTTACATCGATGGACGCCACGATACATTGAGCGCCAAATTCGCGGGCGCCTTCGCTAACCAATTCGGGTGTTTCAAAAATAGCTGAGTTCAACGTAATCTTATCGGCGCCCAATTTGATCCTCACACGGATATCGTCAAGGGTCCGGATACCGCCCCCAAAGGTTAGCGGCATAAAACATTTTTGGGAGATCAGTTCGATGATATCCACGATGGTTTTAAAGCCCGGGTGATTCAAATCGTCGCGGTTCAGATCGTACTGGGGCTCGGAAGAAATGTCCAGATAGATTAGTTCGTCACTCGACCAGCTACTGAGTCGCTCTACCGCCGCCGTGGGAGAGCCGATGGCCTGGTACCTTTTGAATTTCCGGCTTTGAACTATTATTCCATTTCTCAAGAGAATGACAGGAATAATTCTCTTTTTAAGCATGGCTTTTCAACTTAATGATATAAAATTCCTTAACAATTTCAATCCGTAAAATTGACTCTTTTCAGGATGAAACTGCACGCCATGAATATTATCGACTGATAGCGAAGCAACAAATTCACCGCCATAGTCGCTGTTCACGGTCTTGAGATTGCCTTCCGGTTGAAGATGGAAACTATGAACAAAATAGAATGTTGCGTTATCGTCCATACCGTCAAACAAGGGGGAATGATCCATGTTCGACAAATTATTCCAACCGATGTGTGGAAGACTGAACAATGTACTGTCGATGTCGAATTTAACCACCCTGCCCGGAACAAATCCGAGGCCGTCGCTCGCACCGAACTCAGTGCCGGATGTTGCCAGCATTTGCATGCCTACACAAATTCCTAAAAATTGCTTCTTCTTCACCAGCACTTCTTCTGAAAGCGCTTCTATAATATTCATGTTTTTCACTTTGGTCATAGCCGCGTGAAAAGCACCTACGCCCGGCAATACGATATGCGAGCAATCGTCGAATTCGGCAGCGGTCCGTATAACTTTGACGTCTTCCGTGAGACTGCTAATGGCATTCCACACAGAAGTAAAGTTGCCCGATCCGTAGTCGATTACACCGATCTTCGCCATATCTTAGTTTACTTTGTAAAGAAACTCCTTGTAGTCGCCGAAATGCCCGTGGAAAAGGTCGTAATGGGCCGACAGCAATGTGAATTTCTTCGGATCTATCGGATACATTGACGCGGGTATGCGTTCAAATCCGCGGTTCACCACACCTTTTCTATCCATATTGTTGTGGAAGAAATATGATTTGGTGATCCGGCTTATTTCATTGATGTACGCAGCATTGGTTTCCGGGGGCATTTCGGAAAGGCTGAAGCTATTGAAAAAAACCGAAACTGCCTTTGATGGAAACTTATCGATCAAATAATTAGGCAGCATGAAAATATCGTGATTTTTGATGATCTCCGGTGTGATCTCTCCACCTTCATATAAAAAGACCTTCTTATCGGGTAACGAAAGTGTGAGATAGTACGATGCCAGCAACAATGTTTCGGGTAGATCAAAGTTGAAGTACTTCAAGCCTTTGATCTCACGATTCAAGTATAGTGCCAGACCTCCATAACCACCACCTATTTCGGCCACCGTTTTTTCTTCAGTATTGTCTAACAGATTTTTGATCTGCAGGGCGTTAGTATGAAAGCGAATAGCCTTGGGGGTGATCAGTTCATTTTCAATTCTAAGACCCCATGGATTTCCTACAACCGAAGGGAGTTTCAAAGCTGACACGGGTAAGTGAAACAAGTCCTTCCAGATCAAAAAATTCCGGCCGATTGACCTTTTAAAATGTTGCACGGAAGATTGGTCATTGGTTTCCAACGCTTCGAACTTAGCATACTCCTTCACGATGAGGCCCAATTTGTTGCGCCAGAAATTAGACAATAATGATGAGGCTTCTTCGTGATGTCCGTTAGCTAGGGCTCCGTACAAAAATGATTTTTCATTATTATAATCCAGCCATTCACCTGCTGGTCGAAATTCCTTGCGACTTTTTTGTTGTTCTTCAAATTGGTTCTTGAACAGCGCGCCTAGCTTCTTTACCAGCGACAGGTGTTTTTCACCATCCGTCGAGAACGAATGTTCCTTCAGGTCGATATCGGATTGAAGTTTAGATAGCTGATCTTCGTAAAACAGATTCATCATACAGTTACTCGCTTATTTTTTAATTCATTTTTCGCTATTTCAAATATTCTCATTGGCGCCGCTTCGTCGATCAGCTTGATCGCTTTTTTGTGCATTTGCGTAAGACGCGCCTTATTGTTGTACACATCGAGCAATAGTTTGCTCAGGCGCTGCAAGTTATCGGCATTATACAATCCACCATTGATAGCAATATCTTTCTCCAACAGTTCGCGGATAAGGTAAAACTGATCTGGAGAATCGTAGAAAGTTATGGTGGGAAGCCCCGCGTATACAGCTTCATACGATGTGATGCCGCTGGTGGTGATCAAAAGGCTACAGTTGTTAAGAACATTCCACATCGACTTGTTGGTCTTGGCCAGGATGATCTCATGTTCGCTGTCTTTTTCCACCGCATCGATCAGTTGGTCATACGAGTGCTTGTAGCCCTCTCCCAGCATGACCCAGATGGTAGCCGGGATCTGGCAATCTTTCAACGCGCGTACGATCTGCAGCGATTTATTGGCAGCATCACCACCACCCATCGATACACCGATAAAGAATGAATTTCTGGTGAGGCCGGAGATGTAATTCGCCGTATCTATCTTATAACAATCGGGACGGACAATAGTATACTCCAGGCCGTTGTATAACTTACCCACTGAAACCGGCGATCCGTCAAATGCATATTTTGTACGGGTAAACAACACGTCCATGAGATGCATTTGATTGAAGATTGGCGACAAAGAAACCGCCAGATCTGTTTTCGATTTTAATTGTTGCACACACTCAGCGCTGAGGGAAATGGAATCGAAGAAAATGATGTCCAACCGTGCATCACCGATCTTGATGTCTTTTTCATCGGCAACAAATACAGGCTGCACATACGAACCGGTAAACAGCCGAACCAGGGCCGGATCTCCGACTACATACAGTGAAAGTTTTAGTTCGGGGTAGAGCTGACATAGTTTTTCCGAGAAGGTCTTCGACCTCACCATGTGTCCGAGTCCTATTTCGGTTGACGCTCTACAGACGACTAAAATATTCATGATGCGAAGTCTAATAGTTTAAATGACAGCGCCTGATATTGTTTGACGGGAACTTTCACCTTTGTTCCAACGATCTTATCGATCGCGTTAGCATCCAGTTCGCCTTCGGGCCTTACAATCAAGATATCGGCATCCGTCAACGTCTCGCCGGCTTCAATATTTCTGGCCGCATACAACGAGCGTCTGGCGCGCTTGCGGGTATACATCTCATCGGCACCCAGTTTAACGGGCGCCGACGTGATGGCCTGCTGAGCATTGGCCAATGCCTCGGTATATTCTTTAAATTCGCTTTCCTCCAGCGCATAGGCGTGGTCGAAACCTTCCTGCGTTTTATCCTCTGTATAGTGTTTTTCGAACCAGGTTGCTCCCTTTGTCAAGGCCATACATGCAGCAATACTGTCGCCGGTATGGTCGGAGAAACCCACCGGAAAACCGAATGTAGTCTTGAGCACGTCGATGAAGTTCAGATTGGTCATAGACAGCTTGGCAGGATAGACCGAAACACAGTGCATGAGCACAATGTCTTGGAAACCGGTCTTCACAATAGCATTTACCGAGTACTCAATATCCGACAGTGACGACATTCCCGTCGACAAAATCATTTTCTTGCCGCGCTCTGCTACCTGACGCAAAAAGCGAACGTTGTTCAGATCGCAAGACGCTATCTTGATATAAGGCGGATTGAACCTTGTTAACAAATCCAGCCCGGGAAGATCAAATACCGAGGCAGAAAGGGCAATTCCCTTCTCGGCCGCGTAGCTGAACAAAGTTTCGTATTCGCTATCCTTGAGCTTCGAGTCCTCACGAATCTTAATTACTTTTTTAATATCATAATGCCCGTAGGAGTATTCCCCGGGCAAGTATAATCCCCACGGATTGATGATCTGGAATTTTACGGAGTTAGCATTGCTCCGCTTAGCAATATCGATCAATGCTTTGGCTTTTTCCACTTTGCCATTGTGATTGGTACCGGCCTCTGCTATGATATGAATTTTGTTCTGCATACTACATCGATCCTTTTACAAGTTCGGCAAATCTTTCGGTGTGCTGAGTAAGTGTGTTTTTGATATCCATCCACACATTTTTCTTAAGCTTATCCTTTGCTGCTTTCAGGTCGCCGAGGTTATCCAATCGGTGTGCGATCTCATCAATAACATTTTGCGTGAGCATATTAATATTCCATTCTTGCAAGCCCAGGGTTTCAAGCATGCTTAACGCGCGCTGATCATAGCTGATCTTGATAGCTGGCGTATCGTATGCGAGACATGGAAGAAACGAGTGCAGGCGGTACGTGATGTTGAGGCGCGTATTTCTTAAATATGTGAGGTACGTATAAACGTCTTCTGTGTAAAGATAATCAACCTCTGAGAATGATGCGGCGAAAGGAATGTC
>JBMOKS010000380.1:0-1665 GCA_049324355.1 Bacteroidota bacterium
GGTAAGATTGATCTTGGCGTCTTCTGCCGAAGCCAGCAACGCATGGCCCGTTTCCTTTTCTAAAATGTTCACCAATCGTGCAAATCGTTTTTTGTCGTGCGATTGATGTAATACCTGCCGGGCCTGTGTCATGATCTTAGGGGTGTATAAAAAATTTACTTTACTCCATTCGGCCAGGTCATGATATAGTTTGACGGGAACTTCCAGGTGTTTTTCACCGAATGTGGTTTTATATCCGAGCTCCGGCATGAGTAACATTAAACTCAATGCTTTGTCGAAGTCATTACCACCCACGCGCACACCGGTGTTGGCCAGAATATCCTGGTCCCGACTGGCTTTTGAGATAAATTGTTTGCTAAGTCTGATGATAGTGAAATCAGAAGTACCACCTCCGAGGTCAGCTACGATAGCAAGCTTCTCTCCAGTTATGTTAACCTCATGGGCAAAGGCAGCAGCGATGGGTTCAAACTGGAAACAAACCTCTTTGAATCCCACTTCGCGAGCGATGCCTGTCAGCTCTTCCTGAGCCTTGTCATCGCCTTCGGGATTGTTATCGATAAAGTGCACGGGACGTCCCATGACAACATGTTCAATTTCCTGTCCTGCAGCGGAATTGGCGCAGTCGCGAATGTTGCCAATAAACGAGGCAATGATCTTTTCAAACTTTATGGCCTTGCCATTGATTGAAGTTCCGTGTTTCATCAATGGAGTTCCCAACACTCGCTTGAGGCTTCGCATGTAACGCCCCTGGTTCTTATCAAAGAACATTTGCGCCGCCATGCGACCGAATACAGGATTTCCCTTTCTTGGATAGAAGATCGCGCTGGGTATGGTAACATGCCTATCCTCAACAGCCACCAGATCGATACCCTGAGGTCGCGCCATGGCAATGCTCGAATTTGAAGTTCCAAAATCAATGCCGCAAGAGATCATGAGCGCAAAAAAGTTCTTATGATGATGTTCAACATGGGTGACAACAACCTGCAATTTAACATTTAATCGCCAAAAAGGCGTTTCAGTTTGCTCCTCACCTCTCAAACATTTGCCATCGTGGTTGAAACCAAAAGTCCAAAGGCAAAGCTCTGCACGCAGCACTCTCCCTTTGGACTTTTCAACTTCGTTCCTTTGATTTTAGTAACCTCCGTTATTCCCGGAACCTCCTGTGCCGCTACTGTTGGCACCAATATTTCCTTGCGCGATCATCGTTTGCAGTTCAATCACGCTAAGGTGAATATTGACATGTCCATTGAAAGCGATCAGCTCTTCATATTTTACGAGTGTTCCATCGTCCATTTTTGTAACGGTTGTTTCACTCTTGCCGGTCGAGCCTTCCACCGGATTAAAAGACAGTACCACGGGTCCGCCAGTACTCACATTGCCGGAGTGAATATGTGCAGGGTGGCTGTTTCCGGCTTGGGTACCTGAAAGTTGAATGGTGACAAGTGTAGTTGTATTATTTTGCTTCTTAAAGGTTACAGTACCGCTAACACCTGAACTATTGATGGCTTCCAGTGAATAGGTGGTCGACATAGCTTTATCATCATTGTCGTCATCATCACAGCCTGCTGCAAAAAAGACACTTAGCGTAAGCAGAGCAATCGCACAATACTTCCAAAAATTTCTCATAACATGTTATTTTAAAGTTTGAAATAATACTCGCTGGGC
>JBMOKS010000381.1:0-1664 GCA_049324355.1 Bacteroidota bacterium
TGACTTCCCGCTCTCTTCTCACACAACATCCGCGTTAGCTTGATGTACGGAATTAACTCCGCCTTAACTTGGAAGGCCTTTCGACAGCTTTGCCTTTAGTACCTTTATCACACTGGGCTCATGAAAAATAGAACCACCACGAGGATAGAAATACGCAGTTTTTTTCTCGTTGTCCGAGTCTAAATACTTGATGCGATATTCAGCCGCAAAGAGCACTTTATCAATACTATTAATTTGGCCCAGTGGAATAGAACTGAAATTGCCTAACAAATCGTAAAGCCTTATTTCATTACTATTCATTACAACATAAACTGTTCGCCACATTATCGTTGTTGGAAAAATGAAAATGATAAATACTATCAATGCTGCTGTCAAAAACTGTGAATCATAAATCAAGCCTAACTGCACGAGAATGAGCACTGCTACGATCGATAGATTGGAAAAAACAAACTTAAAAATCGGCGTAACGGAGCTCGACAAGCGCTCGAATTTATCCTCTATTCCACGGACGTTGGAATAAGAAAGTATTAGAATTCCAAGCAAGCTTCCTATAGCCAAAATCCCGGAAACGATTAAGCCAGCACTTCTAACAACTGGTGCGAGGTTATCCTGCATTATGCTGACAACAACAAGGTTACTGAGAGCTACTGTGTTAACAATTTGAAGGATCAAAAAAAGTTTTTTCATTCTCTTGCAACTTAATATTTAATAACGTTTCCATGCCATGCTTCAGCGCTGCCTCCAATGCCTATGCCACCACCTACTCCGGCTTTGAGTCCATAAAAGAATGACCTCCCTTCTGAACCCCATTTCCACTTCATGGTAAGCCCTCTAATCGTAATTGAAAATTCGCTTACGTCTGAATTATAAAGTCCGTCAAGGTGTCCCGTCTCATCATCTGTCTCAATCACTCGTTTATAGCCCGCTCCAACAAATTGCCATGCAGCGCCAAGTTCAGTGTGAAGACGCATCACACCGTCGTTATCTGACGCGACATAAACCTCATCTTTAGTATTAGATTTTTCCATTTGATATAACACCTGAGACATAGGGTTGAATGTCACTTCGTAACCCTTCTTTATCCCACCTCCGAAATTTGTTCCAACAGAAGTTATTGCCTCGGATCCATTGTATCTGTCACCAGGTAACATGTCAAATATGTCATCCAAAAGATTAGAAGCCAGTCCACTTGTTGTTGTCTCGGCGCCAACAACTTCTGGTAAGAAAATCGCTCCGCCCATTGCCATATTTGTTACAGGGTCAGATTGAAGTATGTTAATGGCAGCAAAAGCCATTTTACCTGGATTTGTAACACTGCCACCGTTGGGGTCATTCAAATTAATCGGATCATTACCCATTCCGATGTAAGGTGACCAATATTCTCCATAAGGATCCGTTACTGTCCACCTTCCAATAATCGCATCATACTCTCTAAGTTCAAAATGACTCCAACCAGTTTCAAGATCTCTCTCGCTAAACTGACCCTGATATCCGAACCTGTAAACTGACTCATCGGTTTTCTGCTCGCGAAGAATGTCGCCCCACGATCCATAGTCAGTGGCTTGCGTCACCATCACGCCTTGATGCGTTATTTTTAAATCGTCAAAAAACACTTTGGTTGCCTCACTCTCATTGCTTACCCAAACATAAATAAATCCATCTTG
>JBMOKS010000382.1:0-9541 GCA_049324355.1 Bacteroidota bacterium
CAGGACCATCATACCGTTCAACGTGACTGGAAGCTGTCCAAGTTTGCTTATACACTGGTGATGATGAATGGTGATTGGAATAATCCGCTGGTAGGTAAGCTGCAGCTGGAAGTTCTGCATGAATATTTGAAACGGTCGGGAGAAAAAATTATATAGAAAAGAGCGGCCTTCTTCTGATACCAGATGAAGACCAGCTCTGTTTCCCTGATGAAAGTTGTGTATTACTTGCGAATGATCGCCGGATCGGTCACCCAGGCGTTGGCATAATGATGCGGCCCTTTCACCACGACCTTATAAAAAGCAACGTTCCGGTCCAGTTTAAAAGTGAAATTCTCCTGATGGGTCAAAGCCTTTCCTACTTTTCGATACTCGTCGCGACCACCCTCTTTGAAGTTATTAGTCTCACTGACAAAGATCTCTATTTTATCGGTCCCGTTCTGGCTAATATTTTTCCATCGTAATACTATCTTGTCACCTTTCTTTTCTGCCTTGAGATCTGAAAGGTCTGCCGCGCCGATAAAGGGCACTCCGTCTATTTCGCGGAGCACACTATCCGGAATGGAAATGTTCATGTGGTTAGCGATAGAAGGCAAAATATCAACGACACCCGGCGTTTGTTTGAAGCGATCGTTCAAATGTTTGCTGTTGGTGGTGATCCAGGTAGAACGCTCGCGATTTGATTGTCCGCCGTGGCCTTTGCCTGTTGTTGCGTCGCGCCCATGATCGGTGGTGACGACAATGAGCCAGTCTTCGTTAAATTTCTTTTCACGTTGTTTTAAAACCTGCCAGACTTTTCCGATCTGCTTGTCGGCCATGAGAATGGCATCGTAAAATTGTTGGCTATCGCCAAAGCGATGCCCCATGTCATCGGTATATTCCAGGTAAACCCACGAAATGTCGGGGCCATTTTCGGCAATCTGTCTGGCGGCTTCGTCCGACACGGCTTCATCGATGCGATGGATATAGAAAGAAGCTTTGTCGTGAGGATACTTGGCCGTGTCATGTTCCAGTCCGTCGAATTTGTAATCCATGGTGATGGCACCGGCTTTTTCCAGGCCTTCGCCCACAAGTTTGGTACGGTTGTCGAGCCACGTAGAGAAAATGGCCGTCTTCAGCGCAGGATTTACCTTTTTGGCAATCCTGAAAATATTCCAGTAACTATAATTGGGCGCCGCGATATCGTTGTCCCAAACATTGTGTTTATTCACCCAGGTGCCGGTGAGCAAACTAATGTAGCCCACGGCCGAGATAGTAGGTGTTTGGCTGTATCCGCCTTTTTCGCCGCCCACATATGCTTGAGTAAAGCCACCTTCTTTGGCAATTTCACTTAACACCGGTGGATTTATTTTTTGAATGACGTCGGCTGGTATGCCGTCAACAATAAAAAAAACAGTTTTGGGTGTCTTCTTTTTGGTTTGGGCCCATGCGCCGGTCAGCAAGAACAGCAGCAGAAAAAAAGGGGTCACCGATCTTATCGTAATTGTCATGTGTTTAAAAGGTTGCATGATTAGGTTTGTTTTTAAAGTCCTAGATTGTAAGTGGCGATCACACCATAATGATCGGAGCCATAATTTTCAACTTTGATCCCGGCAGCCAGATCTGAAGTTCCTCCCACTAGCCGGATATCCGTCAAGGTATAGGCTGGCGACGGTGTGTGATAAATAATGTCGATGCGGTCATACACTTCGTCTGCAGCTTCCCAGGTGGTCCAGGTATTGCCGGGAAAGTTGGCGGGATCGGGCAACTTATTTCGGTAGGCATCTATCATGCCCAGCTGCAAAACTTTTTTACTCACCGGCCACTCCACTATTTTCCCGAAGTGTAAATTTTTTGACGCCGTTCCGGCTGTCCAGTCGAGATGCGACGGTTCGTTAAAATCTCCGGTAAGAAAGACGGGGATGCCTTCCTGCTGCAAGTCTGCGATCTCGAGTAAAACAGGATCGATCTCCGGTATTCTCACCGCAGTAGCTGAAGCAACAGCTTGTGCTGCCGTAGAGATAAATCCGTCGCGGAAGTCATACGGTTCGTAAGGGTAAGGGGAGAGGTGTACGCTGAACACCGCCACCTGCAATGACGGATTCACTTTAACCACAACGCCATTCGTCAGGAATCTCGTGATCGGAAACCGGCTGAGTATGCCCGTATCCTGATCACTCATGTTGGCTGTGGTTTTTTTGAAACTGAGGTAATGATAACGAAGCTTTTGTGCAAGGTCTCTAAGCCTGCCGGGCGATGTTTCTTGCACGCCAATAATATCTGCGTCGGCTTCCTGCAGTACCTTTAAGGTACTCTCATTGTCAGTGGTATACAAAATATTGAAGGTCATCACTTTGATCTCGTGATATTCTGCCTGATCGTTTTGCCGAACAGGATCTTCATTCGAGTTGCAACTGACCGACGCGATGATCAGCAGCCAGCAGGTGAAACCAAATATCCATTTAGTCATCTGAATTTTTCGATTAGGAATTTGCAGTACATCATAAAGGAGGCTACCATAGCTTTTTTCAAACCAGACAGCCTCCGTTTACTTCTGCTGTTATTTTTTTAAGGAGCGGAGAACACGTTGGTCACACTATACCAGTATACCCATCCGCCATCTTCATAATAAATGTCATACTCAATGCTGATGGTCTTGCTGCAAACATCGTACGTGCCTTCGCCTACTTGTACGAACTTGTAAGCCCAGCCGTCGTTGTCGGTTCCCGCTTCCTGTTCACCGAATGTGGCTTTGCCTTTTGTGGCGCCGGGACTGTTAGGAGTAAGCGTGATCGTTAACGTGGCGCCGGAGAAAGGCGAGTAGTCGATAAGATTGCCGGTGAGGGTAACTTTATCGGCGTTCACCACACCGGTGGCGGGTTTGATCGTGCCATCAATGTTGTTTGACAACGTAGTGTTGTAGATCGCCGTGGTGTTACTGCACTCGTCATCGAGAATGGTGAATGTGATGGCGTTGTTCTTCGGAGAAGCAAGGCCCAATCCGATCTTGACGTCGCTCTTGCTTACGGTGGTGATCTTAATGTTGAATGTTCTTACCAGATCAGTGCCTGCGAGGTTATCGATCGTTTTGATCCAGATCGTATCCGACACCATTTTTCCCGCCTTGATTTTTACCGAAGAGGCGGGAGTTACCACAAAGTCTACGTTTTCTTGCGTATTGCTGCCGGTGACCTCCAATCCCAGATCGATGTCTTGTGCGGGCGCGTCGAAAGCCCAAAGTTTTACTACCACCGGATAGGCGTTGGTACTGTTCCCGCCTTCGTTAAGGTTGACTGCGGGTTGCCCGGCGAAGGAGACAAATTCATAAACAGGATCTGTAACTTGATTTTCGTCTTCGCACGACGATAACGCCGCACAAATGACTAAGGCGGCCCAGAGTAATATTTTTGTTTTCATGTATTTCAAAAGTTGAGTTAGATCTATTCGGTTTTCAACAACCACATTTCGCCATTGATGTTATCACCACCGGGATATTGCCGTGAGATAGCGGATTGAACATTTTGTGTGTTTAGCTGCAGTTCGCTCTGTGGATACATCCAGCGCTTCGGAACCTCCCCGTTGTTCAGTATGCCACCGCCACTGACATCAAACACCGGAAAACCCGTGCGGCGATTATTGTAGAACGCTTCCCAGCCACCGTTCATGAAGTAGTTGATATATTTTTGCGTGATGATCATTTCTATTCCATTGGCAGGGATATAATCTACACCCGTGCGCAACAGGTACGCATCCTGCGCGGCTGATGAGATCTTATAGAAGCTCATCGAAGCCTTGATGCCTTTGTTGTAGTGCAATTCAGGATCATCGGTAATCCATCCCAAAGCGGCTGCCTCTGCCAGCGTGAATTCCACTTCGGCATAACTTAAGGCCATGCTGGGTTCGTTTACCGGATCATCGTAATAACGCTTGTCGATAGCTGAGGCTTCGCCGTTTAGCAAACGTTGTGTGTTGTCGGCGAGGGGGGCACTGCCGCCCAATCCACCGTAGGCGTCGAAGTCGGTGTCAGGAAGCGCGCTGCCTTGGGGTTTGCGATCAGCAAAAGTGAATAGCCTTGGATCCTGCAGATCTTTCAGCCGGTTGACAAACGATTCCTCCAGATAATACGCCGTCTTCAATCCATTGCTGTTGAAATATGGATAACGATTGCCTTCGAGGTCTGCAAAAGGCAGTGCAGCGTTGTCTGCATTTGACGTAAAGATGGGGTATTGAGCCGGGTTGTTAACGATCTCTTTAAACCGATTGACGACATTGAGGTTGGTGTTGCCTGGCTTTTTAGAAAGACTGATCAGCACGCGCAAAGCGAAAGAGTTGATCAGCTTTTTCCACTTGACAAGGTCACCGCCGTAAATGATATCACCGGTGATTTTACCCTTGCTGGCATCCAAAGCGTTGCTCGCCGTCTGTAGGTCGTTGAGAACTTGTACATAGATCTCTTCCTGCGTGTCGTATTTGGGCGTGTACAATTTTGAAGTTGCTTTAAGCGCTTCGGTATAGGGGATGTCTCCAAAAACCTTGCTGATCTCTAGGATATTGTAGCTTTTGAAGAATAACGCAAGTGCCAAATAGTTTTCAATGCCCTCGCGCTTCGCTTCTTCTTCCATTTTGACAATCTGTCGCATGGTGCTGTAGCGATCGAAACCTGCACGTTGCCAACCGTAGTATTGCTCATTCGCAGCACCATCGGTGTAAACCATCATACGGCTAGCAAGCGCTGCACTCAGGTCGATGGTGCGGAAGGAAGAAATTTCAATGCCCGTAAGCAACAACGAAGGATGCGTTTGTGTTGTTCTGTTGGGATTGACCTGCAATTCATCGAAGTCTTTGCACGACGGCATCCACAGCAGCAGGGCTATTAATCCGACGATCTTTATATTTTTCATAATCGTATTCATGTTTCAGGTTAGAAATTGAAATTCAGGTTGAAACCCACGTTGCGGGTAGAAGGCGTCTGCAGATTGTCGAAGCCGGCATCAGGATCTACGTTCGGCATCTTTGACCATAGAGCAAGATTTCTTCCCACCAGAGAGACAGATGCTTTCTGAATAAAAGTTTTCGACAGCACGCTCGCCGGTACGGTGTAGGTCAGCGCAACCTCGCGCAGCTTAACAAAGGTTTGATTGTAGTAGTGATTCAAATGTCCATTGCTCGTATTGACATTCCATTCGATGTAGTTGACAGCCGTGGTATTGGGCGCATATACCCGGGTGTCGTTGATGATGTTGCCTTCCAAATCATACTCGACATCCCCTTCGACGATGACAACGCCTCGGGCGACATAAGTTGCAAGGCCTGCGTTTGCATCGTCACGATACTGGTTCACCGTGCCAGGGTGTGTTCCGCCCCACCACATTTTCTGATTTGTCGATGAGTACATCAGTCCGCCCACTCTTCCGTCGACGGAAATGTTTAAGGTGAAGTTTTTATAATTGAACGCATTTTGCACGCCGAAAATATAATTGGGATCATAGTTGCCAAGTTTTCGGACAAATGGATCGTCTTGCGGATATCCGTTACTTTTCAGCACCAGCAAACCACCCGGCGTGCGCATGTATGATGATCCATAGATCTGATCCATGCGCGTTCCTACTTTGATATTTCCAAGTTTGCCGGAGCCATCATAAACAGATTCCAGGAAACGATGATATTTGCTCCAGTTAGCTGTAACGTTCCATGAGAAATTGTCGGTTTTAAATGGCGTTCCCGTTACGGTTATTTCGATGCCTTTTCTGGAATATTCATTCCCATTTTCAAGGTGAGAAGTATAGCCACTGCTGACAGAAATTGGAATGTAGGCTAAATTGTCGAAGTCGCGCACTTTGTAGGCGGCAACATCCAGACCGATCTGTCCGTCCAGGAACCTGATGTCAAGGCCTGCTTCGTAGGTTTCGGAAGTTTCCGGATGAATATCCGGATTCAGCAAGGTGCCCGGAAATGAAATGTAGGGTGTGCCTCCCCAGGTGGAGGCAGCGTTGTACGTTTGAATATGCTGATACACACTGCCCAGGCGCCCATTGGAAACGCGCGACCACGAACCACGTAATTTCATGAAAGAGATTTTATACGTGGATAGGTCGATGAAGTCAGAGACCACACCGGCCAACGATACGGATGGGTAAAAGAATGAATTATTTTTCACAGGCATGGTTGAAACCCAGTCGTTCCGGGCCGTGACGCCCAGGAAAATCCCGCCCATCAGTTCGAGATCCAATGTGCCATACACACTGTTTACCTTTTCTTCTTCGATAGTGCTGGTTCCCTTAAGCGGTTTTATAGAATTGCTCAAGTTGTAGAACTCAGGCACCACAAGGCCATCGGTATTTTGCGACTGGCCACGATAGGTGCGCCACCGGTTGGCACCACCCACGCTGGCGTGAAGGGTAAAATTTTCACTGAACTCTTTGGTATATCGTGCAATGAAGTCTGAGTTGAGATTTAATTCATTGCCAGTGGTGAGGTAGTAATTTCCCTTAGAAACGTAGTCGTACGCGATATAACTTTTAGGTTCCTTCCAGCTTCTGTTCAGCGCATATTGATTGATACCGGTGCGAAGTGTCAGATCCAGGCCGGGCGCTACCGTGTAGTCCATCTTAAATTGGCCAAATACGTTGTCTTTATAATAGCCCTGTAAATATTCGTAAGCCTGGAAATACGGATTGTTGTACCACGATTGATTGTAGTGTCGTTGCTGCGTGCCCTCACGTCCCTTGACCCAATAATTTTTCAGGTCTCTGATGTCGACATCCGGACCGGTCCAGAGTACGAGGTTGTAAAGGTAGTTGGGAGGACCGTAGCCAACTTCCGGAAAGTTGTCCGTGTATTGCCTGTTATAAGTCAGCGATGCATCGGCCTTAAGATTTTTAGCAAGTTTAAAACCACCCGATACACCGAACGACGTGTTATTGAGTTGGGTATTGGGCACAATTCCCTTTTGGTAAATGTTTGAAACCGACACTCTGAAATTGCTGTTCTCTGTGCCGCCGCTTACACTTACGTTATTGGTGGAGATCAATCCCGTGCGGAAGAAATTTTTTACATTGTCTTTTCCTCGAGAAAGGAATGGCATTGGAACAAGGTCGCCGGTAATGGGATCAACAGGACTGTTGAATTGGGTGGTTTCCCAATATCCGCTTGGCGTAGTAGGATCAGGCTGGTTTAGCTTCGGCCCCCAGATCCACCCTGAGCCTTCGAGTCCACCACCCGAACCATTTACATATTCATACTTGCCCGCATAACCATTGCCGTAGGTGTCTTGAACTTCGGGGATGCGAATGAAGCTCGGCTGGAACATGGTACTGGAGTTTACTTCAACCGTTGTTTTTCCGGAGGAGCCCCGTTTGGTCGTGATCATGATTGCACCATTGCGGCCGATAGATCCATACAGCGCTGACGCGGTGGCGCCTTTGAGTACGCTGTAGCTTTCGATGTCGTCGGCATTTATTTTCCAGAAATCGGCTTCAACACTGGGCACGCCATCGATCACAATGAGTGGTCTTGCCCCGCGTAAGCGAATGCCCGGATCCTGGAACAGGTCTGTCGAATTTCGGATCTCAAGGCCAGCAACTTTTCCGGTCAATGAATTCATGATGTTGGGCTCACGCGCTTTGGTAGATGACTTACCCTCTACAGTCTGAACGGCGTAGCCCAACGCCTTTACCGGTTTCGGGATACCGAGTGCTGTGACAACTACTTCGTTCAATGAAGTCACATCTTCAACCATGTCTACATCGATCTGTGTCTGGTTATTCACAGTCACTTCTTGTGTCTTGTAGCCAATGAAGCTGAACACTATAACGGCAGATGGCGAGGTGACAACCAAGCTGTATTTGCCTTGTGAGTCAGTAGCGGTGCCCGAGGTGGTTCCTTTCTCCAAAATGCTTACGCCGGGCAACGGATTTCCATTCTCAATAACCTGCCCGGAAACCGTCAGGGATTGCCCCCGGATGGTCGAACCGGATAAGAGAAAAACTGCGAAAAAGCACAGAATAATCAGGTTTTTATACCTGAAAAGGGGTTCATGTAAAATTCTTTTCATGGTGTGATGTGGTTTATTTATTAATTGAATGTTCATTCAATTTATTATGAAAATTATAATCTTTTTTTTGAAATCAAAATAAGTTCTGCGTTACTTTAGTGTTACCGTTTTTAACCCCCGGTTTTAACACATGGGCCGTAAGAGTCTTAAGCCAGTCCGTCAAAAGGGAATTATCAAGGCCTTTTATAAGGTGGCCCGTAAGGAAGGATTAGAAAATGCCTCAATTGCGAAGGTTGCATCCGTGCTGGACGTGAACCCGAGCCTGGTTATGCATTATTTTAAGACCAAGCAGGACATGATCCATGGCCTGATTGAATATATACTCGAGCGATACCGGCTGATCTATAACCCTGAAAATGGCACTACCGATCCGAAAGCGCGGCTGGAAAAAACTATTGGCAATCTCTTCTCCAGAAAATGGGATAAACTTTTCGACGATGGTGTTTTTTACAGCAGCTTCTCCCTCATCTTTCGTGATCCAACGCTGAAAAGTCATTATAAAAATCTTCACGATCATTTACGTCAGATGCTCGCCGATGCGCTGAAGGAAGCCCGAGATCAGGGCGTAATCGAGTTAGACGATGTGGAGACTACCGCAGATCTTGTTTTTATTTTTGTAGAAGGCGCTTATTATTATTTGAGTATGGTCTCCGATAAGGCTGAATACCAAAAACGAATCGACAGCTACCACAAGACCGTGCTATCGATGATCAAGCTGTCGTAAGCCTACTTTTTTATCCTATTGTAATAAATCGCAAATACCCCAATGGCTGCCCAAACGAGGTTGGTAAATAAACTGGGATAATCCTCCTGGTGCGATGAATTCACAATCAGACACACGCCGCCCAATATATTCATTACCTGGTACGTGACACCTTCGGCCCGCAACTTCTTGATGCTTAATAGAAAATATGCCAGTATATATAGAAAGGCTCCAATCCATCCAATGGTGAGATGCATATGCTTTTATCGTCAAATCCTGGGCGGTAAGTTAAACCTAATACAGGAATGCGGATGATACTATGTTGACCTCCGGAAGCGGCATTAAGGCATTTTCAGGTACTTTTCGTTATCGGGCACGGTATAATCGTGTGCGCAAACGTTGCGTATTTTGCCTTGGAAATGAAGAAACCTTCTAATACCTTTAATCGAGCACCAAATTATTTTACTGATATGCGATCGCGGTTTGTATTTATTTTGTCTTGCCTTGCAATGGTTGCAAATGCGCAACCGGATTTTCGTTTTACACACGGCCTTGTCATACCCCAATGTCATCGCTACGGTCGTGAGGCACTGGTAACTGACCATGTCGCTTTTCAACTCGCCACCGGGCAATTCAAGACACCGGTAGAACATGCGAAACTATTTACCAACGAGCAAGGCAACGATGTTGTCTGGGAAACACTTCAGGCAGACTCTACGGGAAAATTCAAAGGTGCACCATTGGCAAACGGATACATCTATCTGACTTATCAGTCGCAACGCGCGCAAAATGCGCTGCTCAATATTTCA
>JBMOKS010000382.1:9551-14904 GCA_049324355.1 Bacteroidota bacterium
TAACGGTGAACCGCATGGTGGCGATATCTATAGTGACGGTTGGATGAGTATCCCTGTCAAGCTGAAAACAGGTAAGAATGAATTGCTGATCCGTTGTGGAAATTTCTCGCGATGGCAGGGTGTGTCGGCCAGGTTGATATTCCCCGACAAACAAGTTTTATTGAGCACCGAAGATGCCACGCTTCCGCATGTCGTTGTAGGAAAATCGAAAGAACATCTTTTAGGCGCCGTGGTGGTCATTAACAACACTGACAAAGTTCTTAGAAACCTTACCATTACTACAACCTTGAATGGAAAAACGGTCAGTACAAATGCCGCGGAAGTCGCCGGCGGTACCATCCGCAAAGTTGGTTTTTCTTTTGACCCAACAGGCGTTACTGCCAAAGGTGACTACACCTGCACGATTTCGCTGAGACAAAATGGAAAGTTGCTCGACGAAAAAAAGATCACCATCACCGCTGTGGACGTAAACGAGCATCAAAGCTACACCTTCATCAGCAACATTGATGGGAGCGTACAATATTATAGCGTAGCACCTGCTACACGCGAACTTGAAAAGCCGGCGTTGTTTCTTTCTGTGCATGGTGCCGCGGTTCAAGCTATTAATCAGGCGCGGGCGTATCAGTCAAAAGACTGGGGCGTGCTGGTGGCACCTACCAACCGGAGGCCCAGAGGATTTAATTGGGAAGATTGGGGGCGTATTGATGCGCTTGAGGTATTTGAACACGCAAAAAAGAAATTCAATCCCGATCCGGAGAAGATCTATCTCACCGGGCATTCGATGGGTGGTCACGGCACATGGTACCTCGGCGCCACCTATCCTGACAAGTGGGCGGCTATCGCGCCATGCGCCGGCTATCCTACGTTAACCGGATATGGTTCAGCAGACGGAAAGATTCCGGATCATGCAAAATCAGAAGAAGAAAAACTACTACTTCGCGCCAGCAATGCCAGCAATGTCATCGAGCTTGCGCATAATTATAAAGACCTTGGCGTCTATATACATCATGGTGATGATGACAGAGTGGTGTCGGTGAACTATGCGCGACAGATGCGAAAGTTACTAAGTGAATTTCATGGCGACTTCAGCTACTACGAGTATCCCGGAGGCAGTCATTGGTTTGGCGATGAAAGTGTTGATTGGCGCCCACTATTCGAGTTTTTTAAATGGCACAAAATTGAGCACGATAGCACGGCAGATAATATTGCGTTCAGCACCGCTAACCCTGCTATTTCATCGCAATATCGATGGGCGTCAATCATCCAGCAAAATGTACCGCTCGCGTATAGCCATATTCACCTGACTAGAAATGAAAAGTCGCGAACGATCGCCGGAAACACTGAAAATGTAGCCATGCTGAAGCTCAGGACGGATTTTGTGAAGCCCGGCGATACGATCGCTATCACCCTGGATTCGGTCGTGATCCGTGCGGTTGCTGACGTGCGTCAGGAAGTTTGGCTATCACGATCTCCGGAATGGAAGTTGGCGGAGAAAGTAAACCCTAAACATAAGAATGATGTCCGTTCAGGAACATTTAAAGAAGCATTTAATTACAGAATGGTCTTCGTTTATGGTACACACGGAACCCGTGAGGAGAACCAGTGGGCCTACAACAAAGCCCGTTATGATGCGGAAGTATGGTATTACAGGGGGAATGGATCTGTTGATGTCATTTCCGATGACGAGTTTAAATCGCAGGTGTATAAAGACAGGGGTGTGATCATTTACGGTAATGCGGTTACCAATACTGTATGGAACAAATTGTTGAAGACTTGTCCGATCAAGGTCACGCCCGATCGTATCACGGTGGGTGGTGATGTCTATGAAGGGAAAGACCTGGGTACTTATTTCACATGGCCGCGTGAAGACAGTGAGGTAGCCATGATCGCAGTGATCAGCGGCACGGGACTAGAAGGCATGAAAACTGCCAATCCCAATCAATACTTCGCTGCTGGAAGCGGCTTCCCTGATTACCTGATCTTCTCGTCGGAAATGCTTACAAGCGGACCCAAGGGAATCAAGGCTGTTGGTTTTTATGACAATCAATGGGGTTTGTCTAAGAGTACGTCCTACGACGGAAAAATCAATTGACCCGGCTGAAGAGACGGTTAGATGACCCAGCGACGCTGCAGCGCTGACTTCAAGGGCGTGCCCAGAACTCATGCTCCTTATTTTTTTAAACATCCAGTTAAGAACCAAATCGGCTTACTCAAGCAGGCGCGTCCTTTAGATCTTGGGTTAGTGTGTGCGTGATCATAAACCGGACGAATACGAAATCATTGTTATGTAAACACGTTACCGCTAGCCCTGGACTGGGTCTGTCCGTGCAAAAAGTTACGGTCTGAAATCGTTTCCCCTGTCGGGTTGCGACGAACAAACACGCGAACCCTCCAAGCAAAGCGTTGCGCCAAATTCCCAAGAAGTGTGAATTGAGAAAAAAAATCAACAATGACGCGTCAGGCGAGGGTGATGGAGTAATGGAAATGTGGCCGATACACGCCAAACGGGCTTTCTATTTCGAACTGAATCACATCTGAAATATTCTTGATCACAATGACTTTGTTCACGACACTATCCATAAAAATGATCTTCCTGGCGTCCTCGAAGTCATCGAGTTCGGTTAAAGCGTTGATGGAAACAAAATTAGAATACCAATTTTCGCCGAGGAGGCGGTATCTGATCTGGATGTCGGGACGTGCGTGCTTGAGGTCAAAGAGGAGTTTTTTAAACTCCGAAAGGGAGATTTTATCAGTATTGTTCAATAAAGGGTCGACTTGGAAGGGCATAGGCTTTGAAGCATATAAAAAAATTATGCCACCCATGGGCGTTGTCTTTATCTTTTAAGTAAGGCAAAAAAATATTTTTTTTCTTGTTGAATTGATTGAAAAGTTGCGTCTGGTAGTTAAAGTTGCGGCATGAATATTCTCTACGTGGATGATGACGAAGAAGATCGACAATTTTTTCGTGAGGCTTTACACTCCATAGATCCGGCGATTCATTGTTCTACAGCCGCCAATGGATTGGAAGCGCTCGAAAAATTGCGACGAGATGAACTTCCGGATTGCATTTTCCTGGATGTAAGAATGCACCTGATGGATGGTAAAACATGTCTGCGCGAAATAAAAAAAGACAGTCGATTAAGACACATTCCGGTGATCATGACTTCTATTGCGCTTGATAGAAATATGCTTGACGAATATTTTGCGTTAGGCGTGTCTCATTTCTTCATAAAACCCAACAACTTTCCAGCGCTCCGCAATGCTATTGTGGTTGCATTAGAGCACTTGGAGCAAAACCTCTAAGCTTTGTTGAATTCTACAATAAAAGTAGCGCCCTGGTTGGGCATGGATTCACACCAAACATTTCCGTGCATCATTTCAGTGTATCGCTTCACGATCGATAATCCCAATCCAAGTGAGCTCTCACCCGCAGTAGGTTGGGCGCTGAGACGTTGAAATTTTTTAAAAATATGTTGTCGGTCTTCTTCGGTAAGTCCGGGGCCATGATCTTTTACACGAATCGATATCTTCCCCTGATTTTCCAACACCGTGATCTCAACTGACATTCCCGGATGTGAAAATTTAATGGCATTTGAAATGAGGTTCTCCAAGATCTGCGTAAGAAAAAGTGAATCTCCCAGTATCATGCTATTCGTAGACTGCGTATCGCACAAGAGTTTGATGTTCTTCCTTAGCGCTTGCTTTTCAAAACTGTGCACCACATTCTGCACGAGCTCGCTCACGGGTATTTTTTCCATGAATACGGTTACGCGATTGCTTTCCAATGCATCTACATCTAACAGTTGCGTGATCATTTTATTCAAACGCGCGGAAGCATCCATGATCTTGCGAATCAATACTTTCTGTTCTTCCGGCTGATGGGTATTCTCCAGCAGCACCACCTGGGCTATACCCTGAATATGATTGATCGGCGTGCGGAGATCATGCGCCAATATTTTGATCAGGTGATTTTTTTCTTCATCCAGCGCGAGTAAATGTTGGTTACGTTTTTCCAATTGTTCGCTTTTCGAGACGATACTTTGCCGCTGTGCTTCGATCTTTTCCTTTTGTTCTATCTGCTTGCGATAGAGGAACGCCACGGCCACTAAAAACACAAGTGTGACGCCGACAAATGCAATAAGAAAATTTTTCTGCCGCGTTCCCTTTACAATCTGCTGTGTCTTGTCGAGGAGATCTTTGTACTGGATCTCTTTTTCCTTGGTGAGCAACATCACCATTTGTTCGTCTGACTGAACCGCGAGTCCTTCCACAAAATGATACAGGTCGAGATCGATATACTTGGTGATGATCTTTTCGAGGCGCCACTTAAAATCGGGATTGGTAAAGTATTCCATTAGCGGCTCGGCCCAATCACTTCCTTTGGGATAAATGATTCCATAACCTTGGTGTTTGATGGGAAAAAGATTTTGACGTTTCACATTGAGCGACGGATTTTGATCGAAGAGAATCATGTATATCGGGAGGTCAACAAACCCGAAGGCACTATCGGTGGCCGCAACATCGTCTACTATATTTTCGCTGCTGCCGATATATTGAAACTTGAAAGGCAGATCGCCAAGCGTCTGAAGGCGTTTGAGCTCCTGTTCATAGGTGGTACCCTTGATGGTGATGGCTGTCAACTTTGGCAGCAGCAAATTCAGCTCTTCGATGGTTTTCGCTATCGGTATATTCTTGCTGGTGATCAACACCGAAATGTCAGACATATAGGGTGGCGAAAATTCAACTTCTTGCAGACGTTTAGCCGTAATGGAAAAAGACGACACCCCAATAGCACCATGATTTTTTTTCTCACGGATGATGTCGTAGGTCTCGGCGAAACTTTGACCTTCCTGCCAGTCGAGGGTCAGGTCGATGTTCTTTTTGTCTTTTAGATATTGCTTGAAATCAAGGATGAGATCATATTCGATCCCCTTCATTACTCCATACTCGTCACGGTAAATAAAAGGATTAGACGTATACCAATATACAGCCAAGGTGCCCTGGTGCTTTTGTTGTATCTCCTTCCAAGATGAGTTCAAGGTCACCTCCTGTGAAAATCCTGAAACAATACCCACAAGGACGAGCAATCCACCCATCAATAACGATTCCGCAGTTTTCAAACGGGTCAGGTTTAGTCTAACTCAATTTAACTATCATTCTTAACAAATGAAAGTGTTGCTGGCATCCCTGTCGGTGTGACCCGGGACTAATAGATTGGGAAAAAGCTTTCGGTTAAAAAGACATTTTGTTATGCACGTTGATAGTTTGCCGGGGTAGTTCCCGTCCAGCGCTTGAATGCTCGAGTGAAGGCGCTCATTTCATTGTAGCCCAGTATATAGGAGATTTCCTTGAC
>JBMOKS010000383.1:0-14807 GCA_049324355.1 Bacteroidota bacterium
TTACCCCATATCACAATGTTATGCCATTGCGTATCTTCAACTTTTTCTCCTTTTTGATTTTTGTAGACATCCGTAGTAGCGATAGAAAAGGATGCCTTCTTACTGTTGTTAAATGATTTTACTTCGGGATCTTTTCCCAGGCGGCCAATCAGTTGCACGCTGTTTCGTAAACTTTTCATAGGTATTATTTTTTTTAATGTCTGTCAGCACAATAGTTCGCTGACATTTGCAATGTGTGATGAAGAAATTATTATAATTGTATGTAATGCGTTTACTTCCGATTATATTCATTTGTATCCGTTTGTAAACTGATAAGGTGATGCATACTTCATCAGAAAAAAGATGCGCAGAATGCGCGACACTGTTGAAAGGAAGGATAGACAAAAAGTTCTGTTCCGATCAATGCCGGGCTACTTTTAACAATCGCCTCAACAGCGACAACAATAATTATGTGCGGCGCGTGAATAATATTCTCCGCAAGAATCGCCGAATATTACTGGACCTCAATCCCGGCGGAAAAAACAAAGTGAGTCTTGAAAGACTCAAATCAGAAGGCTTTGACTTCAACTACTTCACCAGCATGTATACCACCAAAGAAGGAATCCGATATTTCTATTGTTATGAACAGGGATATCTTCCTTTGGAAAAAGACTATTGTTTGCTGGTCATCAATAAAAAGCCCACTCACTAAAACGAGAGAATGTGATCTTAAATCTGATTTCCGGACCCCGCAACATTTCAACGGCGATCATGTATTCGTTTGCACAGCGCAATGACACTGTTGTTCTGGATGAGCCTTTTTATGCCATTTATTTAATCAAGAGTGGTGCACATCATCCTGGCCGTCAAGAAGTGATAGCAAGCCAGCCCTCCGACGAAAATAACATCAGAAAGAACATCCTGACACGCGCTGAAAACTCTGTGGTATTTGTCAAAAACATGGCACATCACATGGAAGAATTGAATAATCCGTTGCTGCCTGGTGCTGTGAATATTTTTCTGATCAGAGATCCCAAGCAGATCATTGCCAGTTACACTCAAGTAATTGAAAAGCCGATTATGAAAGATATCGGTATTGAGTATCAATACGCATTGTTCAAAAGCCTTCAAGACAGAGGTGAGCATCCGATTGTGATGGATTCCAGCTACGTAGTTGAAAATCCTGAAGTGGTGTTGCGCAGACTCTGTGAGCAATGCTCCATACCCTTCCAGTTGTCTATGCTACATTGGCCATCAGGGCCGAAAGAATACGATGGCGTATGGGCCAAGCATTGGTATGGCAACGTACATCAATCAACTGGATTCGATAAACAAATGACCAGCAGCCGTCCGTTGCCACAGCATTTAAACCATTTGTACAATATCGCTCAACGTTATTACGAAAAACTACTACCATTTTCACTAAAAGCTTGAACATTAGCTAAAATAATCCTTACTTTACTCAAGCCCATTTATACCCGCCCAACGAACAAAATTTTAATGGTTAAAAAAGCTCCAACAGAGGAGCTATTGGCATATGTTGCAGAAATTTAACCCAAAGAACGCCTCCATTGTGGTCCACGTGGGGGGTAAGCTACTGCCTCGCGACGAAGCCAAAGTTTCGGTCTTCGACAGTGTCGTGCAAGGCGGTGATGCTGTTTGGGAGGGACTCAGAGTTTATAAAGGAGGGATTTTCAGCTTAGACAAACACCTCGACAGGCTAGAAGCTTCGGCGCACGCACTCGCATTTGCCCACGTCCCCACTCGTGATGAAATCAAAAAAGCAATTTTTGAAACGCTTGAGGCCAATGGCATGCGCGACGATGTTCACATCCGGCTCACACTCACCCGCGGTGAAAAAATAACCTCAGGTATGGATCCGCGCCTGAATACGAAAGGGTCTAACCTGATTGTACTGGCTGAATGGAAACCATTGGTTTATGATAACAGTAAAGGTATTCGTGTTATCACCTCAGCGCAACGGCGGAACAACCCCCAATTTCTGGATTCCAAAATCCACCATAACAATCTCTTAAATAACATCCTCGCTAAAATACAAGCCAACGTTGCCGGTGTCGACGCTGCTATTATGCTAGACCACAATGGCTTTGTGGCTGAGCTAAATGACACTAATATTTTTATGGTGAAGAACGGCGTGGTTTACACGCCCTATGCAGATGCTTGCCTCCATGGCATAACGCGCGCCCTTGTTATCGAGATATGTCAAGATCAACAAATATCCATTGCAGAAAGAAACCTTTCACTCACTGAGTTCTACTGTGCCGACGAAGTTTTTGCCACGGGAACCATGGGCGAACTCACTCCTGTAACCGAAATCGACGGCAGAAAGATCAGTAACCGCTCAGGAAATAAAGTATTCGAAAAGATCCTCCGACACTTTCACACCCTAATACCCATCCATTCAGAACAATTACCCCATTAACTATGGTAACAAAATCTAAACCTACAGTGAAACTTCTGGCTGGTGAGCGCTGGAAGGAACTACGCCTGAAGAAGGGCATAACGACAAAACGTTATGCTATTTCCAGTCGAGGAAGAATCGTGAGCTTCAAAACAAAAATTGAAGAGGGCTACGTGTTGCGACCGAGGCTTACGCAGGGTTACCCAAGCGTAACCATTGGTCGTGAAGCAAATCGGCAAAACTATTATTTGCATCGGCTGGTAGCAGAGTACTTTACCAAAAAACCGAGTATCAAGCATAACTTTGTGATACACCTAGATCACGTAAAGGAAAATAACAAAGCAAACAACTTGAAATGGGTGAAGCATGAAACACAGATCGAACATGCTTTAAAAGATCCAAACGTGCTTATTCGTCAGAATCCGGAAGAAGGGCCGAAGCTCAATGCCGTAAAGGTGCGCCAGATCAAGCGCGCGTTACAGTCCAAGAAACAGCCAACGCTGAAAGCTTTAGCTAAACAGTTCAAAGTGTCTGACATGCAAATACACCGGATCAAAACCGGCGAAAATTGGTCGCACATTTCAGTCTAGTATTGCACCTTTGCACTGAGGAAAATTTCCCCAGCATGATGGGAAAAGTATGAAACAAAAACGCTCCTCAATCGGGAGCGTTTTTAATTGTCATTAGTTTCCAATCGTTATTTGTTTGTGATAGCCATTGGCCAGCCGGTTAAACGGCAATTCTACGATCAGTTGATTCTCATCAAAATGTGCGCTGATCTTGCTGATATCCACGAAATAGGGCAACGTACGATTGTATACAATCTTAGGAAGCTGGATCATCATGTCTGATGACTCTATATTCAGAAAATAGTATACTGTTAAATTATTATTATGCACCTCCACGTGCATCATTTCTCTACTTACACCAGGAACACGCAAACAAATTTCGCGGCCGTTTTCGTCTTCTTTCAAAATGACTTGTGGTTCACTTGTACCACCGTTCAATGTGTTTAGCACATCAACCGAAGTAACCAAATCCAAATATTTACTCTTTTTCATGTTGCTTTCTCCTTCAATTCAGCATCTCTCAAGAGATATACCAATTTACATGCCCGTCAAAAAGACATAAATAGTGGCCATTTTGACAACCATATTTACTGTATTGCTGCCATAATTTTCCAAACCCCAATTGAAATTAAAATTCTCGTGTTCTTAATTAAATTGGTTTACCAAAATTGCGAGGTAATGCCTATTCGGTGAAGACTTCGAAAAAAGGCTAATCCTGTTTTTTTCTGGAAGGCAGTGATCGAAATGGATTTCCAGCTGATCGCAGTTCGCGCGCTTATTAATTTTGGCTTGGCAATTTTACGATCAATTCAGTGCCTATTCCGACTTTCGACTTTAAATCCAAAAAACCATGGTGCTCACGAATGATATTGTAACAGATCGACAATCCTAGCCCGGTACCGCGACCTATTTCCTTGGTACTAAAAAACGGATCAAATACTTTCGTCAGCAACGCATCAGGAATACCCGGTCCATTGTCTTTGAAACTTACGGCAACATATTCTCCTTCGAGGAAGGTAGTAATCGAAATTTCTCCGGGACTGTTCGTGTCTTCAATGGCTTGGATGGCATTGTTAATGATATTCAGGAATACCTGATTGATTTGTCCAGGGTTGCATCTGATCAGTGGGATCTTGTGATACACTTTGTTCACATGAACCCGATCTTTCAATTTGCTATTAAGAATGGTCAATGTCGAATCCAAACAGTCGTGAAGATTAATGGAGTTCGAAATTTTTTGGTCTGATCGGGAAAATGAGTTTAGTCCTTGAATGATGCCCGCTGTGCGAGTTACCCCGTTCCTTATGGTATCGAAGAGATCTTGGGATTCTGTAAATAATTCTTCCTGAACCGGTTTGCCTGCCTCAAAACAAGCTCGAACTTCCCTGCAGTTTTGCTCCAATGCTTGAAGGCCGCCGAAAATGAAATTTATCGGATTATTGATCTCGTGTGCTATTCCCGCCGTCAGCATTCCCAGCGACGCCATTTTTTCAGCGTGGATAAGCCTGGCTTGCGCGTTTTGCAGGTCAGTTAATGTTTTTTCCAGATCTTTATTCTTCAGCGTAATCTCATCGGCTTGTTGTCGAATGATCTCGTTTTGTAGCGAGAGTTTTTTATTGCTCTTGTTTTTCAACACAAAAGCCACGTAAACAACCGCAACACTGACCAGCAACAATGCAATGGAACTGACCATCACGCTTTTCTGGAAATTTTGTTTGGAGATAACAGCTTCCTTGATGGTATTGGTCTTTTTTAAATAGTCGTTTTCGTTGTCTCTTTTTTCGATCTCATGGGCTACGGCGATGCGTACAATTTCTCTTTTCTTCTCATCATTGAACAGAGAGTCTCTAACGGCAGCAAAAATTTTATAATATTTCAGCGCGCGCTTGTGATCATTTCGGGCACCATATATTTCCGACAACAATGAAGCAGTGCCCTTGATCACTTCCTTTTCACTGGTCGCCTGAGCCACCTCCATTCCTTCCAACAACAGTACCAACGCGTCCCGAAAATGACCTAATTTATATTCAAGATTGCCCATGCTGAGCAACGAATTGGAAATAAGGCTCTTGTTATTGATTTCGCGACTAAGTCGCAAAGACTCCGAAAAATAATCCATCGCATGATCATAATTTTCCCGATCGGTAAGGAGCTTGCCTAACTCATTTAACGATCGCGTTACCCCAACTTTATTGGATATGCTTCGATAGATGTCTAACGCTTCAATAAGATTGAGTTTAGCATCTTCATATTTTTTTATTTTCCTATAGGTCTCTCCCATGAGCAACCGGGTATCGGCAACACGTTCGCGCTCTTCTTCGGCTGACTTCAGGCTAATATCCAAAGCTTTTTGATAATACGATAAGGCGTCAACGTGATGATTCTGTTTCGAATAGATATCTCCGACGTTATAAGTGGCATTGGTCAGTCCTTTTTTTGCATCGATCCTATCAAATATTTTCAACGCCTCAAGGCAGTATGATAGTGCCCGCGGATAGTCCCCCAAACGAATATAAACTTCGCCGATATTGTTCGTTACATTTCCGGTCAGATTGTTTACAATTTTGTAGCGGTCTAGCCGATCCTTAGCACCCAGAAAGTACTCCAGTGCCTTGCCATAATCACCTAAGTTATAATAACTCCCGCCAATAAAATTTAGCGCATTACACTCGCCATTTTTGTCTCCTTTAGATCGAAATAAAAGAAGTGCCGCAAACAAGTGACGCTGTGAATCGCGGGATTTATCCAGTCTCTGTAGTGCTATTCCTTTTCCAATGAGGCATTTTGCTTTAAAAATTTTGTCGTCGGGCAAAGTTGCCATGGCACTGTCATACATCTTAACGCCACGTATATTGTCATGAAGAGATCTAAGCGCCTGGCCCGCATGAAAGAGCGCATAAGCTTCACCTTTTCGATACCCTAAGGCTCTGGCATTTTTTAAGGCCATGCGCGCAAACATCAGCGATGAATCGGCCTTTATTATGGTATATTCCGAACTCAGGAGATTCAATAAATCTACGGCGTCTGTCCCCTTTGAGGATCTTAGCTGTGATTTTAAGCTGTCTACTCTAAAGGAGGAATGGCCCGGCTGAGAGAAACTCGTTGTATAAGACAATACAACCACTACAAGTAATGCTACTATTTTTGTGAGGTGAAATTTCATGTGCCGAGTTGCAAGAAATTTCCATACCAAAACTGCAACCAAGTTACAGCTAATAATTATTGTGTTTTTGACTCAGAAACGGCCGTTATCGGTTTTTCCATGACGCGAATCGACACGACATTTAGCGTAAAAAATCACATAATGCTCTGTATTTCGTGTCATACGTGTCCGTGTGCGCACAAGGAAGCACACAATTAAGTTATCTTTAACTTTTTCGCCGATGTTGCCCGCATTTGAAAGTATTAGTTATTTAAAGGTAGGAACGCCCCTTCAACGCAAGACTTATGACGTATTGTGTCAGTCCGGCATTCTAAGTGCCCTGGCTCCCTACAATCCCGTTCTCGCTGGCACCCTACCACTGGATCTTTTTATTCCAGGCCAAAGTGATCTTGATATTCTATGCGAGGTATCATCAAGTCTGCAAGAATTTTCAGAATTTCTGATTCAAGAATTTTCATCGCGCGACGCTTTTAGTATCCGGCAGAAACACATAAAAGGCAAGGTGTCTGTAATAGCCTGTTTCAATCTCGGTCAATTCGCCGTTGAAATTTTTGGTCAAGCCACGCCTGTTTGTCAGCAGGCCGCCTTTCGCCACATGATCACAGAATATAAACTTCTTCAGAAACACGGCGAAGCTTTCAAGGAACAAATTCTGAAATTAAAAAAACAAGGCATTAAAACTGAGCCAGCCTTTGCACTGGTTCTGGGGCTGCACGGTGACGCATACGACGTTCTCCTTAATCTTGAAGTATGAAATCCTTATTTGCCGCGATTTTTCTCCTTATCATCACACTTGGCGGATGCCAAAGACCTTATCACTATAAACCTGCATCGGAGGCCAGGCCTCCCGCCTCGGGTAACATATTGTTTCTCACTTTGAAAATGACTACCGATAGCGCTGGAAATCATGCAGTGAACCTGCTTCAGAAGAAAATTGTTGCGGGAACGTATAAAGCGACGCCGGAAATAAAATACGTAGCAGGTTACTTATTGGTCACACAGTGGGATAACCATCAGGAGCTTCAGCGCCAGGAAGTAGAACACCCACTGATCAAACAAGTTGAATTCATTAACGACCAAAATCAGTTTGAACGAAAATTGGTAGCGTTAAAGGAGGCCGATTTTTTTATCAGGCTTCAACTGCAACCTGCAGCAAAATTTATTAGAATTGAAGAGATCACAGAAGGAAAAAAAGATCTATTAAAAGTAATAGCAATTCCTTAGACCATGAAGAAAATACTCTTCTCAACAATCTTCCTGATTTTTTTAGGCACCACCGTCCTGGGCCAGGTGTTTCCTGTTGATACACTTTTTAAAAATGGCGACGTCGATAAGCGTATAAACCTTGTATTCCTCAGTGACGGATATCAGGCTCATGAACTCGGTCAATACCTGTCCGATGTCAACGCCATTCTTAATGATCTTTTCAGCCAAAGTCCGTTTAAGGAATACAAAAATTACTTCAACGCGTTTGCGGTCAAAGTGCCATCTGCACAATCGGGCGCCAGGCACGACCAAATTTCAGCCGACAACGAGTGTGCCGGCGTACCGGTCTCCCAGGTGAGTACCTATTTCGGAAGTAGCTTCGATGCTTACGGCATTCATCGTTTGTTAGTCCCCACCAACACCTCGGCCGTCAGCAATGTTCTGGCGAGTAGTTTCCCTCAATACGATCAGCCATTTGTTGTCGTAAACTCTCCATATTACGGCGGTTCCGGAGGCTTTTACGCTACATCATCTACACACGCCAATGCCAATGAGGTCAGCATCCACGAGATCGGGCATTCTTTTGCGTTTCTGGCCGACGAATATTGGGCCGGACCTAGTTACGCTGCAGAAAAACCCAATCTCACCCAACAAAGTAATCCACAGCTCGTGCGATGGAAAAATTGGCTCACCACCAATGGCATCAATATTTACCCCCATGCCGAGTCACCGACATGGTACCGGCCTCACCAAGATTGCAAGATGCGCTACCTCGGCGTTCCGTTTTGCAGCGTTTGCAGAGAAACGTTTGTAGAACGCATTCATACCCTCGTTCCGCCGCTCGAGTCCGCACAGCCTGACCCCGGTCATTTGGGCTCAGTCTCGATCGATCTGCCATTCTCACTTTCCCTGATCAAACCCTCGCCCAACACCTTGAAAGTTGTTTGGAAAGTGAATGGCTACACTGTAGCCAAAAACAAAGACCAGATCACTGTTTCATTGGGTCAGCTCACCACAGGTGAAAATAAGATCCTTGCAGAAATTATCGATACGACAGCGCTAACCAGGCAAAACGCGCACTACGTTGACCATCTCTATTTATTAGAGTGGAAGTTGGATAATAATCTGGTGACCGGAATTGAAATCAGTTCAACCACCACTGCGTTTAACTTTTCAAGTTACCCCAATCCGGCGGATGAGTTCATAAATTTTTCCTATACCCTTTCGGACAAGGCTCACGTCACCATTAACATACTGGATGCCGCGGGTCGGAAGATCAATACGATCGTACGGTCATGGCAATATCCGGGAGCATACGATTATCATCTGTCAACACACGAAACCGGCATACAAAAATCCGGGTTATATTTGCTAAGGATCAATATTGATGGCACTATCATAACCCGAAAAATTGTGAGGCCATGAACGATATCAAGGCGGCTATTCCATCAGCGGCTGAAACAGAGCGAAGGCTTTATAATACTGCTTTCTATCTTGCTATTTTTACGATCGGCTATAATATTATCGAAGGCGTCATTGCTACTTACTTCGGTTATGAAGATGAAACGCTTACTCTTTTTGGATTTGGGGTCGACAGCTTTATAGAAATGATCTCAGGGGTGGGAATCGCGCACATGATCGTGCGCATGCGACGGAGGCCGAATTCCAATCGCGATGATTTTGAAAAAACAGCGTTAAAAATAACCGGATATTCCTTCTATCTTCTCGTTATCGGACTTATCCTTTCTGCTGGCTTTATCGTTTACACAGGCCAGAAGCCCGAAACGACTTTTTGGGGCGTTGTCATTTCTTTGGTCAGTATCCTGGTCATGCTGGTGTTGATTTACGAAAAGATCAGGATTGGCAAGCAATTGAAATCCAAACCTATTCTGGCTGACGCCAATTGTACAAAGGTTTGCATTTACATGTCTGTTATCCTGCTCATCTCCAGCGCCATTTATGAGCTAACACATCTGCCTTACATCGACGCGCTGGGAACATTGGGGTTAGCCTGGTTTTCTTATCAGGAGGGAAAAGAATGTTTCGAAAAAGCCAATAGTGAAAACTATTGCGGATGCGATGATCACCATCACTAAGTTAAATTGACAGGCTAGCTTATTCCTTAAACCGAAGTTTAAAGAATAATAAGGTCGAAGCCAGCATGAGTGTAAGAAGGTTGGCAGCAATGACCGGAACATCGCGCACCATTATACCATAGACCAGCCACAAGATCACACCCAGGCAAAAAATAGAAAACATACTTAGCGAGAGGTCTTTGGCGGATCGGGTTTTCCAGGTTTTCAAAACCTGCGGCAAGAAAGCGATGGTGGTGCACGCACCTGCCGAAAGTCCAAGGATCTGTATAATATTCATAAGCTAATTCACATTTGCCAACACAAAATTAAGGTTTCCCCGAAATGACAGCCCTGGAATGTACGTTTCTCGTATTTTTTAAACAGAAAAACGTTTGCAGGATATTTCAGGTCTTTTTCTTGTGACAAACACACTTTACGTAAAGGCGCCTAAATCGTTACGATATGTGCCTGGAGGATTGGACGGCGCCGAAGTCAGCAAAAACTGATGGGTGTGCTACCTTATTCCGGCATTCCCAAGGCGAGTCAGATAAAATATTCGGTCAGATCCAGGCTATTAGATGTCAGACTGCTTCAATTTCAGAAAGCTGAAATAATTGAAAAGAAATGTCCAGCCGAGCGCAATGGCTACCGAGCCAAAAGTGAGATAATCTCTGATCTCCTGGAATGCATAACGCGCGTAGGGCAATGGAACAAGGTTTGAAATACTTTCCATGGGGAAGAACTCAATGAGCCACGGCACTTGTTCATCAATATTCTCACGCACAATGGCCTCAATCATATGCGACAGCAGCAGAACAATGATCGTTAAACCGGAACGTTGAATAAGAACACCTAACATCAGCGCATATGATAAGAACGCAAAGATCTCAAGAAAATATGCAATGAGAAATTCCATATCACCGAAGACATATTGCCAGTTGATTTCGGGTGTATAAATAAACCCTGTAACAAAAGCAATCAAAAATATCATGGCAACGCTGAGCAGGCTCAGCATCACGTTGGTAAGTATTTTGGATAACAAAAACTCCCAGCGGCTCAAACCGTCGATTACGTTTTGTCGCAGCGTGCGATATTGATATTCGTTGGTGATGGAGATCACCGTCATGATCGCAAGCACGATCTTAAACAAACCGCTGAACCATAAGAGATTCAACCAAACGTCTGGGAAGTGGTACAGAGGAATACGATTGATATTCAGTTTAGAACCAAAATCGGCGAATGTGCGAGCCAGCCATTTCAGGAATTCCATTCCGCTCGCCGTAGAAAATGCCAGCGTGATAAAATACAGTCCGCACACTACCCAGAAGGTACGATAACTGGTCAACTTTTTAAGATCTATTCTTAGGAGATGTAACATAAATGCGATTGAATTATTTTAGAAAACGATCTAGCTACCGATTATGATTCGGCCAGGATTTCGAGGAATTGCTTCTCGAGGCTCTTTTTCTTAGTCACCAAATGTGATGCTACCACTCCTTTTTCAAACAGGAACTTGTTCAAGTCTTTGCTGTGGAAACCATCGCGCAGGGCAACCTGGAAGCTACCATTCTCGCGGTTGATTGAAGATGTGCCCGAAAATGCGAGCAACACTTCGTTGAGGTTCGCCACATCAGCGCTAACTTCTACCGTCTCGGCGCCTTTGCCTACTTCGTCTACCGGGCCGCAATGCACCAGCGTGCCACGCTTGAGAACAGCAAAATGAGTACACACCTTTTGCACTTCGTCTAACAGGTGGCTAGCCAGAATGATTGTCTTGCCATTGGCGGCGATCTTTCTAATAAGGTCACGGATCTCGGCGATACCCATGGGGTCGAGCCCATTGGTGGGCTCGTCGAGAATCAACACTGTGGGGTCATTCAGCAAAGCCGAAGCTATGGCCAGGCGTTGTTTCATGCCCAAAGAATAAGTTTTGTATTTATGATCTTTCCGTTCGGTAAGCTCGACCAATTCCAGCACGCGTGGAATATTTTCGATGGGGCATTGTTTGATCGTGGCGTTCAGTTCTAAATTTTTTTGACCTGTGAGATAAGGGTAAAAAATCGGATGCTCGAGCACGGCGCCGATCTTCTTTCGAACATGATTGGTAGGTGTCTGACCGAACCAGGTAAACTCACCGGCCGTAGGATTGACCACTCCCATTAACATACCAAGGGTTGTGGTTTTACCGCTGCCGTTTGGCCCAAGCATGCCAAAGACCTGCCCTCTTTTTACTTCGAGATTCAGGCTATTTACGGCCCTGATCTTACCAAAATGTTTGGTAAGGTTATTTATTGAAAGAACTGTTTCCAAAATAGTGGTATTCAGTAATGGATATGTAAACTGCTATACTCGTTAGTCGCTCGTTGGCGCTAGAATTACAGTTTAGTGTTTTTTTCCTTTACGCTCATCGGCCTCGCCTGTAAAAGCCTTAATCTTTTTACCGATGTCCGCACTTTCGTCGAGCATCTGGTAAAGTTTGGTCACATTATCGAGAGCGATCCTTCCCACGATATCCAGAACATACAGATTGGAAGAGTCATTGATCAGCACCAGCATGCCAATTGTTTTTTTGTCTTTTTCTTTCAGGTAAACATCAAAGTTTTTACCCTCGTGACGGCTGGTCATGATCTCTTCAAAGGATTCTGCTTTATAATCGCCGACCAGTTTCTTATAGTCGGCTGTGGCAAATTCAGGATCCTTCTTAATCATTAGGAACTTCATTTTTTCGATATCCTTGATCAGCTCATCAAACTGCTTATCTTCATTTTGATTGAGCATGCGCAAGGTGTTGTTGTAAAAAAACAGCGACAATGCGTCTTCGTGTTTTTTATGCAATCTTTCGGTGGTCTTGCTTTGAGCAAGCGAAAAAAGCGGGCTTGCCAATATGAGAAAAAGGAAAAGTGATAGTTTTAATTTCATAGTTATTAATGATAAGCCAAATCACAATCTTTCTTTAGTAGAATGCCAGGGTCAATATATCCTTTAACTTCAACTACCACAACTTCATCGCCCGACTCTACTATCACCTGATAACGATTGTGTCGCGAATTGGTTTCCTGTATATACACGGCAACATCATCACCGTGATCTTTCATGTGCGCGAGTTTCTCGAAAGAATCCTTTGCTACAAATTTTTTATAGCCATCAACAGTCAACCCCAGACGTTGAAAAGAAGATTTTGGAATTACAATGACGCGAATGCTCTTTACTTCTTCTATCGCCTCAATGTATTCGTACTCCCCGGCCATCCAAAGTGCTGTGCGGGCAAAAAATCCGCTAGTACCAAAACAAAATGTGTTTTTACGACCGGAAAATTTTTCTCTTAGGGTTTGAAAGCTGTCGCTTTGCGCCGGGGAAAAAGAAATGGTTGTGATCAGCAGAAGTAATGTTAAAGTAGTTGTTTTCATATGCATTGGTTTAACTACTTAGGAAGATGCATGAACTGCAAAAAGCGTTGCTTGAGCGGGCAACGCTTTTTTGTATTGATTTAACCGATTAATTCTTTTTGTCTTTATTATCCCCCTTGTCGATCTTCTGCAGATTCTCAAGGCCTTTAACATCCATCTTTTTACCGATGCGTGACACTTGTTTCAGGTCTATTTCGCCGAACAGGCTCATCACCATGAATTCGTCGTTACCCCCCATCACCATCAGCAACTCTGATATTTTTCCGCCGCTTTCTTTGATCAAAAATTTCATGTCTTTGTCTTTATCGCGCACGGACATCAATTCTTCATAGTCTTTGGGGATCAGCGAAAACGCTTCTTTGTACAGTTCGCGGGCATTGCGGGCGTCTTGTTTTGCCAGGATGCGCAGCCCTTTTAATTTACTGATGGCGTCGAGTATTTCTTTATCTTCTGCAGTTTCGGCTTCCATGTTGGTAAACAACCCGAACATCTTGCTGGATATTGTTACCTGGCTGAAACTTTCGTCTCCCTGATACTTGGTAAAGAATTTGGTGATGGCATCCTGCGCATGTGCTCCGGTCACAACAACCATCAATACAACTATTGCAACAATCTTTTTCATATACTTTACTTTTTTATTCACTGTTTAATTTTAGCGGGCTCTTGTATTTATAAATTACTTTCGTTTTTGTTTTCAGCGGTGCCTTTTTGAACCTCTTCCTTGGCTTCGTTGAAGAGGTTAATTTTTTTGGCTTGTTCTTCAGCCGTTCCAAAACTTTTTGAGATCATTTGAAGTGCTTTTTTAGTTTCCTCGAATGCGAGCTTCGGGTCGTCGTACGTGTCTACCATTTCTTGTGGTGTCGATTTTCTTACTTCGTTTCGCACGAAGAAGAAAGCCACCACCAGTACGGCTACGCCTGCTGCTATGCGCATGCTGTTATAGAGGATCATTTTTACCATTCTGCCTTTAGGAGGTTTTACTTTCTCCAATACCTGGCGATCAAAAGACACGTCGTTGAGTGACTTTTTTTTATGGTCGTCGAAGTAGCGGAACAAGGCTGCTGTCTCCTTGAGTGACTCGGGAATATCTTGTCCCCGGAAGTATTCTCGCAACTGCTGCTCTTCTTCGAGGGAAGTTTCGCAGTTCCAATACTTGTTTAGCAGCTCATCAATTCTTTTAGAGTCCATAAGCGTTGATCTTCATCAGTTTTTCGCGCACCGAGTTTCTTGCCCGGAACAGGTTTACTTTCACCTGGTTCATGTCGAGTTCAAGAATCTCGCATATTTCATTGTAACTGTACCCTTCTACATCGCGAAGGTGCATTACCTGCCGCTGCTTCTCCGGCAAGGCGGCGATCATTTGTGTTATTCTTTGCATACTCTCATGTACTTCGGTTGATTCATGAGGCGTTAACGCTTCCTGTCGAACATCGAAAGTTTCCTCGATGGGTTGGGTTTGCTTGCGGGTGAGCGACCGGATGCGGTCAAGCGAGAGGTTTTTGGTGATGCGCATGCACCAAGCCTCCCAGTTCTGAACCTGCTCCATCTGCTCGCGGCCGTTCCAAACCTTGATCAATACCTCCTGAACTACATCTTTGGCTTCTTCTTCATTGCCTAAAAACTTCAAGGCAAAGCGAAAAAGCTTGTTTTTGGCAGGTAAAACCCTGTTTTGAAAGGATTCGAGATTCATCCGTTTAAATTCAATAAGAAGACGGTGGGGTGGATTAGATGTTACAGTTTTCTAAAATTTTAATTAAACCTGTTGTTTTTTGAGTTCTTCAAACAAGACTTTCAGACAGTTTGAAACCATGCCCCCAATATCTTCAGCGACTAGAGTTTCGGTGTATGCAAAACGGTTCAATTTAATGTCGTTAAAAATAATTTCGAAGTAAAAATCATGGAGTAAGAATTTCAATTCCCCTCTCAAGTCCATATCCAGTCGCGGATTCGGCCTGTAACCACGGTAGGAGAATGCTACTCCAATGT
>JBMOKS010000384.1:0-14675 GCA_049324355.1 Bacteroidota bacterium
AGTATTGTGAGTAAGAGGTCTACCTGAGCTTTATATTTTGCGTCTATCATTGAGCAAGTTCTTTAGGAATGGTTATATGAAAGGCAGCATTGTATGCTCCACCCTCGATTATACTTCTGTCTCCCTTACCAAGATCGATTTTTTTTCTGTCGATAAATTCCAACCATTGATGTTGTGCCTTAGTTGCCATGAAAAGGAATAGTCTCTTGATCTTTACGGACGTACATTTCTCAAGAAGTTCCTGAACAAGTTTCGGCCGGAGATTACTAAGGCCTTCCATTATCTGATAACATTCTATCAGGTCTAGTTTTCCAGGTGCAAGATGTAAGCATTCGAGCATCGCTCGTTCGGGACCAGATATTCTGATTGAAAAGTTTTTCTCATCGGACGAAACGATTCCTATCTTATCAGGTATTACTGAACTTTTTACATGTTCCATTGAGCTGCCCCAAGAGTAACTAGAAAACCATTTAGGCAATTGTGTCGCTTGAGGAGAAAAGAGGTAGACAGTTTCTTGCGCTCTCATGTAATGAGAAAGTCCTTGCATAGACAACGCTGTAGTGGCTCCGGGATGGATCGGCAATTTCGCTTGAGTTTGGATTGCATACATTGCACCTTGCCAAGTAACTTTTTCATCAGGTCGTTTAAAGGCACCTGAACCTATACTTTCAAGCCATCCGCTTTTGCGATACTTTTTTTGAAGGTCATGAGATATTCCGATACGCTCCAGCCATTTCGCCAGCGATACCGTTCCTTGCTGATGTTGACTAAGGAATCTCTTTATTTTTGACTCATTTTCGGTACCCATGGTACCAAAATACGATAAATTTTAAAGAAAATGCCCATTTTACTTTAAAAATTGCTTATAAATGGTACCTTGGGTACCCATTCGCCTTAAATTTTAAAGTTACAGCTGTTCATTTTTTAGAAATGTTCATGGGCCATGAACACCCAGCTTTTTGTGAACAAGCTAAATACAGCGTATTTTCAAAATGAATGAAATTCTACCTGGGGGTAACAGATAACAATTGGTTTCGGCACCTCAGCCAGATCAACCCAGAGGATGTCAACTTTTGGCAGCCTGGCGGATCTGTAAATTTCAAAGTACTCACTCCCGGAGCACCTTTTCTTTTCAAGCTCAAGAGTCCGTTAAATGCAATTGGCGGTGTAGGGTTCTTTTCAAGCCATACATTCCTTCCGATTAGTGTTGCATGGGAAACATTCAGTAATCGAAATGGATGTGATACCTACTTCGAACTTAAGCAAATGATCCTGAATTATCGGAAGGATAAGTCTGATAATCCAACGATTGGATGTATCGTCTTAACGAATCCGATATTCTTTAGTGAACAAGATTGGATCGAGGTGCCTGCTGATTGGGGACGAAGTATTGTTCAGGGAAAATCTTATGACACAGAATCAGAAACTGGAAATTCCATTTGGCGGCAAGTTGAAGCCAGGCTAGAGAAGTATCTTTTCATTGAGCCGAAGGATGTTGGCAAGAGTCAGCTATTATTAGAAGAACCTCAATCACCGGCATATGGAAAGTCGATTTTAACGAAAGTCCGACTAGGTCAGGGTGCTTTCCGAGTATTGGTTACGGATGCTTATAGAAGAAAATGTGCAATCACCGGTGAGAAAACTTTACCGGTTCTTGAGGCAGCTCACATCAAACCATACGCTCTATCTGGACCACATTTTATTTCGAATGGTTTGTTAATGCGATCTGATATTCACAAGTTATTTGACACTGGCTATATTACCGTCACACATGAACTCAAAGTAGAAGTCAGTAATCGAATAAAGCAGGAATTTCAAAATGGAAAGGAGTATTACCAATTCCATGGCAAGAGCTTAGCATATCTACCCGAGCGGACATCCGATTCGCCCGACCGAAAGTATCTGGAGTGGCACAACGAAAACATTTACAGAGAATGAGAAACAATTCGTCAGTCAAAACCGTCATCGATAAGGTCGTGGCGTTCAGAAACGAAAGAGACTGGGAGAAATTTCATAACGGAAAAGATCTAGCCATCTGTCTCAATTGTGAATCAGCTGAATTGCTTGAGCTCTTCTTATGGAAAGATCCTAGTCAGGTCAATAAGGAAAAATTAAAGGAAGAACTAGCTGATGTGCTCTATTCGGCTTTCTTATTGATCGACAAATACGAAATGGATGTTGATGAGATCGTTTCTAAGAAGCTTGTTTCAAACGCTGCGAAATATCCAGTGGAGAAATCTAGAGGATCAAATAAGAAATATGATGAATTGTAGGAGGCATCCTAGTAATGCTCCGAGATATTGCTTGTAGGGTCGAATTTATAGTAACACAACAGCGCAGTAAAAAAATATGCAAGTGACCTCAGTTATGTTTCTTTGTTTGCAATTCGCCCTTCTCATCTATATGCACCAGCAAGTCGGAAACGTACTTTAATAGCGACAGTACTTTTAAACAATTTAGCCTTGATCCATAGGTCACATTGATGCCATGCATGATTTCATGTCTATTCAGTCTACAAGGAAAATTTTCTAAATCATCTTCTCTCGCCATTATCGGTGTTTGATTTCTAATTGGTGAAAGATAAAGTTCTACAAAGCTACCACTCGACTTCTCCAATTCTTGCGTAACTTCTGGCAGATAGGTCTTTCTGTTTTTAATAAAGAACTTCTTCTTCGTAAAATCAAAACATACTCCATCTATTTGCGAAAACACTTGCGGTATGAAAGCATAGTATTGATTACTGTCAATAAGCATTTTCAGTTCTTTCAAAATAGGTGTCCTCTTTGTATGGCGAGTCTCAAGCACGGTAAAAATGTTGTCCAAATTCGATTAGCAACTGATCAGCTTCTTCAATATTTCCCGCTTCGATTTCACTAATAATCTGCGAAGGGAAAGACAGTTCGGTATCCATGTCTAAGAACCAACCATGTCGCGCGATCACTAGGAGGTATTTGGGAGTATTTTCCGCATACAGCTTCAGCCTTTCACCGATTTGCTGGAAGGCTTCTATTTGTTTCTGGAACGGATTTTCAAGCAATCTCAAAGGCGCGTAAATCTTTTGAATATTTTCTAACGCCTTTTGAATGTCATTAAAAGGTCTCATTTGAGCCTCCAATCTTTGAAAGGGTTCGAGCATTTTTTGAATCTGCCGATACGGTTCGAGCATTTTTTGAATCTGACGAGCAAAGTCATCCATAAAGGCAATTTTATTTAGGTTGATAAATTTCTTCGCGAATTTGGTATAGCAGATCTAATACTGGCAAAACATTAGGAACACTCGGCAAGTCGGACCTTTCAAAAAGTTCATCGATTAGTTTGATCCGAGTTTCAGCCTGCTGTAGTAAATCCTCGTATGAAAATTCACCAGCTCGAACCTTAAGTAAGTATTCGCGTTCAGGTCGTCTCACGTTCACTTTCTTGTATCGCGCAATTTCTTCAGCCATGTTCAGCAAGCGAAATACGTGCATCATGTTTTTGGCATCGTAGTTCTTCCCATGGCTTACCGTGTTCTCGTATCGTTCTTCATTCCGTTGTTCAACCCACTCCCAGTACTGTCGATATTCTTTGCAGTAGACAGAGTAACCATCCTTGTTGAAGTAAAGAATGCATACCGGTTGCAGTCCTTCCGGCACGGAGCTTAGTGACACTTCATCGGCATCGTCTCCGGAAAAGATTCCAGAAAACTTGCGGTCCGATTGAGATTGATGAAAAAGTGCATACATGTCTCTCATGTGATCAATTCTCACAAGCCAACAATCTTCTTGCGCGTACCCGTGATTCGTAAGCCATTCCGCAACCGGAACCGAACCTTGTCCTTTCACTACGTAGCAAAAATCAAGAATCGTCTTTCTTTTTCTGTCAAGCGGATTGAGGATCTTCTTATTTAGTCCACGTGCTTTCTTAATCTGGGCATAAGCATACTGGCCAAATGTTTGATTGCACAGCCTTGACAAGAACAATTCAGGCTTGAGCAAATTCATTACTGGATGCCGATGCAAAATACAATCATCAGGGGTGCTCAGCAGTTCTAGGATATTTGGGTTGTTCTTCAACAGCAGCTCAACAAACTTCTTGATCTCATAGTACATGATATCGTTTGTTTCGTTGTTAACCTGATCGGTATAGGTCAGTCCATAGTATTCTTTCTTCGGCTGAGTGAAAACACCCTTGATATCTGTGTCAGAATGTGGAAGAGCCAAGCCATAGGCTTGGCTACCACTGATACATTTCAGCAGAAGATGTGACGAGTCGTTTTCAAGTTCACTTAGTGTCATGCAATAGATCGGTTAAAGAGCTTATTCAGCTCAACTTGATTATCGCTAGTTCTAGCCTGCGGAACCTTGGCTTCGCAGTAACGGATGCATTCTCCAATAAAAGCATTAATCTCTGACTTCTTTTCGATCATAAAACTTTCACTAACGCTTACTTTTATTGAAAGCAGTTCGTCTACAAGTTGGCTTATCCGCTCAGGCATTAACACACTCAAGCTTTTGAAGTCCATTGGTGGAACCGATTTAATGTCCGCTATCCACTTAGCTGCAAGAACTGGGCGAAGCGCGTAAAAGTATCTCTTCAGCTTAACCATTTCACCAGATAGCTCACGTTCAAAGACGCCTTTTGCCATGCTGAGGTAATGGTGCATTCCCGCGCGTGGAGAAAAATAAGTTGGCATCAATGCCTTCATCTCCGAAACAAAGGTTAGATCTTCAGCATACACAGTCGGTGACTGCAGCCATTCATATAGAGGCGCATTGGACTTTCTAAAAAGTCTAAGTGCTTTCCTCAATTCCCATCCATTGATATCAAGCAGGTCATTGATCGGAACTTCGATGACATCTCGCAGATCATCAATGGAAAGGTAATAATCCGCTTGGTGAACGTAAACAAAGCGCACGTCATAATCGCTGTCTGGTGATGCAAAACCCCATGCCCGACTTCCCGACTCACAAGCATACAGTATCCTGACATCGAATTGATGCTCTATCGCTTTCAGTTTCTCAAAGATGATTTCCTTCATGGCTAGAACTTTATGATACAATGTTACAGCCGATGTGCGCAGTCTTTTTGCGCAGAAGCGAATTTCTGTTAATTTTTTAACCGGAACATGATATCAGTCCTCAAAACATACTTTATACCTTCAATCACTTCGGCACCCTCGTGCTCCAGGTAGTGGTAGAATACCAGCGCAGAACCTTTCTTTGGCGCTACGACCAAATCGTTAAATTTGGTATCACCTCCTTTAAAATTATCGTTCAGGTAGATCATGAAAGTATAATAACTTGCCTCGCGACTATTCCGGATGTAGCTCTGATCCCGATGCTTTCTAAATTGTTGGCCTGGCTGATATCGATAGAAACGGAATAGTTCGTTTAATCCGATAGACTCAGAATCTCCAATGGACTTAGGAGCATACGGAGCAAGTTCGTTCCACAGCTGTTCTGCAAGTGCAAAGTCCTTACACAAGACGCGGTTGTTATTACGCATATGATCTACGACACGAGGTCCTGTTTCTGTTTGAACAGTCGCAGCTTCGTATCCTTTGTTTTCAGATTTCGAAATAAACTCATCACATTTACTAATTGACCAGAATTGATCAATCAAAAAGATATCTTTCGATAATGCTGTTATTTTCATATAGGGAGAGTTACCCTGACTTCTCAGTCAGGGTATTTTTAATTTAGCACACTTTTAATCTTGTCTGGCATAGTGAATTCTCTTCCAATAAAGGATTTACAAACTCGGATGCCATTGACAATTTTGTCATTGAACTCTTCTAAGTCTTCCGCTGGAACCCAGAGCTCCTGATGATGATCGAGTCCCACGGTTTGGATTGGAAACTTCCTGAAGTAATCTTCTGGAATCTCTAATTCGGTGACAAATCCAACGCCATCAGATTCTGGATCGCCCATATTCCATCGCTCAGCGATTTCCGCTGCATATTGGAATGGAATGATGTATGGCATTAGATGATTGCAAATGAATAAGAGTTCAACCGGCTCATCCAAGGAATGCTTGAAGTAGCTGTCGCTTCCATAAGATGTCGTCGTTCAGCTTCTCATAAAATTCGGGAGACTAAAGGATTCCATTTATTATATTTAAAAAGCCCCGAGCATAAAAGCCCGGGGCGGTGCTTACTTCTTAGGTACAAAGATATCTTTCAGCTGATCAACGATCTGGTTGCCACCTGACAACGAAATGCTGTTGATCTTGTCTGCGATCTTCTCCACATACTCCATTTCCTTCAATTTGAACAGCATGGAGTTCTCTTCCATCAATTTGGCAGTATTCAACAAGCTTCTTGTCGAAGCAGTCTCTTCCCGTCTCATGATGACGTTGGCCTCAGCTTTCTTCTGGGCCACTAATACCTGGTTCATGATTTCTTTCACTTCACCAGGCAGGATGATATCTCTTACACCGCAATCTCTAACCTCAACACCAAGGTTGTAAGCTTTGTCTTTCAACGTAGCCAAAACATAGGCTGAGATGGATTCTTTTTTCTCCAACAACTCATCCAAAGAAAGGGTACCAATAAACTCTCTTAAAGCTAACTGCATCAGAATATACAATTGTTTCTCATATTCCTTGTTCTCAATCAAAGCTCTGATAATATCAACAACTTTGTATTGAGTATAGAAGTTAACTCTCAATGCAGCCTTGTCCTTAGTCAGGATTTCCTGACCAGAAACTTCAAGCTGCAATTGTCTCAAGTCAGCCTTCAATACGGAGATCACAACAGCATTCTTCCAGAAGTAATATACTCCGGTATCCAATACTCTCGAGAACTTACCATCGATCAACAAAATTCCTTTCTCAAACGACTCGACAGCATACACTCTCACGTATGGCAATACCTCTTTCCGCATGATCGTATTTGTATCGATGTTCTCGGTAACCTCGATCTTGCTCAAGTCTGCTTTAATGAATGAGTAATCAGTCACACCTTTCCAGTATGCATATCTTCCTGGACCCAAGACATTCTTGAAGTTACCATTCTCATACTGCAGGGCGATTTCGTTATCCTTTACCTCAACAACAGTTAGCATGTTAGCCAACTGTTCATCCTTCACCAGGATATTCAAATCGATGGAAGGATGGAAAGGCTTTGTCAGATCGTACTGGAATACATCCTCATTCGGAAGCAACCAATAAGCGCCTTCCATAAGTACTTTTCTGTAGTTACCATTTCTGAACACCAAACCAATTTTGCCAGTGTTAATTCTGATCCTTTTCATCGTTATAAAAATTTAAAATAAGCCTTAAATAAGAAAGCAGTTCGCGACACATCGCCATCTGATAACGGGAGTGTAATTAAGGATAGTTGTGTCAGTTTAGTTTTCTGCATCGCACTAATCTTCCTCAAGAGAGGGTCTCGATGGAAGACGAGATCATGATGTAGAAAAGTAAGCGGACTTGCCATCCGGTATCCTTACACCTTCAAGTTTTCAAACGACTGGTTTTCAAGACTGATTTCCCGTTCCCGAAGGTGACGGGTTTCATCTTGCACCTGACATGCCCCGAACTACTTTCAGGGTGGTCATCATTTTTATAGAAGCGATGTACTTCTTCTTAAGAATGGATTTTTAGTCCATGGCTTGTTACTCTACCCAACTGAGTTATCCTGCTAAAAGGCAAGAGGAGGATTCGAACCTCCGACCCACAAGGTGGTGGAAAACAACATCGAGCTAAGCAGCATGTTATACCGAATTTGCAATACAACACTATGGCGCCATACAGAAACGCTCATCAGGTCTTATGCTGTCTGTCTTTCCCGCGCTCTCTCCAGACATAGTCATGGAGAAAGATTTTTATCCGCCAGCTTGCGGAAATATTTTTATCAAAGAACATGTGGCCCTACTCAGATTACTCATACCCGCATCCATGCCGCACCGCCATTCGTGAATCTCGCTTCGCTCGATTTCGAACTGAAAACACAGTGGCCTTACCGGGATTCGAACCCGGATTCCTTTATAGGCAGCATGGCTCTAAATGCGCTTCCCTACTAAACTTCTCCGAGAGGTTTTTCGGTGCATCTGCAAAATCTATCCGTTATAGCGCGTAACAGTAACGGAATCATCCATGCACTCTACGGAACGTCAATACTTTTACCGTAGGCTTTTCCTTTTAAGCTATAAGGCCTTTCAAATCCTCTCCTTCCAGCTGAAGGAGAGGGTAGCAACTTTTATCATTCGCTTAAATGATGACTCAAAGTACCTGGCATACTGCGCAGTCTTTTTGCGCAGTTAAATTTTTTTACGTTTTTTATGAAAATATTTTTCTATGCCCGTCAACAGGAATGCCCTAATCCGCTTTCGCACTATCGATAACTGCCTTCGCAACAGGCAAAGGCGCTGGACACTAGAAGATCTCATTGAAGCGTGTTCCGAGGCGTTATATGAATATGAAGGAATAGATAAGGGTGTGAGCAAGCGATCCATTCAGATGGACATTCAGATGATGCGTAGCGATAAACTCGGATATAACGCGCCAATCATCGTTCTCGAAAAGAAATACTATACGTACGAAGATCCGGACTACTCTATTACTAACATCCCATTAACAGATCAGGATCTTGGAAAACTGACGGAAGTAGTTGAAATACTAAGGCAGTTCAAAGGATTCAGCCATTTCCAGGAATTAAGTGGTATGGTGCAACGCCTTGAAAATAAGATCTACGCTGCAAAAACTAACCAAGAGCCAATCATTGACTTTGAGAAGAACGAAAACTTAAAAGGGCTTGAGCATATCGAAACCTTATACCAGGCAATAATCAAGAAGTGTACTGTCAAACTTTGTTATCAATCATTCAAAGCTCGCGAGGCAAACAGCTTCCACTTTCATCCTTATTATTTAAAGGAGTACCGAAACAGGTGGTTCGTTATCGGCATTAAAAAGAAAGCAACACCTATCATGACTTTGGCGCTGGACAGGATCATAAGCATTGAGGGTTGCGATATCAAATATATTCCGAAACAGGATTTTAACCTGAATGCTTATTTGAATGATGTGGTCGGAGTCACCGTTAATCAGAACGGGCAAACTGAAAAGGTGCTTTTGCTCGCGGACAATGAAACAGCTCCATATATATTGACCAAACCCATTCACCACTCACAACAGGTAGTCGAGACATCATCCAGCGGTACAACCTTCTCATTAAATGTTCAATTAAATTTTGAGTTGGAAAGGGAGATACTGGGCTTCGGTGACAGGGTGAAGGTGATTGCACCTGAAAGATTAAAGCGAAGGATCAAGGACACCTTTGAGCACGCATTGGATCTTTATCAGTATGAATTTAATAGTGCTGCACTCCATAATAATATACAAAAGCTTACCCATAAGGGTTTTTGCATCCTTCATCATGTGTTCAGCAAAAAGGAAGTGAACCAAATGAAGAATATGATCTACGGCTACTTCAAATCAACGGGAGAAGCGGAAGACACATACGCAATCAGAAATCTATTCAATGTAGTGCCCGGATTGAAAAAGATTGCTATTAACACCAACCTGTTGAAGATCTTAAAGGCAATTGATCCAAACCTGTTCTTGACAAAAGCCATTTTTTTCGATAAGACACAGGAGTCCAACTGGTACGTAACCTGGCATCAGGATATTGTCATCAACGTAGCTGAAAAAATTGAGACTGAGGGTTTTTCAGGCTGGACAAAGAAGTTTGGTGTTCATGGCGTGGTTCCTCCCGATGAGTATTTAAAAAGTACAATAACGATAAGGATACACTTGGATGACACCGATGAAACGAATGGAGCGCTGAAAGTAATTCCAGGTTCACATAACAAACGACTCTCCGATCAGGAAATTAATTTAATCACCCAAAACAGTATTCCTTATATATGTGATGTAGATGCCTGTGGGATACAAATAATGAAACCGCTCTTACTTCACGCTTCATCGAAGGCAACAAGTCAGAAGCATAGGAGGGTAATACACCTTGAGTTCAATTCTAAAAATTTGCCGAATGGACTGGAGTGGGCTGAAAGGCAGGAGCTATGATTAGTTCTGATCAACCCGATAAGGTTAACTATTCCTTTGGTCGAAAGTCTTTGTGTTTCCGCATTGCATCGGTCAGCTTTACCGTGGGAGCAGGCGGATTTATCAGTGCGTTAAAGAAAATACGCTTATCATATTCGCTTAAAAGCCAAGCCTTGGTTTTTTCCTGACGTGACATAGTTAATCTTTTATCAACCGCTTCACTTTAATCTTACTGGCTTCTTTATACCCTTTGGCAAGATCATAGTTCATCTGCGCCTGCAACCAGAATTCAGGTGTTGTATTAAATGCTTTGCTCAGTTTGAATGCCATTTCCACAGATATAGAATAATCTCCTTTAATTACCGCGTACAGATTTTTTCGTGCAACGCCCAACGCACTCGCCACCTCGGTGATTGTCAGATTATGTGGCTTGATGTATAATTCTTCAAGAATCTGACCGGGGTGCGCTGGGCTGTGCATTCGTGGCATAGATACTTAGTTTAATTCCTGTTTATAATCCAACTGTCGTATCTCTCCATCTATAAAGCGGAACGAAAATGTTCCTACTCCATGAACTCTCAGACGATAACTGTTCGTGCCTTCTTGGAGAATACTAATATTCTTAATGGATAGGTCACGCAAATCCTTCGCTGCATGTATTACGGAAAGCCATAGCAATAAAAAGTCCTTCAGCTCCCGTGATATCCCGGCAGCTGTTCCTTTTTCAAAAAGGCTTTTTAATACGCTATGACGAATTGATACGATCATAAAACCTGTAACGTATATTTTACGTTAGGGATGGCAAAGGTAAACAAATCTTTGTTACCTGTTGGGTAACAAACCAAAAGTTGTTTTATCTTTGTATCACAAATACAACAAAAATGAAACCGAGTATTAACTATATCAATCTGAATTCACGCCAGCATATATGCTTTATGGCGAAGATTGATTATTGGGTAAACCCGGGAAATTATATGCATTCATAAAATTGGATTCATTATAAACAGAAGCCCCGGGTTAGTAGCCTGGGGCTTTTTGCTTTATAACTATACGGACACATAGCTCAGTCGGTAGAGTCCGCCAGCTGGCGGATTAACGCTCAGGTCGATGGATCGTGCCCATCTGTGTCCTCTATTGTGTTTTGGATACTGGGGCTGCTAGGCGTGGCCACTGGATTGTCGCTCCAGAGAATCAGACGGGTTCGATGCCCGTAGTATCCGCAATGAATCCAGTCTGTGAGTTTATCTCAAGGTTACACAGGTAGTGTAACTAGACTGGATCAAGTAATCAACACCCGAATGTTCCGCGGTGGCGAATCCTATTCAATCTGAATTGGATTGGGGCAGGTTCAACTCCTGCGGGGTGAGTTATTATTTTATCGAGGTGTATCGGCTCACGCTTATACCGTGTTGAAATGATCACGTTGCGAACTATGGAATGATTATGCGTTTTGTATGATCATTCGAGCTGGCCATAATTTAAAATTATTCTCAGCTCAGACCGTAGTTGGTTACACGTTGGTTCAACTCCAGCCACCTCGACAAGAAAAATTTAGTTGCAATATATATGGAAATAGACAAGAAGGCCGGACAATTTCCGGCCAAAGCATTAAGGTGATGCTCCTGCCTTTTAAGCAGGAGAACACGGATCGTTACCGTGTGGCCGGACATACTGTGATATAGCTCAACGGTAGAGCGCCATGCTGATACCATGGAGGTTGATAGTTCGATTCTATCTATCACAACAACATTGCACATTAGCGTAGTTGGTAGCGCACAGGGCTCATAACTCTGGGGTCGCAGGTTCGAATCCTGCATGTGCAACATTTGGAGATTAAGCTAACTAAGTAGAAGCGTCCTGTTGAAGCCGGGAAGGACTGGAGCGTTACCAGTAGTCTCCACCAGGGCAAGTCTTTATTAAATAAGAATGAACTTTCTTTTTGATGGACAGTGCCGGTGGCGTGATAGCATAGTCGCAGATAAATGCGCTCAGATCATTGTCGGAGAGATCGAGGTTAAAGCCCTTCCACGCTACAGACATTAAATTAGAATGGTATGAAGTATATCCAGCATTACGTCAACGGAAAAACTATTGCAGAATCCAATGCACAAGATGTGGTGTTGAAAACAACTCAAGAGTTTTTACAAATGATTATGGATTCTTGTGCTGAAGCTATCATAGTACATAAGCAAAACATCGATGAAAGCTTCTTTGATTTATGAAGTGGGCTTGCCGGAGAGATGTTACAGAAAGTGGTGAACTATAGGTTGCAGCTTGCAATTATCGGTCACTTTGCAGTTTATGAAAGTAAAAGCTTAAAGGCATTTATCGCTGAGAGCAATAGATCAAACACAATTGTGTTTGTAAGCGCAGTTGAAGAAGCAATAAAAAGACTTAAATAAAAATGTTACCTAATAGGTAACAAATTGAAATTCGGTCGTATATTTGAGCCATGAACAAAAGACATTCACATAGTTCGTATCGCCAACCCCAGCCGTTACAACAGGACAGGGAGGACGAACTATGTATGCCTGAATGATGATGTAGAACTCAATCATTATAACTCATACGAGCCTCCCTTAACAGGGAGGCTTTTTTGTTTTAATACATAGGGTAATAGAGGAGCTTGGTCGTCCTCGCCTGCCTTGGACGCAGGAGATCCCCGGTTCAAATCCGGGTTGCCCTACTAAAGAATTTAAAAAGGGGTAATGCACGAGATCGATGAATGCTATTGAACATCGGGCGAACCAAGGATTCACGAGGGGATGTGCGCATGGACGTGTGTATGAGTAAATCCGGGTTGCCCTACTAAAGAATTTAAAAAGGGTAATGCATGAGCTCGATGAATGCTATTGAACATCGGGCGAACCAAGGATTCACGAGGGGATGTGCGCATGGACGTGTGTATGAATAAATCCGGGTTACCCTACAATCTCGGAGAGTAGTCCGTAAGTGGAAGCGGGCCGCTCTGTAAAAGCGGTGCTTAAGTGCCTTGGGTGTTCGATTCGCCCCTCTCCGACAAATTATTCCGGGATCGCCTAAAGGCAGGACGATTGACTTTGGATCAGTAGATGCGTGGTTCGAAATCAAGGTAGGCCTGCGTGTTGAGATTCGCGAGAGCATGTGCGCATGAAAGTACGTACGAGCAATCCCGCTCCCGGAACATATGGTGATGTAACGCAAACTGGCTTCGCGGCAAGATTGTGGATCTTGTGTTTATGAGTTCGAGCCTCATGTCATTGCTCTGTCGTCTAATGGATGAGGATACAAGGCTACGGACCTTGGGGTGCGAGTTCGAATCTTGCCAGGGCAACAATTGGAGAGCAGGTAAATATTGGTTTCTTACACTGTCCTGCTAAGACAGTTCTCATGAACTTGAGATGAAGGTTCGATCCCTTCGCTCTCCGCAACATAGAGGGTATCCGGCTGGATGAGGAGTTTGTCTTGAAAACAAGCGTAGAGGAGCTTGAAGGGTAATTTCCTGTGACTTGTATATTCATCCCTTCACTCTCTTCCACACCTGTGACCGGTAGAACGGCCCAAGGTATCCGCGTACTTTTAAGGTGTTGCTATCAATGAGCCAGATTGACGCTGCATAAACGTTTCCGTTGCCGGGATCAAGTATTTTGCCGTCTATCCATTTGTCGCCTTCTTTTTTGAAATTCCAAATGATCTTCATTCCAACCACCTTTGTATTTTTCAACTCGCCATCACACTCCATACAAACAGGATCGATACCTTCATGGGGAAGCAAAAAGATTTTTCTAACAAAACCTTTTAGCTCTTCATTTACATTTTTAATCTCGACTATCGATTTCACTTTATTCCAATGATCATCCATGATCTGCCAATTGCCCTCAGGCGTGCTATCACCAGATGTTCCTTCGCGCCTCCAGGTTTGCGTTCTGAAAAACAGGTCAAAAGGGCCGGCGTAGCCCCTCACTTGTAGTGTATTAATATCCTCCAACCAAAGCTTGCTAGAATAGACTTCTCCGCTTTCAGGGTCAAGTATCTTTCCGGTTGACCACCCGTTGCCTGCTTTCTTAAATCCCCAAAGAAAATTCATACCCTTAACCTTTTTGTCTTTCCATTCGCCCATGCATTTGCTGCATATCGGATCTTCGCCCTGGTAGGGTTGCAGAAATATCTGCGAAACTTTTCCTTCAATAGATTTTCCTGAATTCACAATTTCCACAACTGATAACGGTGAACCTGTCTGCTCATTAAAAGTGAGCCACCTGCCCTCAACGGACTGACCAACAACGAGAGTAGCGTTGACTAAAATCAGCATGATCGCCGCTATCGACTTTTTGGTTTTAAGCTTTAGGTCACAAGCTTTTGGTCGCGACTTAATCCCGTCGAACGTTTCGTGGTACTTTCTATTTTCGGTATTCATCAACTTGTCCCACCAAGTAAAATAGAGACCATAGTTGCCATGAAAATGTTCGTGGTGCATGTTGTGGTGAGTCACGGCCGTGTTCCAGTTAAGCCACTTATTTTTGGTGAAGCCCTTCGGAAGAATTTCAAAGCCCAGGTGGCCAATGACATTGCGAACAATCATATACGTAAGGAACAAGAAGATTGTGAGCGTATGCAACGGAAGAATAAATACCATGATAGGAAGGACCAGCGCTTGTATGAGTGCTTCCCAGGGATGGAAAGAATAAGCTGCCCATGGCGAAGGGTTGGTA
>JBMOKS010000385.1:0-14624 GCA_049324355.1 Bacteroidota bacterium
AGTATTGCTGGCACAATCGGCGTTTATCCCCAAATACATAGGCGAAGGCATCAACACGGCGTATGACGAGATCAACCCTGTGATATCGCCTGACGGAAAGACTCTATTCTTCACACGTGTAAACCATCCGGAGAATACGTTCGGAGCGGCAGACAGTGAAGACATCTGGTACGCCACGCTTCAAAATGATGGTGCGTGGTCGAAAGCCAAACGTATTGCAAATCTGAATATTGGTCGTTATAATTCCGTGCTTTCCATTTCACCTGATGGTAATACCCTCTTGTTGAACGGCGTTTATAACAAGAACGGAAACATCTGGAAAAAACGCGGCCTCTCCATCACAGCGCGTATGGGTGAAGTATGGTCGACGCCCGTGAAACTCAAAGTAAAAAAACTTGCGAACCGCAACAATGGATTGAAAAGCAGCGCCAGCATGAGCGTAGATGGCCGGTATATTGTGTTCAGTTTTTCGAAAGCCTACAATGGCAAGCGCACCAACCTGTTTATCGCTAAACGTAAGGAAAACGGAAAGTGGGGAAGACCTAAAAAAATGAAAAATGTAAACTCGCCGCAAAGCGACGACGCCCCCTTCCTGTCTGCCGATAACAAAACCTTGTACTTCGCGAGCGATAGGAAAGAGCAAGAGGTCTTTGATATTTACAAATCCATCCGCCAAAGTGAAGAAGATAAAGCGTGGTCGATGCCCGTCTCGCTAACCGACACCATCAATTCAACGGCGTGGGATTCTTATTTTAAAACCAACCTACGCGGCAGCTACGGTTTTTTTGCGTCGTCACGACGGAAGACCGGAGGTTCTGATATTTATACGGTGAAAATATTCGAAGAAAATCCCTTTGTTATTGTCTCCGGAAAAGTGCGGAACGCTAAGAGCAAACGACTGCTTATTAACAAACCCTACAGGATTCTGGTGGACGGCCACCCGTTCGATAGTATTTACGTGAACCATGACTCGGCCACATACCGCCTCAAGTTGCCGCTTAGAAAACGTTACAACGTTTCTGTTGCACTCGAAAATTACACCATCGTAGTGGATACGGTAGATGTTTTGAACGTTCGCGAATTTACCGTTATGGAAAAGGACCTGGTGGCCGAACCCTCTCCCTATGTCAGGATCCGCGGCCGCATGCTGATCAAGAATACAAACGACATTATCCCCGCAAAAGCAAATCCGAAGATCATGATCGACGGCGTTGAATATGACTCCGCTAAAGTGAATGCTGAAGAGGGCACTTACGAATTGAAATTGAAACACGGCACTACGTATTACATTCAGGTAAGCGCCAAACGGTTTGAGTCGCTACCCGAACCATTTGATCTCACCGCAATAGATGAATACCGCGAGATCACTCAAGACCTGCACGCCGATGCCGAAAAAATGGCGCTGGTCTCGGGTACCGTCATCGACAAGAAGACCGGCAAGCCACTGTTGCTGGGACGATCACTGAAGATACAAGTTGAAGGACTTGAAGGCGAATCAACCGGCATGGTGGACTCGTTGACGGGCGTTTACGAGCTGCGATTACCCTTGGCCGCCGCCTACACCATCAGCGCTGCGGCTCCGGGTTACTATCCGCTATATGAAGCCATAGACTTGACGCAGGAAAAAGGTGAAATCAATATTCTGAAAGATCTTATCCTGGTGCCCATCGAAGTGGGCCAATCCATCAGATTAAATAATATTTTCTTTGAATCGGGCAAAGCCATTTTGAAGCAAGAGTCTTTTCCGGAGCTCGATAGAGTAACTGGCTTTTTAAACGACAATCCCGAAATAAAAATTGAGATCAGTGGCCACACCGATAATGTCGGCAAGGCCACAACCAACCAGAAACTTTCACAAGCGAGGGCCAAGGCCGTTGCCGATTACATTATCACGAAAGGAATCGCAAAAGAAAGGATTTTAGCCAAAGGTTATGGCATGAGCAAACCCGTGGCCTCCAATAAGACCAAAGAAGGAAAGGCGCAAAACAGACGCGTTGAATTTACCATACTGGATAAGTAAGCTGATCGCCGGAAGAGTAAAGTTTGGTCGATATTTTTTTAGTGTTGGCTTCTTCGCATCCGGATTTAGGGAAGCAGGCCCGAATTTTTTTATTTTGCGCCGGGAATGAGCAGGAACAAACTACACCAGTCATTTTTACTTTGCCTGATTCTGATCGGGGCATTGCTCGTACTTTCTATTATCCCGGAATTCAGGATCGGAACAAAAAAATTTAAAAAAATCGACCTGTTGGCTGATATCCGCATCGATGCCCCGGATAGTGCCTTGCAGGCTTTCCAGGATTCTATCAAGGTGAAAGAAGATTCTGTGGTGCAGCTGGTGCAGGAAGCTTGCAGGCCGGGCATAACCTGTATCGAAGATTATAGCGGCGACAGCACTGCCATGAAAAACTTCTTCCAGGCATTGGAAAAAACCAAAACCTCCGGGAAACCGCTACGCATCGCATTCTATGGAGATTCCTTTATTGAAGGTGATGTTTTTTGCGGAGGCTTCCGCGATTCGTTACAATCTATTTTTGGCGGACAAGGCGTAGGTTTTGTGCCGATCACTTCAGACGTCACCGGGTTTCGAACCACGATCAAGCATAGCTTCGAGAACTGGGAAACAAGCTCCCTGATCAGCAAAAAAGACTCGGCGGTGATCCTCGGTCCGGCTGGTTTTTGTTTTGTTCCGCAGGAAGGTAACTGGGTAGAATACAAAACCTCCAGGCAGAGGTTTCTTCGCGAATTCAGTACCGTGAAATTTTATTATACCAATTTCAGCGAAGCGGCTGTACAATATTCAATCGACGACGACACCACCCTCTACATCGACGAATTGAAGCCTTCACAGACATTGCAAGAGTGGGCATACAAAAAGAATAAAATGAAATCCATCAAATTGGAATTTTATCCTTTTGATAGCCTCCGGCTTTACGGTGCCAGTTTCGAAGACGGAAAAGGTGTTTACGTTGACAATTTTTCGCTGCGTGGAAACTCGGGCATGAATCTTATCAGCATTCCTGAAGAAATGTATAAGCGTTTCAACCGTTATCGCGATTATAAACTCATCATCCTTCAATTCGGGCTCAATATCGTGGTGGAAGATTCGCTGAATTATAAAGCCTATACCAACCGGATGGTGAAAGTGGTGAACAAACTCAAAGAGGCATTCCCGAAAAGTAGCTTTCTGTTGATCAGCGTCAGTGACCGGAGTAGTAACAAAAACGGAAAATTTGAGACGATGAACGCCATTCCCGCCATGCGGAATGCGCAAAGACAAATAGCACAAAAAACGGGAATAGCTTTTTGGGATCTTTATCAGGCCATGGGCGGAGAAAATAGTATGGTTAAATTTGCAGAGGCGAAACCACCCCTGGCTGCGAAAGACTACACCCACCTCACCTTCAAGGGTGGCAAAAAACTGGCCGGATCATTGGTGAAGAGCATTCTCTACGGATTTGAGAGATATGGAAATGGAAATAAAAAACAAGGCGCAAAAAGAAAGTCATCTGCAGGGTAGTCCTGTTTACGTGCGATGGCTTCTTTCGGGTGGCCTGATCTGTTGGGCGTTGATGATGCACGCCCAGCCGAAGGTAAACTTTGCGCCCAAAGCATACGACCTGGTGCGTGAAGAGGAAAACGTCATTCAAAATGCAGCCCACCTCGACGATTTCTTCGAGAACCTGTATCAATTGAAAACGCTGGGCGATCGTAAGATCAACATCGTGCACATTGGCGACTCACACATCCAGGCCGATTACCTCACCAACATGGTGCGGCGGAATTTTCAACAACAATTTGGCAATGCCGGGCGGGGTCTGATCGTACCCTATCGTGTAGCGGGCACCAATGAGCCTTTTAACATAAAATCATACTCACCCTCGCCCTCATTCTGGCGAGCCAAGCGTTGCGTTTATCCCGATCAACCGATGGCTATCGGCATCGGAGGCATTACGGTAAATACAACTCAGCCCAACACCAGATTGAATATTTACATGAACGATCTCTGGCTCGATTATTCTTTTAACACCGTCACGTTGTTCTATCAAAAAGATGCAAACAGTTTTTGCTTTTTACTGAAAGACACTACTAACCAAGAATTGGCTTGCGTTGCGCCGCAAACGGAAGATCCTTTTGCTAATTATTCGCGGGTTATTCTGCCAAACCTGGTGGGCGCTATCACATTCGAGACATTCAAAACGGCTTCCGGGCAAAACCATGCCACGATCTTTGGCATGAATCTCGAGAATGGGAAGAACGGGGTATTGTATCACAACATTGGGGTGAATGGAGCTAAGTATGCGCACTACAATGCTGCCCTGCATTTCACGAGACAGTCAGCCGCCTTGAACCCCGACGTGTTTATCATTTCTCTCGGCACCAACGAAGCGCTGGACTATCCTTACCTCGATCGGAATTTTTATCAACACATCGATAAGATGATCACCGGCTTGCGCAACAATAATCCATTGGCCAAATTTATATTGGTGACACCACAAGATGCTTTCCGCCGCAAGGCAAGACACAATCCCGGTGTCGCCAAAATTCGTGAACAGATTATCCAATATGCCGTAGAACACGGCCTTGCCTTCTGGGACATGTACAAAGTTACCGGCGGCGATTATGCAGCACAAGCCTGGCGGAAGGAGGGACTGCTTCGACCAGACGGCGTTCATTTTACCAAAGACGGTTACGAATACCAGGGCAATCTTTTGTACAACGCATTGATGAAGGGCTATCACCAATATGTTCCAGTTCGACATCCATAAGCTCGCGCAGCAATTTGTCTATCATCCCGCTGAACCACTGATCTTCAACAGCGGATTTTTTCTTTTTCTGTTCACAGGCTTTCTATGGATCTATGTCGCGCTCAGCCCCACGCATCGGCCCAAGATGATCTTCGTCATTTTGTTTTCGCTGTATTTCTATTATAAATCCAGCGGGGCATATTTCGTCTTGCTGATCTTTGCTGCGGTCATCGACTTTACATTTGCCAGATTAATTTACAGCGCCGATGAAAAGTGGAAGAAAAAAATGTATATCCTTTTTACGCTGCTGATCAATCTTGGTCTGCTGGGATATTTTAAGTACACCAACTTTTTATATGAATCGTTTTTCTGGGCGAGCGACAGGGAGTTTCAACCACTGGATATTTTTCTCCCCGTGGGGGTTTCTTTTTTCACATTCCAATCGCTTAGCTATACCCTCGATGTGTATCGCGGAAATCTGAAACCGGTAGACAATATTATTGATTACGCCTTCTTCGTGTCGTTCTTTCCACAGCTTGTGGCGGGCCCCATCGTGCGTGCGGCAGACTTTTTACCGCAGATCTATAAACCCACGGTGGTGACCACGGAGATGTTTGGCCGTGCCGTTTTTCTGATCGGCTGCGGGCTATTTAAAAAAGCTGTGATTTCGGATTACATCAGTATCAATTTTGTCGACCGGGTGTTCGATTCGCCGGCGCTGTATTCAGGTCTTGAGAATTTGTTTGCCATTTACGGATATGCCCTTCAGATCTATTGCGATTTCTCAGGATACTCGGATATGGCGATCGGCATCGCGTTGTTGCTGGGATTCAAGTTCCCGAAAAATTTCGATTCACCATATCAGTCGAAAAATATTACCGAGTTCTGGCGACGCTGGCATATCTCGTTGTCTACCTGGCTTCGCGACTACTTGTATATTTCGTTGGGTGGAAACCGCAAGGGCGAGTTGCGTACCTACATCAATCAGATGATCACCATGCTGCTGGGCGGGTTATGGCATGGTGCGTCGTGGCGGTTTATTGTGTGGGGCGGATTGCATGGTCTGGCCTTGGCCGTTCATAAGAGATTCAACGTTTGGAGAGGCGCCGGCAAAGATGAAAAAACCAGCACGCGCTCGTCGGTGTTGGGTATTTTGGTGACGTTTCATTTTGTTTGTTTCTGCTGGATATTTTTCCGGGCGTCATCCATGGAAGTTGTGGGGCTGATGTTAAAACAGATATTTAGCAACTTTAACGCGCAGATCTTCTTCGAATTTATAACCGGTTACAAAGCTGTAGTGCTATTGATGGTGCTCGGCTATGCCCTGCATTTTATTCCTAAACAAACCGAGATCGCAGCCGAACGCGTAATTACACGTATGCCACTTGCCTGGAAGGCTGCCTTTATGATATCGGTGATCATTTTGGTGATTCAGACAAAATCAGCAGCCATACAACCCTTCATTTATTTCCAGTTTTAAATGGTTTTATTTGAGATCGCGCCTACGACGCCTTTCGGCACAAAGTTGTTACATGGGGCCATAAAACTTTTTTTATAGCATTATTTTCACTTTTCCTCACAAAGTCCTGTAATTTTAGGTGCATCCTGCTACTAATCTGAAGGCCACAACGAGGCCGGTATTTAGCTATTAAACCAAACCCAAATATGAAACGTAAACTAGTCCTCACCCTTGTAGCTGTTGTCGCTGCACTTTTTGTAAAAGCGCAGACAGCAGATGAAATCCTTGCAAAATACTTTGAAAATACGGGAGGTAAAGACAAATGGAAGGCTTTGAAATCCATGAAGGCCACCGGCAAAGTCAACTTCCAAAACATGGACTTCCCCATTACCATCTTTGAAACTACACCTGTTAAACAACGCACGGTCATCCAGGTCCAGGGCGTAGAAATTGTTCAAGCCTACGACGGAACTGACGCCTGGATGGTCAACCCATTACAAGGTGGAACCGCAGCCGTAAAATTAAGCGATGACGAAGCGAAAGAATTTAAAGACAACGAATTCGAAGATGAATTTATCGATTATAAGTCTAAAGGACATACTGTCGAATTTCTCGGCAGTGAAGAAGTTGACGGAGTAAAGTGCTACAAAATTCAGCTTGTTAAGAACAAGAACAACGACAAAGAGGATGTGACAGAAATTCACTACTTCGATTCAGAAAACTATGTGCCTATCATGAGAGTGACCTACGCGCGTTCTGGCCCGGCCAAGGGTCAGGAAGTAAAAATGTATTTGAGCGACTATCAGGACGTGAATGGTTTGATGATGCCTTTCTTTATGGAATCAAAACTTAATGGCCAAACCTTCCAGAAAGTTACCATCGAGAAAGTGACCCTGGATGAACCCATGGAAGACAGCCTTTTTGCTTTTCCTAAGAACTAATACATAAACGTATAAGAAAAGACTGCCCCAGGTAGTCTTTTTCATTTTACACTAAAACCAGCTCCATGAAAAAACTATTTTTACCCCTCTGCTTTCTTGTCGCGCTGTTACCCTCATCGCAGGCGCAGGAAATTTCAGGAAAGTCACTGCTCAGTGGCCTGCGTGCTCGCCAGATCGGACCGGCGTCCATGAGTGGTCGTATTGCCGACATCGATGTGGTCAACAAAAAACCCCAGATCATTTATGTGGGCACAGCCGGCGGTGGCGTGTGGAAGTCGGTAAGTGCGGGTGCCAGCTTCCGTCCGGTATTCGATGACTATACACAGTCTATAGGAAAAGTTACCATAGACCAAAATAACCCCGACACCGTTTGGGTCGGCACAGGCGAACCCTGGGTTCGCAATAGCGTTGGTGTAGGCACAGGCGTGTACAAGACCGTCAACGGCGGCAGAACCTGGGAGTTTATGGGTCTGAAAGACTCAGAGCACATCAGTGATATACTTGTTCATCCGAAAGATGGTAACATTGTTTACGTTGGCGTACAAGGACATCTTTGGGGACCTAACCAGGAGCGTGGCGTTTTCAAAACTACCGACGGAGGAAAGACTTGGACAAAAATTCTCTATGTCGATGAGAACACCGGTTGCGCCGAAATGGAAATGGATCCTAAAAACCCCGAAGTGATCTATGCAGCCATGTGGAGCCATCGCCGTTACCCTGATTTCTTCGACTCCGGATTTACCGGCGGCAGCGCATTGATGAAAAGTACTGATGGTGGCAAGACTTGGAACAAAATTCATAATGGATTGCCGACAACCATGTTTGGACGTATCGCCGTTGCCGCAGCACCATCGAATCCCAATGTTCTTTACGCCAGTGTGGAAGCAGCAGGCAACAAAGTGAAAACGGCCAATGAGAACAAGGGGCTCTATAAGTCTACAGACGCCGGTGCGAGTTGGAAAAAAATAAATTCCGATTTTAATAATACCGTTCGCCCGTTCTACTTCTCACGTGTAGTGGTCGATCCAACTACAGATTCCATCCTGGTGAAGTGCGCCTTTGTGCCGATCATCAGCACTGATGGTGGTAACAAATTCAGACAAATAGGAAGTGGCGTTCACTCTGATATTCATGCAGCGTGGATCGACCCGAACAACAATCAGCACATTCTACTCGGGACCGATGGCGGTGTGTACGAATCTTTCGACCAGGCATATTCCTTCAAGATGTGGATGAATCTGCCGGTAGGCCAATTCTATCACGTAGCGGTTGACAATGAAGTTCCTTTCAACGTGTACGGAGGTCTGCAAGACAATGGCTCATGGTGGGGACCGTCTCAGAAAGCCGGTGGTATTACCAATGCCGATTGGAAAGGAACATTCGGTGGCGACGGCTTCTGGTCGCATCCTAATCCAAAAGATCCCAATACGGTGTATGCCGAATATCAGGGCGGTCATATGGTTCGGTATCACAAGAAGACCGGTGTAGCCAAAGACATTCGTCCTTATCCTGAAAAAGGTGGTCCGAAGTTGCGCTTTAATTGGAACACGCCAATGGTACAAAGCCCGAACAAGGCCGACCGGATTTATGCCGGCGCTCAGTTCTTGTTCATGTCAGATGACCAGGGTGACTCATGGAAGAGAATATCGCCAGACCTGACCACCAATGACCCGAAGCGCCAGCGCCAAAGTGAAACCGGAGGGATTTCAATAGATAATTCTTCCGCCGAAAACAATGCCACTATTTATGCCATCGCCGAATCGCCTAAAGACGAAAAACTCATCTGGGTTGGAACTGACGACGGGCTCCTTCAGGTAACGGAAAACCAGGGAACAACCTGGACTAATGTGACCAAAAATATCGTTGGCTTGCCGGCAGGCAACTGGTGCTCACGCGTGGAGCCCAGCAACATCGATCGCAACACCGCTTATGTGTCGTTCGATAATCACCGTAACGGCGACATGAAGCCATATATCTATAAAACAACTGATCTCGGTAAAACTTGGACGTCGATTGTGACATCGGAAATCGAAGGTCATGTATTCGTGATCCGCGAAGACCTCAAGAATCCGAATTTGTTGTTCGCGGGAACTGAGTTCGGATTGTATCTCACCTTAAATGGCGGAAAGAAATGGATAAGATTCGACAACAATCTTCCTAAATCAGCACCTGTACACGATGTTGTTATTCACCCGAGAGATAATTCCCTCGTGATCGCCACACACGGTAGAAGCCTCTATATCGTTGATGATATTTCACCCCTACGCCAGCTTACTGAAGAAGTTTTGGCTAAGGGTGTTCACTTTTTTGAAGTTAACCCTACGGTGTTGAGAGATCCCGGCGCTGGCAGCGAGTGGTTTGGCGGCGATGGAAATTTCGTTGGTGAGAATCCGAGCCCGAATGCCAGCATTGTATACTACATGAGCAAGCGACACACCTTTGGCAAAATGAGTGTCGAAGTTTACGATCAGGATGGCAAGTTGCTGAAGGAATTGCCGGCCGGTAAGAGTGCTGGTATCAATGTGGTGGAAATGCCTGCAAACATTGATCGCCCCAAAGTCGCACCGAGTGACACGCGCGAGTCGTTGGGAGGATCCATCTTCGGCCCGAACCTCGCGGCAGGAACTTATAAAGTGAAAGTTATAAAAGGCAAAGAAGAATTCTGGACCAACTTCACCCTCAAGTACCCTGAAGACTCTCCGTACACCGCGGCAGATCGTAAATTACAGCGCGAGACAACAATGAGATTGTATAAACTCACCGAACAACTCGCCTACATTTATCACGTGCAGTACAATTTAGTGCAGCAGGCCAAAAACGCAGTACAGAAAAATGCCAAGCTCGCCAAGAGCATCAATCCTTATATCAAGGAAATAGAAGATCAAAACAGTAAATTGGTATTTAAAGGCGGCGACTTTTACGTTGCAACTGAAGAAAAACTCACAGAAAACATCGCCGAGCTATACGGTCAGGTAAATGGTTATCCCGGGCGCCCCGGCAACTCGCAGATCGAGCGGGCAGAGGGCCTGGAAGCCGAGATGCGCGCTGTTGAGCAGAAGTTCAACGAATTCAAGGGAGCTAAACTGGAAAAAGTGAACAATGCGCTGAGCGGTGCCAAAATGGATCCGTTGAAAGTAGTGACAGAAGAAGAATTCAGAAAAGACAGCAATGCAGGCACAAGTGCCAGCAGCAAACAGTTACAAAAGTTATTTCGAAATTTTCAACTCCTGAGATAAACAGGCTGTCGATAGAACTGTATAAAAAAAGCCCGATCGCGTGATCGGGCTTTTTTTCTGTTAATTCTAATTCCTGCTAGCTACCACAGGCTTCGCACGCATCAGGATTGTCGAGCGAGCAAGCCATGTCAGAACGCTTCTGGTCGTAGTCTTCGGCGGGACGTTGAGCGTATACCAGCGTTTGCTGTGCTTCATTCACCACAGAAACTACAGGCTCTGTGATATTCAGAGGCGCTGTAGCGTTAGACTCAACTGACGGCTGCTGGATGGCAGATTTGTCGAGCGTGAACTTAATAGCATCGGCAGCGGCATTGGTACGCAGATAGTACATGCCGGTTTTCAGACCTTTCTTCCAGGCATAGAAGTGCATGGAAGTCAACTTGCCGAAATTAGCGTCAGTCAGGTGAATGTTCAAGCTCTGGGATTGACAGATGTAAGCGCCGCGATCGGCAGACATGTCGATGATCGCCTTTTGAGAGATCTCCCAAACTGTTTTGTAGATATCTTTAATATTCTGAGGGATCTCGGCGATAGGCTGAACCGAACCGTTGGTAGAGATCAGCTTTTGACGCATGGTCTCACTCCACAGTCCAAGATTGATCAGGTCTTTCATCAGGTGTTTGTTGGCCACGATGAACTCGCCAGACAAAGTTCTGCGGGTGTAAATGTTAGACGTATAGGGCTCGAAACATTCGTTGTTGCCCAGTATCTGCGAAGTTGAAGCCGTAGGCATAGGTGCCAGCAACAGTGAGTTGCGAACGCCATGCTGCTTTACTTCCTGCTTCAGCTTTTCCCAGTTCCAGCGGCCGGATGTTGGCGTTACGCCCCACATGTCGAACTGGAATATTCCTTTCGATACAGGCGAACCTTTGAAGGTTTCGTACGATCCGTATTTCTTCGCCTCCTCCATAGAGGCCTCCATAGCTGCGAAATAGATGGTCTCGAAGATGTCTTTGTTCAGCCCGCGAGCCTCTTCGCTGTCGAATGGCATGCGTAACATGATGAAGGCATCGGCGAGACCTTGCACACCTAAACCGATAGGGCGATGACGCATGTTTGAATTGCGTGCCTCGGCTACAGGATAATAGTTGATATCGATCACCTTGTTCAGGTTGCGGGTGGCAACTTTGGTGATCTCGTATAGTTTGTCATGATCAAATCTTCCATCTTCGGTTACAAATTTGGGTAACGCGATAGAAGCCAGGTTACACACGGCAACTTCATCGGCGGCAGTATACTCAATGATCTCTGTACACAGGTTGCTGGACTTGATCGTTCCCAGGTTCTTCTGGTTAGATTTTTTATTGGCTGCGTCTTTGTACAGTATATAAGGAGTTCCGGTTTCGATCTGTGCTTCGAGAACTTCAAACCACAGGTCTTGCGCCTTCACTTGCTTGCGGAATTTACCTTCGCTTTCGTATTTCTGATAGAGGCGTTCAAAATCTTCGCCCCACACTTCTGCCAGTCCGGGAGCTTCGTTAGGGCAGAAGAGTGACCACATCTCGTTGTTTTCCACGCGCTGCATAAACAGATCGGGGATCCAGAGGGCGTAGAAGAGATCGCGTGCGCGTAATTCTTCTTTGCCGTGGTTTTTCTTCAGGTCGAGGAAATCGAATATATCGGCATGCCAGGGCTCGAGGTACACGGCAAAACTTCCTTTGCGTTTTCCACCACCCTGATCCACATAACGCGCAGTCATGTCGAAGTTTCTCAGCATGGGCACGATGCCATTGGAGGTTCCGCCCGTTCCTTTAATATAAGAGCCTTTCGCGCGAACGTTATGAATGCTCAACCCGATTCCTCCGGCTGACTGCGAGATCTTCGCGCATTGTTTCAAGGTATCGTATATGCCATCTATACTGTCGTCCTTCATGGTGAGCAGGAAGCACGACGAGAGCTGAGGCTTCGGTGTGCCGGCATTGAATAATGTGGGTGTCGCGTGGGTGAACCACTTCTCCGACATCAAATTATAGGTTTCGATGGCTGCGGCGATGTCTTCACCGTGAATGCCAACGGCAACGCGCATGAGCATGTGCTGCGGACGCTCAACCGTTTTGCCTTCTACCTTCATCAGGTATGAACGCTCCAGGGTTTTAAATCCGAAATAGTCGTAGCTGAAGTCACGATCGTAAAGGATCGCTTCGTCCAGTTCGGCAGCGTGCTCTTTTATTACTTTCCAGGTTTCTTTAGAGATCAGCGGAGCATTTTGACCGGTTTTGGGGTCAACATATTGATACAACCGCTTCATGGTGTTGGAGAAGGACTTGCTCGTAACCTTGTGTAAGTTAGACACAGCGATACGTGCAGCAAGCTTCGCGAAATCAGGATGACGGGTAGTCATCGTCGCTGCGATTTCAGCTGCGAGATTATCCAGTTCCTGAGTTGAAACGCCGTCATACAGGCCATTGATCACCTTCATGGCCACTTCTACCGGATTAACGAACTTTGGATCGAGGCCGTAGCAAAGTTTTTCGATTCGGGCGGTGATTTTATCGAACTTTACTGACTCCCGATGTCCGTCACGTTTTAATACAAGCATCTGTTAGATAAGGGTTGTTGTTGGAGAAAAGTTTAAAAAGTGATTGAATGTAATTAAAAATCTTCGTTCAGTGAAAACTTGGGCGCAGATTCTTTTTCAGTGCTTTTCATCACACCGGCCTTCTGGTACTCAGCCACTCGTTTTTCGAAGAAGTTGGTTTTTCCACGAAGCGAGATCATATCCATGAAGTCGAATGGATTAGTAGCGTTGTAAATTTTTGTGCCAACCAGCTCGTTTAGCAATCGATCGGCAACAAACTCGATGTATTGACGCATTTGCAGGGCATTCATACCGATGAGGTTCACCGGCAGCGCATCTGTAACGAATTCTTTTTCAATCTCCACGGCGTCTTTGATGATCTCGATCACCCTTTCCTTCGGCAGCTTGTTCACCACATGCTGTGTGTAAAGGTGGCAGGCGAAATCGCAGTGTAATCCTTCGTCGCGCGAGATCAGTTCGTTGGAGAAACTCAGTCCCGGCATCAGACCTCTCTTCTTCAACCAGAAGATCGAGCAGAATGAACCGGAGAAGAAGATGCCCTCTACTGCAGCGAAAGCAATTAATCTTTCCTGGAACGAACCCTGGTTGATCCAGCGGAGTGCCCAGTCTGCTTTTTTCTTCACGCAATCCATGGTTTCAATGGCGTGGAAGAGCCTGTCTTTTTCTTTGGGATCTTTTACTAACGTATCGATCAGCAGAGAATAGGTTTCGGAGTGAATGTTTTCGATAGCGATCTGGAATCCATAAAAGAATTTAGCTTCTGTGTATTGAACTTCGGAAACAAAATGCTCGGCTAGGTTTTCATTCACAATGCCATCGCTTGCTGCGAAGAAGGCCAACACATGTGTGATAAAGTGGCGTTCGCCATCATTCAGATTTGCCCAGTCTCTCAGGTCGTGACTCAGATCTATTTCTTCGGCGGTCCAGAAGCTGGCTTCAGCCTGCTTATAATATTTCCAGATCTCGTGTTGACGGATGGGGAAAAGAACAAAGCGGTCTTTGTTTTCTTTTAAAATGGGTTCCTCCGGTGTATGGCTCATAGTAATGTTGTAAAAAGGTTAAACCAAATATCCATACAGGTAAAAGGCCGGGCCAATACCTGATTTTTTCCAATAAATTTTTGCTTGGCTTTGAAAGAAGCAGGTGAAATCTGGCTTCCGGTCAGCGTCAAGTGTACAAAAGAAAGAAACGAATCGAATAATCCCAAAACTGCGTTTTTAGGTCAAAAACAACATTTGTGGATAACTTGTTGATGTTTTGTGGACAGATAAGTTACTGTAAAATAGCGGCTTAAAGCCTCATTCTTGCGGTTTTCTTACAGCTTGTGGACGCTTCAAATTTTGAAAAAAATATTTTTGAAGAGCATTTTTAGCGGGATAAGGGGAGTTTTCCCAAAAATCTTAATTCCCGATTCTGATATCCCGATTCTTTTGCTACCTTTGCAGTCCTATTTTTGAAAAATATGTACGCAATTGTAGACATTGCCGGAAAGCAGTTCAAAGTGGCTAAAGATCAATATATCTATGCCCCCAAGTTAGACGGTGAAGCAGGTTCTTCAGTAAAATTTGAAAACGTGCTGCTCATCGACAACGGAGGAAAGATCGATATTGGCGCCCCTACTGTTAAAGGAATAACTGTTTCAGGTAAGATCCTGGAGCACGTAAAAGGCAACAAAGTGATTGTCTTTAAAAAGAAACGCAG
>JBMOKS010000386.1:0-14548 GCA_049324355.1 Bacteroidota bacterium
GAAGCTCGTCGGCAATCTTTGAGCCCCACTGTAAATCGAAAGTTTTGCTGTGCCAATAACTATGATTGGCAACGATGTGTCCTTCTGCATGAATGCGCTGGACCAGTTGGGGATTGTCGTGAATGCGGTAGCCGACGCAAAAGAAGGCAGCTTTGATATCATGCGCTTTTAAAATGTCGAGTATCTTTTCAGTCTTCCCCGATATTGGTCCATCATCAAATGTAATGGCTATAGCTTGTGATGTACTGCTGCCCTTATATTTTACCGGCACAAAAAACTGGGCCGACAAAACCGCGGAACCGTAAGCCTGAATGAGTGAATACATCAGCATCAATACAACATACCACCAAATAGACACATTTACGGCGTAATCAAACACCAGTAACGCCAGCAGCAAGGCGGCGAACAAGAAGTTGATGACACCAAATTTTAACATGCCTGTAATAAGATCAGCGAATAATGAGTACCAAAATACTGATTAAAAATCAAAAGATGCTTTAACGGCCGGTCAATACTCACCACAATGGCAGGCACTTGTTGAGTCTGTAGAATTTTTGCGCCTAGTGCTAAAGCAAACGACGAAGCTACCGGATACTCACCGCACAGATGCTTAAAGCGCCCAATGGCATTTAAGGCAAACACCGACGTCAATATACGATCTAACTGGGCGTCGATCCTGGTATCGCCACTTGTTCCGGATAGCACCAGATCGATATCGCCAGGTTTTATTGAAGCTTCACTCAATAAACTTTCAATTCCATTCATCAGGCCCGCATCGCTGGGCTTGTAATAAGTTCTGACCGATTCTACGCGCGCTATGTTTTGCTGACTTGAAGAACCCGTTAATACAAAAAAAGCCGATCCTTCCCCATGCAAAGTACCTTGTGCACCATCGGCGAATAAATTCAAACTGTTATCAACGCTCGCCCGGAATTTTCCGAAACGTGTCTGGATCTGATGACTGACGGGTGTTATCTCATCTATACCACCGGCGAGGATATTTCGCTCCGGGAATTCAGAAAGTTGGACCAATGCATCCAGCAATACATTCTCAAATGAAAACGTGCCGTGCGTATAAGTCTGATTGTAACCCTGACATTGCAGCAACAGCGCGATTTGCGAACCGATAGTATTATGTGTCGACTGAATAAAGGGTGTTGGATTCAGAGCCCTTTCATTATTCTCGATCATTTTATTTAAAAACGTTCCGGTGTCTTCCAGACATCCATAGCCTGTTCCTGTGATGATTGCATCAGGTCTTTCGACGCCCGATTCTTTGAGCGCCATATAAGCTGCGGCTACACCCATCTTAATAATGCGGCTCATCCTGCGTGTATGACGGGGATCGATCCACGCATGATAGTCGGGCTCTATACAAGACAATTTGTTTTCACGCGCAGCATTTGGAGGGTTCAACCAGGTTGCCCCAAACGCGGTGTGTTGCGGTGAGATATTGCCGATGCCTTTGATGTATACCGCCATGACTATTCCTTAGAAAAGATGATAGACGAACAGTTGCCACCGAACCCGAACGAGTTACTCATCACATGACGGAGGTTCAAGCCGGATTGAAACCTGGTTTGAGGGACGATATTCAGGTCGGGCATGGGCTTCTGAAAACGAAGATTCGGGAATACGCATCCGTGCTCAATGGCCAGCACCGAAAAAACGGCTTCGATACCACCACATGCTCCGAGCGTGTGGCCGGTAAAAGACTTTGTTGAACTCAATCGCGGAAGTTGCGTGCCAAATAAACGCCGGATCGCTGTTCCTTCCGATTGATCATTGTTCACCGTACCGGTTCCATGCAAGTTGATGTAATCGATCTGCTCAGGCGAGAGATTATTCATGGCCAGTGCTTTCTGCATGGCAGCGAAAGAACCGCGTCCCTCAGGAGATGATGCCGTTTGATGAAAGGCGTCGTTGGTATTGGCAAACCCGGAAACCCGGCACAATGATCTTATTTTTTCCGTCCGTAAAACGTTGTCAGAAACGATCACCAAAAATCCGGCACCTTCGCCCAGATTCAATCCACTGCGGCTGGCATCGAAGGGACGGCAAGGTTGCTGATCCAATATCATCAGGCTGTTAAAGCCATTCAATGTAAATCGCGTGAGTGCGTCGGTGCCGCCAACAATCACCACATCGAGCATGCCGTGATCGATCAGTCTTGCACCGTAGATAATAGAATTCACCGACGAAGAGCAAGCGGTGTTGATCGTGGAAACGAATGTATTAATACCAAGAGCATCGGCGATCAGTTCGGTGGAGCGTCCGCAAGCATGATCGGCTACGTCGCTGAGTTTCCCGGCAGAGGCGTCTTGGATAAATTCCTGGAAGAAATTTTCTGTTCGATCCATCCCACCCACTGTTGTGGCGGAGATTAAACCAGTGCGCCATTGATTCAAATCGCCGATACCGGCGTGTTTTACAGCTTCAAGCGCCGCGTGGGTGCCCAAAAGGGCGGTGCGGGTAATATTCTTTTGTAAGCCCGTACGCTGAAGAAGATCGGCGTTTGATAATTTTACCTCTCCGACAGGAAGCGTACTTTTGTGCACCGTTTCGAAAAACGAAATGTTGCCTATGCCGGACCGTTCTTGTCGAAATGAATCCAAAGTTTCAGAAACCGAATTCCCGATCGCGGAAATCACCCCCGCTCCAGCAACGTGCACGCGACCTTTCAAGACGTCAGGCTTTTTGGTTGGCTTGAATAAATTCGGCGATGGTTTTCACCGACCGGAATATTTGTGGGCCGTCTTGCGGGTTGGTGATGCGGATGTTGTAATGCTGTTGAAGCAACACGATCAATTCCAGCGCATCGATCGAATCAAGGCCCAAACCTTCTACGAAGAGCGGCTGATCGTCGCCGATATCCTCGGGTTTTAAATGTTTTAAATTCAACGCCTCAATAATCTGCCTTTTCAGGTTGGCCATTAATTGTTCCATAGTCTTGTTGATATAATTCACGAAGCTGCCGGGCCGTATGCGCCGGTGCGCCAGGTTTATTTTCCGCCAAATATAAGAAAACATCATGGTGCTCGTCCATCACGTCCACCCAGCCTGCAATACACGGGACAAGGGTAACAGCCGAAACGTGGGTTTCCATCAGCTCGGCATCAAACTTTTCCGAAACGAAAAACGTATTCTCGCCCTTAAGACGATGGCGGATACAAATTTCGCCGGCTACAATGTTGGGCAACGTGTAGACAAACAGGGCCGGACTTGGCAAAGTTTGCATCGATTGTGCATACCGCAGATCCGTATCCAGGCTGGCATGTGCGTTCGACAGCACCAGTGAAATATTTTCCGAAGGATACTCGTTTGCGATCGCCCTGCCTCTTAGCAAAACCTCGGCAGCCAAAAATCCGAGTTTGGAAAGCCGGTCCATTTTATAAAATTTGGGATACTCCGGCTTCAAAACATCGTAGGCGCTTAACAGAAAGTCATCCAGTTTTTGATCGGCGCGAAAGATCACCTTACCCTGATGAGCAATGGTGTTATCCGCGATCCGGCAATAGCTGGTGATGTTCATACCTTTTTATTTTACCGACTCTAATCGCTGTTGTACATCAATGAGCTTTGCCAGTCGTTTTAATGCCGTAGCATGATGGCGCACATAAGGATTGGTCTGATCCCAAACATAACCGGCCAACACCGAACATATCTGGCGCTTGATCGCCAGGTCCGGGTTCTTGGCAAAGAATATTTTCTCTAGTGTACCTTCATACCAGGCCATCACATAACTTCGAAACGTATCCACACCCTGCTGTATCACTTTCGTGTAATCCTCATCCCAGTCTACGGCGTCGCCCTTGAGTTTTCTGATCACCATTTTACTGGCAAGATGACTCGATACGGTAGCAAACATAACCCCTGATGAAAAGATCGGATCCAGAAATTCTGTAACATTGCCGGTCAGCACATAACCCTTGCCGTAAAATTTATCTGTGGTCGCTGACCAGGCTTCGAGCTTTCGCGGTTCAAAAACCCACGACACATTGCCAAATCGTTTTTTCAGGTATGGATGTGCCTCGATCAAAGTTCTGTATTGCTCCCGCAGGTCACCCTTTATGTTGTTGAAAAAATCAAACCCTCCCACAAAACCAAGTGACGTAACACCGGAGGCGAAAGGAATGATCCAGACCCAAACCCCGGGTGCGTACAGCACCACGATGATCCTGTTGGGCTCTTCGAAATTCATACGGTGATCGTCCTGCACATGAGCGAAGACAGCTTTGCGCGGATCAAGGTTGGAAGGCTTATCAAGATTAAACAGGCGGGGGATCACGCGACCGTAGCCGCTGGCATCGACAATAAAACGGGCCTCAATCTTCTGCGTAGTGCCATCTTTCCCTTGTATCGTGGTGAGTGAGCTTTCGTTTTCAAAAAACTCAACGCCTGTAACGGTAGTTTCAAAATCTATAGAAACGCCCTTGCGCTGTACTTCCTGGGCCAGCGCGAGATCGAACTCCGCTCGCGGCACCTGCCAGGTCCAGTTCCAGCCTTGGGTATATTGTTCAGAGAAATTAAAATCAGAGACGGCATCGCCCTCATCGCCTTTAACAAACTTGGCGCCGAACTTTTGCTGAAAATTTTTTGCTTTCACGGCCGCGAGCAATCCAGCGTCTTCCAATACTTCCATGCATCGCGGCAGTAGACTTTCGCCAATCACAAAGCGAGGAAATTTCTCCCTCTCCACAACTTTTACCGTCAACCCTGCCTGATGGATCATCGATGCCGCAATGCTCCCCGCAGGCCCAGCCCCTATTACCAGCACATCTGTCTTTTTGGTCATCATGTTAATAAACCACAAAAATAAGCGAATCAAAATTCTAAAGCTCAGGCTGCTTACCTGGTCTACATTTCAATAAAGTATGGCTCACGCCGATCAAATCTCTCTGTTCAACAACCTGGAAACCGGCATCTTTCACACACCGGATAAAATTTTCGGAGTAGTACATCTGACTATTGCCATTCGCCATCGCTGTGAAGTACAATGAAGTCTGCTGCAGCACAAAAGCCGAGGCCTGGAACCGCTGTTTATCCCAGAATGGTTCAAGAATATACACAAAGCCATCGGCAGATAAAGCTGCATGACATCGCCTGAGGATGGACTTGATCTCTGCTTCTGAAAAACAGTCAAGGAACTGGCTCATCCAGATCGCATCGAAGTTTTTCGGAAACGCCTGTGTTTCGTCAAGCAAGTTGCATTCATGAAAACTGATCCGGTCGCTAAAGCCGTTTTGCTCGATCTGCGTTTTGGCCATCCCTACCTGCCCGGGCAGGTCCATGATGGTAACCTTTACTTCGGCATCGAACTTAAAACATTGTAAAGCCCACTTGCCGGTGTTGCCGCCAATATCGAGAAGTGTTTTGGGTTTGTTGTCGAAAACGTAGGGCAGTACATCCGGAAAGGCGTAATCGGAATAAAAATGATCGAAGCCAAACCAGCTTTTTTGAACTTTTGGTGGAAGTTTCGAGAGCGCTTCGTAGATCGTGGACCATTCGCCAAACACTTTCAGTCCTTCGGGCTTGCCGGTCTTGATACTTTCTTCTAGGCGGAACATTCCCTCGTAGCACACGTCATGAATAAAGTCCATGTTCACGCGTGTAAGATTGTCGTGCAGGACAAAAATCGAAAGTTTTGTCAGGCGATAACGGCCGTCTTTAAGCGTAAGCAAGCCAATACCTAATGCCGCTTCCACCAACACCCTGACGCCGTAGCGTGGCAATTTCGACTGCCTTACAATTTCTTCCTCAGTCAATCCTTCTTTTTCTTCACTTTGTTCAATATGAGTAAGAATACCGCTGTCGCGAAGAATGCGCGTGACCTGAAACACCACCGGCGCAAAGGCGATCCATTGCGCTTTTTCTTTTGCTTCAAGGGCAGTTGACTTATCGTTCTCGAAAAAGTTCATCATGTGTTTGTCTTTTGAAATACCAGAGCTGCATTACATCCTCCGAAACCGGAAGCTGTTTTCAGACACGTGGTCATGGGTTTTATTTCCTGTTTTGTGATCACATGAACCGGTTTTGAAACACCGGGCGCTTCAAATCCCAGTGTGGGGATGAGCATATTATTCTTCAGCGCATAAATACTGACAACTGACTCAACCACGCCTGCCGCGCCAAGGGTGTGACCAAAATATCCCTTCAGACTATTGAGTGGTGTTTGATCTAACCCCGACCAATGGAAAGCTTTAGCTTCCATCTCGTCGTTGTAGAGAGTGGCAGTTCCATGTGCCGAAATAAAATCAACCGAAGATGCTGATATGTCCGATTCGCTCAAGGCGCGGCCGATGGCCATCGCAAGCTCCTCTCCTGTTCTTGACGGACCAGAAATGTGATTGGCATCATTGGTCAATCCTCCACCTAAAATTTTAATTGTAGAACGAACGCCCAAGGTCTCTGGTTTTGAAGTCAACAACATCGCTGCAGCGGCTTCTCCAAGATTGATACCTTTGCGATTGGCGTCAAACGGCTTGCACGGCTCATCACTGAGCGCCGCAAGACTTTGAAAACCCGACACCACAAAACGGCTCAAGGCATCAGCTCCCAAAACCACCGCATGGTCGTACAGGCCGGCGCGTAAGAAGCGTGCTGCTGTCATCAATGCCACGACACCCGAAATACAAGCATTGGATATCACCAGGTGATTACCTTTGGTGGTAGAAAGAATAAGAACCGTTTTTTCAGGTGGGAAGGACAGTTGACCGACAATATTTGTCAAAGCATCAACGCACAGGGTCTCGAATCGTGTAAGCGACGACGTGATCGGCACATCCGAAATTTTGCCTGCAACGATAGGTGATGCGCTGAGCTGGTCATCATGGAAAGAATTCAGCCCGCTAATTCCACGAGATAACTTCGAGAAATTTTCCTCGCTGGTTTTACCCAGCGGAGATACGATCACATCACCTGCCACCCATACGTCTTTCATGCGTTAGATCAAATTCCATTTTTTCTTCCAGGCTTCAAAGAAAGAAGGCATGGTGAGCTGAAGCTCAAAAGTTTTAGCATCTACGAAGACCTGCATGGAAGAGCCTACGGCCACCAGCGACCGACTCGCCGCTTCATAGATCTTGTATTCAAATTTTAATTTTGCCGCGGCTGTGTTGATGAAGTTGGTTTCAACGATCACAGTGTTTCCGTATCGCAATGGTTTTTTATAATCGCATTGTACTGAGACCACAGGCACTGCAAGACCTTGATGGTAAAAATCCAAATAAGAAATGCCATACCGCTTACCAAACGCCTCGCGCCCGTCTTCGAAATACCTCACGTAGTGGCCGTGCCAGACGACACCCAGCGGATCGGCCTCGTTGAATCGAACAATAACCTCAGTTTGATCGCTTAACACCGCAGCTCCGTATTTATCGCGCGTATTTTTTACGCCACATTTCGAACTCTTTTTTCTGCATGCTTTTTAAAATGCCGTAAATAGCGCCTGCCCAGAAGTTGCGCATACCGAATCCGCCGGGTTTGGCGGTCATCCGCTCGGTGAAAAATACCTCCTTAGTACTCATGTTAATGAAGGTTACCCAAACCGCACCCTCTTCATTGAGCTTGCTGAAGCTTTCGACCACGAACATCAGGCCGATGCCATCGTATCCTTTAAAGTCGTAGTCGGCAACGATGCGTTCCACATCCTCCGGTTTAAGATGAAAATAGTCTTTGATATCGCCCGAGTACATTTCCAATACATCGAGGTTGGCATTATGCTCGGTTGTAGCTTCGATCGCATTGGTGACCTTGAGCTTGTCGATGGCTAACCCGATGTCGTATTTCTCATGTTCTTTGAGGATGATATTATTCCACGACTCCAGCAGATGCCTCACATCCGATTCTGACCCGAGGCGCTCGCGGTCGCCGATCAGTTTGGCGCCTGAAAAATCAAGCCCTAGCCAGGTGATGGGTGTAGACTTTTGAAAAATATCGTTTTTAGTTTGGCCATAGCTGGTCATACTAACCGACAGGGCCAGTACAACAAGAATTGCAAGTTTTGTAAGTCGCATGTGCATGGTTTGTTAGGATTCAGTTTTTACAAATATTCTCATCTCGCAAGAGCAAAACTCTTTTCCATCCTGCTCGATGGATCCTTCTGCCAGGGTAATATTAAGTACCTGGTTGGTAATTTTTATTGTCGTGGTAATGGTCGAATTCATTTTCGGCAGCGCGTGAAATCGAAGATCTTTCACGGCCGCGATATAACCCACCGGCACCGGAATATTTTTCAAGGCGCATTGATAGCCCACCTGCGCAGCAGCAGTCTGCGCGATGTTTTCCACCAATCCGGGCTCGCCCAAAACCTCGCCGGATACAAAAATATTTTCAGGTTCTACGAGCATCTGGGTTACAGCGTGTTTATCACTTGCTTCTACCAGGGTATGTATCATAACCATGGGTTCGCGCTGCGGAATAAATCGGGTGATATCGTTGCGGGTAGCCAGCATCATCGGGCCCAAAAGTTATAATAATTAAACCACTGTTCGGGATACATTTTTACCTTTTGCTCCAATTCGTTCACAAAGGTATTGACCATCCGGTCTGAAAATTCTGCTTTCGGCTCTTGCGGGCCGCGTTCCAGCAACGGGCTGCCATAAAAGTGATAGTGGGTAGCCGTCTCCTTGAAGGCAAATACGATGGAAACGGGCACCTTAAAGCTGGCTGCCAAGGCAAAGGGCCCAATGGGGAACAAAGCGTAATCGCCCAGAAAACGGCGGCCAATTGTTTTATTGCCTTCGAGGAACCGGTCGGCATGAAGGCAGATCAGTTCATTTTTGGCCAGCGCCTCGCCGATGGCGTACACATGCGAAAGGTCGTTCCTGATCACAATGACATTAAAATTTCTGCCACCGGTAACCTGGTCAAGATAGTGCTTGATACGTTCGTGCTCGCCGTCGAACATGACCACATTGATGCAGGTGTTGAGTCGGCGGAGCAGGTGGCCGGCGGCTTCCCAGTTTCCGACGTGCCCGCTCAGTAAGATCCCACCTTTGCCCAGCGCAACAATCTTCCGGAGATTGTCTTCTCCGTCAAAATCGTACGTGAATTTATTTTCAATGCCCGCCATCACAATGATCTTGTCCAGCAGGGTCTGTCCGAAAACGTAATAGTTCTGGTAAACCTTTATTCTCGATTGAAAGCTCGAATATGCCAATCGTTTTCGGAAATATTCATAGATGTGCCGGGTGGAACTGGGAGAAAAAAGAAAATAATAGAAGGCCACAAATCTGAGCAAAAGATAAGCGGGCTTCACGCCGAATGTGCGGCAGATCCACACGAAGATGCTGTAACCTAATTTGTTTCCCTTGGATTTGCCTTTCCACTGAGGCATATCATGCACTTACCTTCTCACCAACGCGGTTGGTTACGTAGTCGTAGAAATTCTGAAAGGTAGCAATGGAAGCAAAATCTTCTGGTTTTACCTTGAATCCAAAGTTGCTTTCGATCACCACAACCAAGTCTATGTAATCAAGGCTATCCAGTTCCAGGGTCTCACGCAGGTTAGCTTCTGGTGTGATCTTTCCGGGATCGACCTCAAACTCGTCCACCAAAAAACCATTAATCCGCTCAATAATGCTTACTTTATCCATCACTTTAGTTAATTCCATTTTTTAACGATCAGGGTCGAATTGGTACCCCCAAAGCCAAAAGAATTCGACAAAAATACGTCAATATTTTTATTCGTGGTTCGGGTCACAATATTTAGCTTTTCAGAGTGCTCATCGGGTGTTTCAAAATTGATATTCGGGGCGATAAACGACTCTTCCATCATCAGCAAAGAATATACAATTTCGCTCGCGCCCGCCATCCAGCACTCGTGGCCGGTCATAGATTTGGTAGAGCTCACAGCTGTTTTAGCCGCTCCAAAAACTTCTGCGATTGCCTCGGCCTCGCTGGCATCTCCTGCCGGGGTCGACGTAGCATGCGCGTTGATATAATCAATATCAGTCGCCTGCAATCCTGAACCTTTCATGGCCAGACGTAAAGATCGGGCAGGGCCCTGCACACTGGGGTTGGAAATATGTTCGCCATTGGATGAAAAACCGTAGCCGATGATCTCACCCAGTATTTTAGCACCCCGTCGTTGTGCCGACTCTATACTCTCCACGATAACGGTCGCTGCGCCTCCGCTTGGCACCAAACCATCCCTGTTTTTATCGAAAGGGCGGCTGGCAGCGGTGGGCTCGCTTTCGCGAACAGAAAAGGCCCCCAGCGCATCAAAATTTCCCATTGAATAAATATTGGTCTCCTGCGCTCCACCACACACGATACAGTCCTGAAGACCATTGCGAATGAACATGTATGCCAGCCCGATAGAGTGAGAGCCGCTGGCACAAGCCGCGCTAACGCCAAAGTTTATTCCTTTGAGCCTGAAAATCGTGGCCAGGTTCATATTCACGGTAGAGTTCAGCACCTGAAACACGGAGCCGGAGCCCACCATCATTGTATCTTTTTTAGCACGGATGATATCGATAGCCTCGATCACCGGCTGCGCAGAGCTGTCATTTCCGAAAATTACCCCTATTTCGTTGGTATCGATATATTCTTGCGGAAGATTGGCATTCTTCATGGCCTCCAGCGTGGAGAGGTAGGCGTACTCACCTTGTTCGGGCAGCATCACGCGAGCCCGGCGGTCGAGAACCCCTTTTAGCTGAGGCCGATCCACATAGCCCGTCAGACCTGACCTGTAGCCCATGGCCTTACGTTCTGGATCTAAAATGATCCCGGACTTGCCACGGTAAAGTGAATCTTTAACTTCTGCGAGATTTTTACCAATACAGGAATAAATACCTAAACCGGTAATAACAACACGATTCATTATAACCTTTCTAGATTGTGTTTAAGTGAAACCAACAATTGGAGGACACAGTTTCCCAAGCAGTCTGCATGCATACCATTTGCTTCACTGCAAAAATAAAAAAATTAATCTAGTCTGCAGGTGTTGGGTTCAGCTTCCTAAAACACACTGGTAAGAATTTCGACCCAGCGACGGAATTTGAAGCAGCCTTTATAAAAAGAATAGTGCTTTTGGACTATGAATACAATCCACCATTGATGGAGAGTACAGCGCCGGTTATATAAGATGCTTTAGCCGAAGCCAGGAAAGCAATAGCATCAGCTACCTCTTCGGGTTCTCCAAAACGCTGCATGGGGATCAGCGATTTGAGGTCTTGTTCCTTCAGGTCCTGGGTCATGTCGGTACGGATAAAACCCGGTGCTACGGCATTTACCGTTACGCCCCGCCGCGCCACTTCCTGTGCCAGTGCTTTGGTGGCGCCGATCACGCCGGCCTTTGCGGCAGAATAGTTGGTTTGGCCGGGAAGTCCCTTCAAACCCGACAATGACACTACATTGATGATGCGTCCGTATTTTTTGGCAAGCATACCACTCACAACCAACCGGGTTACGTAGTAAAACCCATCGAGGCTTGAGCCCAGTACACTTTTCCACTGCTCTTCGCTCATCCAGATCATGAGCGCGTCCTGGCGGATGCCTGCATTGTTCACCAACACTTCGATTTGTTTCTCCTTGTTGTTCTCTATCCAGGCTCCCAGCACATCGTCTACAGATTTTTTATCAGAAACGTCGAACTTCAGCAGTTCGCCGTCGCATCCTTTTTCTTTCACCATCGCCAGCGTTTTTTGCGCTTCGACTTCGTTGTTCTTAAAGTTGATGAGAATATTGTAACCCTGTTCGGCCAGTTTCTGACAAACAACACGACCAATGCCGCGCGAACCTCCGGTAACCAATGCGTATTTCACGTGTGACTATATTTTTTAATGTGCCTCTGACTGCGTAATTAAAAGATCACCGACCGCTTCATGGTCAGCAAATAGTTTTTCACTTGCTGAAGAACTTCGTATTTCGGAGCGTCTTCTGTAAACATGGGTACGAGCTTCCGTACATCATCATACAAAGCGTGTGTCGCGGTTGACAATCGCGCATGACATTTCAAATAATCGATTGCCTGCATTAAGGCAATGCATTGAATGGCCAATACATCAAAGCTGTTGTCAATCACTTTCCGCGTGATGAACGCCGCGTTGCACCCCATGCTCACAATGTCCTGATTGTCGTTATTGTTGGAGATGCTGTGCAAATACATAGGGTACGACAAGGTTTGATTCTCGGCTGTAGTAGAAGTTGCCGTGAACTGCATGCCCTGCATTCCGAAATTCAGCCCAAGGGTTCCGAGGTTAATGAAAGGCGGGAGCTTCTGATTGAGCTTATCGTTCAGCAGATAATTCAGCTGCCTTTCCGACAACATACAGAGTTTGGTCACAACGGTTTTTAACTTATCCATTTCCAGTGCGATGTAATCGCCATGGAAATTGCCGCCATGGTAGACATTCTCGCGAACATGGTCGATGACCGGGTTGTCGTTTACAGAATTTACTTCATTTTCGAGAACAGTCTCCGCATTCATCAAGGTGTCGTATACCGGCCCAAGTATCTGTGGTACACATCGCAGCGAATAATATTCCTGTACTTTATCGGTGAAAACAGCTTCTGTGATCCTGCGGTGATAAAGATGATCGGGGCGCTTGCGAACCAATTTGCTGTCGTGCAAAAACTTGCGCATGGCTTCGGCGACTTTCGCTTGACCAGGATGGTGTTTTACGGCATTGAGCTCCTGCGAGAAGTGATCGTCAAACGATTTCATCAGCTCATTAGTTATCGCCGAAAACATGATGGCACAATCTAACAATTTCCGCGAATGGATAACATTCACCAGTCCAACACCTGTCATGGCGGAAGTGCCGTTCATCAGCGCGAGCCCCTCACGCAGGTGAATGCTCAGAGGTTTGATCTTCTCCTTCGAAAAAGCTGTTGAGGTTTCAACCAGCTTGCCGTCGTGCCATACTTTACCTTCGCCGATGAGGTTCAGTGCCAAGTGCGCAAGTTGCACCAGATCGCCACTTGCACCTACGCCACCACGTTGAAAAATACAAACGCTTATCTTTCTATTGAGGAGCTGAGTAATGAGTTCTACCGCTTCCGTGTGAATGCCCGACGAACCTTGCATAAGCCCGTTGAGGCGGGCGATCATGGTTGCCCGTGCTAAGTCTTCCGGGAAAACCTCTCCCGAACCTGAGCTGTGGCTACGGATCAAGTTATATTGGAGCTGGCGCTGATCATCTTCGCTAATCTTATACTGCGCCATGGGACCCAGTCCGGTGTTGATACCATAGATAATTTTATCTTTCGAATAGGCTTTCAGGAATTCAAAATTTAGCCTGACCTTATCTAATGCCTGAGGATCAAGTGAAACTTGCTCACTTGTGTACAGAAGCTGCTCAAAATCCTTTACTGACAGTCTTTTACTACCGACTGTGATCATACTTTCCTGTTAAAATCAAATAAACGCGTGAAAATAATAAACACAGGGGGAATAATCGCTACTCCCCGGATTTTCAGGAAAACTATGTGAATATTATGAAGACTAATATACCCGGATGATCCTGCCGGTTCCCACACCCTCCACGCTCTTCAGGTAACCATCGACTACCCGGTTCATGGCTACTGTCGTGTGTCCGGGAAACCAACGCCCCAATGATTCTTTGGAGTCATCTACCAGGCCAGGGCTAACTACGTTGAGGCGAATGCCACGTTGAAATTCCACAGCTGCGCCGACTACAAAACCGTTCACGCCGCTATTGACCATACTTAGCGCCGCGCCATCGCGGATGGGATCTTCTGAAAGGATGCCAGAGGTGAGGGTAAAAGAACCTCCCGCGTTGATATAGTTTTTGCCTACCATCACCAGGTTGATCTGGCCCATGAGCTTAGACCGGATGCCCATATAAAGATCTTCTTCGGTCATTTTTTCGAATGCGCCAAAGTAGGCACTACCGGTGACGCTGATCACAGCATCAAATTTACCGACGTCATGATACATATTTTCGATTGAGGCGCGCGAAGTGATGTCCACCTTAACATCGCTCTTACTGAAGCTGGCTTTAACAACTTCGTGGCGTTTACCTAATTCTTCCGTTAATCTTTTTCCGATGGTGCCACTGGCGCCGACAACGATTATTTTCATGGGGCTTTACGTTCTTCACGACGAATTTAGTCTTTTAATTATCAAAACCCGGCATCAAAAAAAATTAAAAGCCTCGCCGCAATGAACGACGAGGCTTTCACCCCTAAAGATCAATGAGGAAGATCAATTGGGCATCACCACAGTGTCAATGACGTGTATCACACCATTCGACTGGTTTACATCATAGATGCTTACGTTGGCCACCATACCCTTCTCATCCTTCAGCACTACATTTTTCGGACCGTTCATCATAGCCCACAACTTTCCACCGCTCACGGTCTTCAATTCGGCTTTGCCATTTCCTGCCTTGATCGCCTTGGCAATTGCATCGGAATCAAAACGGCCCGCAATAACATGATAGGTCAACACGGAAGTGAGCATATTTTTGTTCTCAGGCTTTAACAATGACTCTACCGTACCGGCGGGAAGTTTTCCAAAGGCCTCGTTAGTTGGCGCAAATACTGTGAATGGACCTTTTCCTATCAGCGTCTCTACCAG
>JBMOKS010000387.1:0-14496 GCA_049324355.1 Bacteroidota bacterium
TTCTTGAATATGTTTCCAAGATTGAAATGAGCGCCTTGAAGCTCGATAAGATAATTAAGGATATTAACAGTTTTTCGAAAACTACTTATCAGCGCGTAAAAAACGATAAGATCGAGTTTGAACAACTCATTTGGAAAGTCATCAATAATTATCAGAACGATCAACATTTCAAACGGATCGATTTTGAAGTAAAAATGACCAGCAAGTTTGCATTCTATTCCGACCGCGATCGGATCGAAACCATTATCGACGGCATCATTCGCAACGCCATTCACTTTATGGATGTAAACAAGACCCGCCCGTTTGTTCGCGTTGATGTCAAGGTCGACCATCAGGAGGTGCGGGTTGAGGTGATAGACAACGGCGTAGGCATTGCAAAGCAGCATCACGATAAAATTTTCAATATGTTTTACAAAGCTTCATTGAATTCACGAGGCGCCGGCTTAGGGTTGTATATCGTGAAAGAGGGACTGGAGCAACTTCACGGTTCTGTCGAAGTAGATTCGGAAGTAGGCTTCGGTAGCGTGTTCCGGCTGCAGATACCTAACGGTCAGCAAATCAAATCCGTGTGGGCATGATATAAATAAAAGAAAATGAACGAGCTTAATAAGTCAGATACCGGTAGCGAAGTGCAGATTGTAATTTTTAAGCAGGGACATGAAGAATATGCGCTGTCTGCCAGGTATGCAGGAACGGTGATAAAAACACCACCCATCACCAAAATGCCTCAGGCCCCGAGATATATTAAGGGAATGACCAGCATCGACGGCCGAATGGTGGCCATTATTGACCTCGAAGAGAAATTCAATTCGAAGGTCAGGCATTCCCTTGTTCCTGATTATACTTTTATGGCCGAGAACGAAGAATTTAAAATAGGTATTCTAGTCTCAGAAATCCCAAAAGTCATCTCCGTGGCTGCTGAAAATATAGATGAATCCCTTAGCAGGATCAACAGTACATTCAACGCCGTAAATTATATCAGAGGAATCGTAAGGGTTGACGGCCGGCTGGTCCCCTTGATCGATATTTTTAAGGTATTAGACAATGATCTTATCACGATGTTCAAACGACATACGGCAGCTTAGTACACATGAAAAGAAACAAAAATGAGTAAGAGTGTTTTAATCGTAGACGATTCGTTATATATGCGCACGCTGATCCAGGATGCCCTGGAAGTGGAAGGTTTTAAGATCGTAGGACTTGCTGCGAACGGGGAAGAAGCTATTGATCTGGCTTTTGCCTTACAGCCCGACTACATTACATTAGATAATATTCTGCCAGATATGATCGGAACAGAGATACTGAAGGTTTATCATACCGAGGGCTTGCGTTCGAAAGTTGTGATGATCAGTGCGGTGGGATTGGAATCTGTTGTGAATGAAGGCATCATGCTTGGCGCGAAAGCTTACGTCGTAAAACCATTTACATCACAACAGTTGATTGAAGCCATAAGCAAGGCAGATTCCCAATAAGTACAAGGATTGATGACCAATCCCCCATCAGGTCCCTTCGACCCGGAGATCGAAATGCATAAACCGTTTCGATATCACAGGAGTAGCTCCGGGCGAAGCGGACGACAAGATTGAAAGCCGATGCCCCCCAGTTAACGATTGCAAAACCAAAACAAACAGTTGTTCGTAGAAAATTTAACTGATTTTGAAACCGAATTCGGATAATGCCGTTTGTTTTTATTTAAAAATGGTCTACTTTCGAACCATCATTTGATTGTTGTCAATGAAGAAATTTAAATCCTGTATGAATATGATGATGTGCACAGCACCCGCGATGTGTTGGTGTTGTAAGCATTTGCCTGGACATGCAGGAAGATCGGATTCGTAGAAATTTTGTAAACAATAGATAAAAGAGCATTCACGAGCCTTTCCTGCACCATAGGAAAGGCTCTTTTGTTTTAACCGTAATTGAAAAAAATATGCAAAGCTTTCGGTCAGAACTTGAAGATTTAACCAACCCGATAGTAGTAAAAGATATTATCGATCTCGAGAAGAAGATCCGGCTCTTCCGTGACGGAAAGATCGACGATGAAAAATTCCGCAGCCTGCGACTGGCGCGAGGAGTTTATGGTCAGCGCCAACCTGGCGTGCAGATGATCAGGATCAAACTTCCCCTTGGTCGTGTAACCACCAGGCAGCTTCGCAGAATAGCTGACATTTCAGATGAATATGCGAGCAGCAATCTGCACGCCACCACACGGCAGGATATTCAGATCCACTTCGTGAGTCTCGACCGCACACCCGAGCTGTGGGCCAAACTCGAGCAAGATGATATCACCTTACGTGAAGCCTGCGGCAATACGGTAAGAAACATTACAGCTTCCCCAACGGCCGGTGTTGATCCCAAAGAAATATTCGATGTTTCTCCTTACGCCTATGAAATGTTTGAATATTTTCTGCGCAATCCGATTTGCCAGGAGATGGGAAGAAAATTCAAAATAGCTTTTTCGTCTAGCGATGAAGATACGGCCTATACCTTCATCCACGACCTTGGTTTCATTCCCAGAATTGAGAATGAAAAACGCGGATTTAAAGTCGTAATCGGCGGGGGCCTCGGCGCCAATCCATATGTTGCGCAAGTTGCTTTCGAATTCCTCGAAATAGACCAGATTATTCCGTTCACCGAAAGCATCCTTCGCGTCTTTGATCGTTATGGCGAACGTACGCGCAGAATGAAAGCCCGCTTGAAATTTTTGCTCGACGATATCGGCCTGGAAAAATTGCTGGCCCTGGCGGAAGAAGAGAAAAAAGCTTTAAAAAATAAGACCTATAAAATATCGGAAGATAAATTGCCCGCCCCGGTGTTGCCGGAAGCGAAAGCTTTTGAGCCCGTTACAATAACAGACGAGGTCAAATACAAACGATGGTACGCAACCAATGTGTTTGAACAAAAACAGAAAGGATTCTTTGGCGTCTACGTGAAGCTGCCACTCGGAAATTTACCTTCTTCATTGGCAAGAAAATTTGCTGACGTGGTCGATGCTTACGCCGCTGCTGAAATGCGCATCACCGTGAATCAGGGATACCTGATCAGGTTTGTAAGACCGGAAGCATTAAAAAATCTTTTCGTGGCACTCGATAATATTGGCCTGGCAGAACCTGGCTTCGACAGCGTAGCCGATATCACCGCTTGCCCAGGAACTGAGTCGTGTGCACTGGGAATTTCAGATAGTACGAAGATCTCTTTGGAACTGGAAAAAGTAGTCCGTGAAGAATTTCCTGATCTTATTTATAACAACGATATCAAGATCAAGATCAGCGGATGCCCTAACTCGTGCGGACAGCATGGGCTCGCCAGTATCGGTTTCCATGGAAGCTCCATCAAAGACAAGCAAGGAAAAATAATGCCCGCGCTCGTCGTGTTACTGGGCGGCGGCAAACTTAATAATGGTGACGGAATTATTTCCGATAAGATCATCAAAATCCCCAGTCGCAGAGGGCCGCAGGCGCTGCGTTTACTGTTACAGGATTATGAAACAAATGGCTATGATGGCGAATATTACCACGACTACTTCAAACGTATAGGACGGAATTACTTTTATACGTTATTAAAACCACTCGGCGATGTAACTACAGTAACACAAACTGACTATATCGATTGGGGCGAAGATCATAATTTTATTTTGCATACTGCCGTTGGTGAGTGTGCGGGTGTCATCATCGATCTCGTTTCTACCTTGTTGTATGAAACTGAGGAACGATTGGCATGGTCCAAAGAGGCTTTCGATCAGGGATTATATGCCGATGCTATCTATCATAGCTATAGTGCGTTCATTAATACCGCAAAAGCACTGTTGCTTACGCGAGAGGTCAAGCCCAGTACGCAAATCCAAACCCTGAATGATTTTCAGCAACACTTCAGTGGTGTGATCGAACAGGCCGATAACTTCAAAGAATTTGTGTTGCGCATTAACAAGAATGAGCCTTCTTCAGCATTCGCCAGCGAATATTGGTCCGACGCCAAAAAATTCCTGGAAGATGTGTTCATCTACAGAAACGAAGAAAAAGAGACAGAAACGATTGAGAAATGATCAGTAGCATATTTTCATTCCACAAACAACCCAAACTCACGCTTGTGGGTGCTGGGCCGGGAGATCCGGAGTTGATCACGTTGAAGGCGATTAACACCTTGAAGGCAGCCGACCTGGTGCTGTACGATGCGCTGGTGTCTGACGACATCCTAAAATTCATACCCGTGGGCACGCCGGCATTGTCTGTAGGGAAACGCGCAGGTTCACATTCGTACGCGCAGGGCGAGATCAATGAACTAATAGTCGAATTTGCTTTTTTATACGGCCACGTGGTCCGTCTGAAAGGTGGCGATCCCTTTGTGTTCGGACGCGGCGCAGAAGAGATCGAGTTTGCGACCCAATATGGAATTGAAACCGCCGTGGTTCCGGGCATCAGCAGCGCGCTGGCGGTACCGGCGAGTTTGAATATTCCCGTAACGGCGCGCGGTGTGAGCGAAAGTTTCTGGGTAGTAACAGGAACCACTATGGCCGGGCCCGCATCTTCCGATCTTGAGCTCGCAGCGCAATCAACTGCCACGATCGTTATTCTCATGGGCCTGAATAAGATCCGGGAGATCATGAATATTTTTGAGCGCCATGGTAAAGGCAACGTGCCAGTTGCAGTAGTGCAAAACGGAACCATGGAAAATCAGCGAAGCGTCGTTGGCAGCGTCGCCAGCATCGCGACACTGGTAGAAAAAGAGCAGATCGGTGCACCTGCAATTATTGTAGTGGGCGAAGTGGTGAAGTATTCATCTGTGTTGGAAACGATAGTATCACAGCAGGCCGGGGGGTTGAATAATCTCGAACAACTGTAGAATGATAAAGGCTGTAGCCATGGAAGAAGAACGCAACAATTTATTTCCTGTATTCCTGAAACTCGAAGAGCTTCAGACGTTGGTCGTCGGTGGCGGCAATGTTGGCTTGGAAAAACTTGCTGCCATTTTAAAGAATAGTCCGGGCGCCCGCGTTACAGTGGTGGCTCCGGAGATCCAGGATGACATCAAAGATCTGGCCCTTCAACATAAGCGAGTTTTGCTCGTTGAAAGGACTTTTAGGGTGCGAGATCTTCAAAATAAAGACCTTGTGTTGCTGGCCACAGACGACGCAGCCTTACATCAGCGTATCAGAACATTGGCCCGTAAGAAAAGAATACTGGTGAACGTCGCTGACACACCGACGCTGTGCGATTTTTACCTCGGATCTGTTGTGACAAAAGGAAATGTGAAGATCGGAATATCAACCAATGGAAAATCGCCCACCATCGCCAAGCGTATGCGCGAATATCTGGAAGAAGCACTTCCCGACAATACCAATGAATTATTGAACAACATGCAGAAAATACGTGAGCGCATCAAAGGAGATTTCACCCACAAGGTAAAAGTGCTGAATGATATAACTTCATCATGGCTCAAAAAAGCTTCGACATAAAAAAGACTGCCCGGTGAGGCAGTCTTCACGGACTTTTACATAACTCAGATCAGCCTTTCAGTTTTTTGAGCTCGGCTTCGTAGAAACTTAAGTTTTGTTTTTGATTGTCAGGAATATTCTTGATGGCTATTTCCCAATTCTTGATCGCATTTTTCTTATCACCGGTAGCCGTAAAGCCACGAGCTAAACCAACAAAGGTTGTAAACTTATCGTCAGGATGCCTTTGACGATTGAGTTTGAAGACTTCAAGGGCTTTTTCATTCTTGCCTTCTTGCAATAAACTCCGGCCATACTGATGAACAACCTGCACATTGGCCGTTACATGGTTGATGGCTTTGTCCATGGTGGCGTCTGCTTCCGCGTGGCGCCCGAGTGCATGCAGCACTGCTGATTTAGTTTGAAGTGTTGAGAATTCTTCCTGTCCCACAAAAGGCATGCTGACCGCCGTTTCTGCCCAAGTCAAAGCCTCTTCCAAGTTGATCTTATTTTGAGCGCAGAATTGAGCCGCTGCCGCCAGATTTTTGTAATCAAAACCCACGCTTCCGCGAAGGTCATTGCGCATCATAGCAACATAAACCTCATTGATGTTGGCAACCTCGATCTTGAAAGGTACTTTTTTATTTTCCCACTGGAGGCAGGCTACTGCGGAGTTGGCTTGGCGATCTTCGAAACTATAAGTAAGCCACTCCGTGTAGGCGGCATCAACGGGCTGTGTAGAGACGCGAAGAGCGTCTTCGGCCGGATTATAAAAATAGCTTCCCCAGCTTTTTGAGTTGGTGGAAAATATCCAGTTCCAGGGACCCTCTTTTTCCACGTCGAGGAACAATCCGTAGGTTCCTGCCTTCAGGTCTTTTCCATTGATTTTCACATCGTGAGAAAAAGTGATGACGGTGTTTTCGTTGGCACCGGCTCTCCAGGGTGCAGCCTTGGAGGTGCCAAAACCCTGATCGATAAACCCATAATGCACCAATTCACCCCAGATATGACCTTTGCGATCTTCACCATTGGGGCCATGCACATCCGGGCTGCTGTAGGTGATAGAGACGGAAACTGGACCGATCCATTGCGTGACGGCCGATTTTTGATTGTCACCGCTTGGTGGCGAAGTCAGGCCTTGAGCATAAGACATGCTAACAGCAAATGTCAGCAACGCGACAGCTAAAATTTTCTTCATAGAGTTAATGGTTGGTTTTTGGAAATTTAACGGAATAGGATTGTCGTGATAGAACCCACTACGTGGTATTTTGTTCGGTAATTACAGTGTTGGTTTAAAAGTTGGTTTAGCGGTTGTAATGTTTATGTTATCAAAACAACGTGCTCAAACATGCGTGCTTTGAGATGGCACTAAAATTTGCAACGACCGTGGCTGTATCGAAATATTAAACCGGTCGGCGTGGCCACAAGGTTCACCGTCAACATGGAACGGCAAAGGTTGAGATGCAGCGATCTCCATCTCCTTTACTTCCATCATCTCGCAATAGGAAGTACGATCGATTGTGCCATTAAAAAAAGCGTACACGAAATCAAAACGGTAAGGCGGCACTTTTTTGAGGATATTGACGTGAAGCAGTTCATCTGTCACAGAAGCAGCCGGCGCTATGCGGGCATTGTTTCCATACTGCGATGAATTGGCAATGGCAATGACGAAAGCTTTGCGCTTAAAGGATTGCCCTTCCGTTAGGATGTTTACTTCAAATTCTTTGAATTGGTTAAATTCTTTTAGCGTGATCTTGGTGTAGCCTTTAAGCCCTCGCTTTTTGTTGCCGGCAAAAAGGTTGGCAATGTGCCCGTCGAATCCGATGCCCGAAACATTTAGCGATAACTTGCCATTCATTCGGAAGGTATCCATGACGATCACCTGGCTATTGAAAACACTTTTGATAGCGGGCAGCACTTTCATCGGTATCCCCAGGTGGCGAGCTAAACCATTGCCCGAACCTTTTGGAATAATACCCATTGGAACGTCTGTATGCAGTAAACCGCGGGCTACTTCATTCACAGTGCCATCGCCCCCGACAGCGATCACCATCTTAAATTTCTTATCCACCGCTTCACGGGCCAGCGTTGTGGCATGACCGCGACTTTGGGTGAACTCGATTGTGCATTCAACGTCTTGTTTCTCGCAAACATCAATAATCCGCCCTTCTACTTCGGGGCGGAATCCGCCGCCTGAAAATTTATTGACAATGAATAATACCTTGTTAATTTCGTTATTCATAGCATTGAAAGACGGAGACAGGAACAGGTATTTGAAAGCTGAACATACTAATTTTTAACGATATGGATCTCTACAGCCCGCGCAAGATAATGTTTAAGGCCTGGAATAAGGAGACAAAATTGCTGATGAGGTTAAATACCATCGATTGTAAAAAAGGCGAGCTTTTTAAAAAGGACCATATTTTGTTGCAGTTTACCGGGCTCTATGACAAACAGCGCGACGAGGTATACGAGATGGATGTGCTGTTGATGGGAATGGAAAAATACCTGGTGCTGTGGGATGCTGAGCGAAATGGTTGGATGCTTACTCACCTGGATCGCGCTACCTCGGAACCGCTCTTGACGCATACCCTTGCCAATGCCGTACGCCTTTGTAGTTTTTTCGAGATGGAAAAAAAATAGTATCTATTTCTTCACCTTTTCCTGAATGTACTTTACGGCTTGATCAAACGTTTGCATCTTTTCTGCATCGTCGTCGGGGATCCGGATATCAAAAGCCTGTTCGAATTCCATCACGATCTCTGCATAATCCAGAGAGTCTATTCCAAGGTCTTTTACAAAATTAGCGTCGGGAGTGATTTCTGATTCTGCGATGCCGAGCTTTTCAACCAGTATTTCGGTCACCTTCTTGGGAATATCTTGCATATCGCGGTGGTAAAATTGCGTAAATGTATTAAATGCTTCGAGACGATCCAAACAGGCCGGCGCCCACTAGTTCTTCTTCCAATTCGAGGGATCGACTCGCCAGGCCTTCAATGAGGTAAGTTGATCTTCGGTGATATACTTTTCTTTCAAGGCGAAAGTCAGCAAATGGCTATAGTCGCTCAGACTAATCAAAGATGTGTTGGCTTCATAAAAATTACGCGTGGCGATATCGAAGCCATAGTTAAAAATAGAAACCATACCGAGTACTTGAAACCCTGCCTCTCGCAAGGCCTCAACAGCCTTCAGTGAGCTACCTCCGGTCGACACCAGATCTTCTACCACCACAATTTTTTGGCCTTTGGTCACCTTTCCTTCGATCAAATTCCCCATGCCGTGATCTTTAGGTTTCGGCCGAACATAGAGAAAAGGCAGATTCATGGCTTCCGCTACCAACGCACCCTGCGCAATTCCGGCTGTGGCCACACCGGCAATGGATTCGACGGTGAAGAAATTTTCTTTGATGGAGTCGACAAGGCCGAACTTAATGGCCTGCCGGATATCGGGATAAGAAAGTGAGAGCCGGTTGTCGCAATAAATGGGTGATTTCCATCCAGAACTCCAGGTGAATGGTTTATCGGTACTTAGCTTAATGGCTTGGATTTGCAGTAACATCTCTGCTACTTTACCGGCGGTTTCTTCCTGAACTTTAATGATTGGCATGCGCCAAAAATAGAATTTAAAATTTACCTCTAAAAATTTATTGATACGACAATCGCCACAGAGATCAATTTCGCTGATCTGGCTGATTTTCAACCAAAAATACACTAAAGTACTTGCCTGCGTCCGAATATTTTATTCTTTTGCGAGCATGGTTTAAGGTATACCATATGATCATTTTTATCAACGACATCCCGGTAAGGATTTTTAAGGCAGATGAGAAACCAAATGACGGCCGGGTTAATCATGTTATTGATGCCGCCACCGAGACCCTTACCCAAGCTAAACTTATCCATCATGTTTGGGTGAAAAATGCAGATGAAAAAGCCCTGGACACGTTGTTAAACTTCCTGGATTCCCCGGTGAGAACAAACTTACTTTCGTTGATGATCACGGTGCAGAATTATGAGACCATCAAATCCTTTTTGAGAAGCAAATTTAAAGTTGTAAAGGCTGCAGGCGGCCTGGTGCGCAAGAAAGAGAGATTTCTCATGATCTACCGTATGAAAAAATGGGACCTGCCAAAAGGAAAGAAAGAAAAGGCCGAGAAATACAAGCAAACTGCCTTGCGTGAGGTAGAGGAAGAATGTAATATCACCGTCAGGTTGGGGCATAAGATCTGCACCACTTGGCACACCTACACCATGAATAAAAGCGCTATGTTAAAAAAGACGCGCTGGTATGCCATGGACGTCGTTGATGACACCCGTATGCGGCCCGATGCGGCGGAGGATATCGAAGAAGTCCGTTGGATGAATGGTAAAGAAGTGTACCACGCCCTCGAACACTCTTACAAATCCATTAATTATGTTTTCGAGCAGTACTACGAGAAGATGCAGATCAAATCTTCCCGTTAATCAAAGCTTATAAGGAATAAATTCTGAAATGTCGCCTCCATAGCGATGCACTTCCCTGATGATCGAAGAGTTGATCCATGCGAACTGTGGTGCAGTGATCAGGAAAACAGACTCCAGATCCTTGAAAAGTTTCCGGTTGATTTGAGAGATGCTGTTTTCATACTCGAAATCCGTCGTGTTGCGAAGTCCCCGAAGTAAAAAATTGGCCTTATGCTTTTGAGCGAACACCGCCGTGAGCTCTGCATACGTCTGCACGGAGATGTTGGGATAATTGGAAAAAGTTTTTTGAATCCGGTCTACCATCATGTCGATCGCAAAGTATCGCACATTTTTCTGGCTATTGTATCCGATGCAAATGATGATCTCATCAAAGACTTGAAGGCCTCGCAGCACGATATCCTCATGACCCTTGGTGAAAGGATCAAATGAACCGGGAAATAGGGCGATTTTTTTTACCATGGATGATGGGGGTCAATAGTCACGGGAAATTTATACAAAATCTCTCGGGTAATGACGAATTACGGATTACAAATGACGAATAAAAGTCTAATGTTAGGTGCCTAATGACCATTGGCCAAAGCCTATTGACCAACAAGCTGCATGCTGTAAGCATCAAAGAAATGATGATCCTGGATCTCGTCAAACATATAGCCGAAAGTGAGGTAGGCAGGACGGGATCCGAAGATCACGTTGTTCACATACTTATAAAATTCATGATAGTGAGGTGAATTTTTTCCGATATATCCCCACAACATGACCTGGCTGGTTTGCTGATTGAGGTTGAGCGATTTCATCACCAGCATGATGTATCGTACGTAGTCAGAAAATTGCTTAATGACAAACTGATTATAGTAGAGCAGTTTTTTTTCTTTACAATAGACGATGTGAAGCTTAAATCGATCTACATAAATGTAGAGTGGATTGTCTTTCCGGTCTTCTGCAAAATGCATGACACCCTCGATCAGGGCCGTCGATTGGTGCAGGAAATGGGGAGGGTTGTTGGGATACAATCCCGTTAGCCACTTCTTCAGATCTTTTTGTACGGCAAACACAGTCACTGCCAGGGAGCGAGGATTGCTGGCCCACAAAAATTCTTCAGACTCAGGATCAACCTGTGCGTTGAACTTCAGATAGTCCGTCAGCGACTGCTCGACAAACAACGATTCGGGTACCTGAACAAACTTATTGTTTTTGATGGAAATTTTGATCTTTTTCCAGAACGCCGCCCGCAAAAACGGATGCGCTTCGAACAACACCTCGAGGAGTTGCAGAAGTTCGGTGTGAGATGACAATTCAGGAAATACATAATCTTCCAGCAACAATACCCGGGAGCTTTCGGAATCGACTACTATAACTTGCAGATCGCGGGTGCCAATATGGATCAACAGGAGATATTGATGAATGAGGTCCTCATCAAACCGCTCATCTTTGATCTTCTTAATTAGCTTATAGTTGAGCGTAGCTGTTGTCTGCAAAATTTTAACTGTTTCAGATTGTGCTTAAATCTTACAATAATAAAGATTTTATGGGGTAATATGAAAGGCAAAGCGGGTTGAATGTTGTTTTAAATCCGATAGAAGCCACTCAGCGTCTTCAGTTCATCCAATTCTTGCACTACCTGAAAGATGCCGTGGAGTTCATGCGGGGGCAAGCCTTGGATCTCATCGCTGTTCATGAACTTTACGTCTTTGATGATCGGAAGTTCGGGGTCCGACCCGGTGATGAGTTTGCCAGACAGAACCCTGACTTCGAAAAACAATTCGACCGAATGAAGCGGATCTTGAATGAACTCACATCCGAAGAGAAATTTTCCCGGGGCAACGATCAGCCCGGTTTCTTCTCTGAACTCTTTTTTCAAAGTTTCCTCTGCCAGCATGCCGAACTCGATACCGCCGCCGGGCGGCGCCCAGAAGTTGGTAGGGGTGATCAGTTTATGATTCACCATCAGCAGGCTGCCGTCGTTCCAGCACAGACCGCAGGCCCTCAGGCGTACCTTATTTCCATAAACTTTGGCAATATCTTTGTGCATAGGGTGTGGCAGTTCAGACCAGTAAATTGTATCCAAAAACGCAATCGGGTGGCAGAAAACCAGGAAATCGCGCGAAAATGAAATTATATCGGTTACGTAAGCGTTTAGGCATAAAATGATATTTTTGTATCGGTATTCATCATTAAATTTGAAAAAAATTAAGTATGAAAAAGTATTTGCTTTTTGTTGTCATGTTAGGGTTTGTTTCGTACGCATTTGCACAAGGAACCCCAACAACGGAGAAAAAAAACGGACCTGTTATTACCTTTGAAAAGAAGACCCACGATTTTGGAGACATTCACCAAGGCGATAAAGTAGAGCATACCTTCCACTTTACCAATACAGGAAACGAACCATTGATCATCACCAATGTACAGGTAAGCTGCGGTTGCACAACCCCTAAAGGATGGCCACGCGATCCGATTCCTCCGGGCGGCAAAGGCGAGGTTACCATTGGTTTTAACAGCACCGGCAAAATGGGCCGACAGAACAAACCTGTGACCATCATTTCCAACGCGGTAAATACCGATGGCAATCAGGTAACTTTTACCACCAACGTTCTGGAGAAGCAAGCTGCTTCAACACCCCAGCAATAAGAATTACTTTTGAAAGACATAAAGGCTCCGGATCGGAGCCTTATTTTTTGTTGATCCCCACTAACAGCAGAACCCAGCCTGCAATAAAAAGCACTCCGCCAATCGGAGTCACTGCGCCCAGCGCACGCACGCCCGTAAAGCAAAGAACATATAAACTTCCGCTGAATAATATTATTCCGAAAACAAAACATAAAGCCGCATACGCGATGGACTTCGCCTGAAATTGATTCATCAATAAGCCGGTAATGAGCAAAGCAAAGGCATGATAAAATTGATATCGCACGGCCAATTCATAAGTTTCTGTTCTACCCGACGCTACTAGCATATCTTTTAAGGCATGGGCGCCAAAAGCACCCAGGGCTACACCCAATCCAGCCGTCAGAACTCCTGCAGCTAACGTTATTCTTTGATTCATAAAGTTGATTGATACGATTAGTGAACTGGCTTCGCACGCTCTCCGAAGACGGCCGTTCCTACCCGCACCAGTGTGCTGCCCTCTTCAATAGCGATGGTATAATCTCCACTCATGCCCATGGAAAGTTCCTTCATTTCGGTCTGTCCGGGAAGCGACGACGACTTTAACTTTTCAAAAAAAACTTTCAGGTTCCTGAACTCTTTTCTAACCTGTTCTTTGTTATTGGTGAAGGTAGCCATGCCCATCAACCCTAAGATCTTGACGTGACGAAGTTGGTCAATAGGCTGCGATTGAAAGAGGTCCAACACCTCCTGCACCGAGAACCCAAATTTGGTCTCCTCTTCGGCAATGTGGAGTTGCAAAAGACAGGGTATGACCCGGTTTATCTTGCCGCCCTGCTTATTGATCTCTTCCAGGAGTTTATAGCTGTCCACGGAATGGATAAGGCTGACAAACGGAGCAATGTATTTAACTTTGTTAGTCTGCAAATGGCCGATCAGGTGCCATTCGATATCCTTGGGCAAGGCCTCGTGTTTGGTCGTGAGTTCTTGCACCTTGTTCTCACCAAACAGCCGGTGCCCGGTTTCATAGGCCTCCTGAATTCTTTCCGGGGGTTGTGTTTTGCTGACCACGACCAGTTTACAGCCCACGGGTATGTTTTGGAGTAAATTGTCTATGTTACTTTTAATATTCATTACTTATTTTTGACCCCTATTTACCAACGCAAAAATATGGCGATCCTGGGAACATTGCTTAAAAAAGGAATCCGATTACGCGAAATGCTGGAACAGGAGTATACTTCGCCTTTTGACTTGCAGAAAAAAGAACTCAAAGAGCTTCTTATTACCGCTAGCCCCACCGAATTCGGCAAATACTACAATTTCCCTGATATTCTTAACGCGTTCCGCAAAGGTGACAAAGAATTTTACAAACGTTTTAAAGCCAATGTGCCCATCCATACCTACAACAAGATCTACAATGATTGGTGGAAACTGGCACATAAAGGGGTAAAAAATGTATGCTGGCCGGGCAGAATCAAATATTTTGCCCTTAGTTCGGGAACATCGGAAGCTTCTTCCAAGCATATTCCCGTGACCAAGGATATGACCAAGGCCATTCAAAAGACCAGCGTCCGCCAGATCCTTACCTTGTCGAAATATGACCTGCAGCCCGAATTGTTCGAAGCCGGCATCTTGATGCTGGGTGGAAGTACCCACCTGAATAAAAAAGGAAGCTTTTTTGAAGGTGACCTTAGTGGTATCCAGGCTGCACGATTACCATTCTGGTTCCAGCATTTCTACAAGCCTGGTAAAAAAATAGCCAAAACCCGTAACTGGGATGCCAAACTCGACGAGATCGCCGCCAATGCCAAGGAATGGGATATCGGTATCGTCGTAGGTGTGCCTGCATGGATACAAATCCTAATAGAAAAGATCGTTCGATATCACAGACTTAAAAACATTCACGAGATATGGCCTAACCTGATGGTTTATGTCCATGGCGGCGTATCGTTCGATCCTTATAAGAAGGGGTTCGAAAAGTTGTTGGGCAGACCGATTCATTACATC